>NZ_JAHFVJ010000006.1:0-418879 GCF_018599165.1 Dyella sp. LX-66
CGCCGATGGTAGTGTAGCTTGCTATGCAAGAGTAGGTCATCGCCAGGGGCTTTATCCTAAAAACCCTCACCACCTCGGTGAGGGTTTTTTCTTGGCCTAAACATAATCACTTCATTAGCTCCGCCATTAGCCCAGCATCGACGACGCCATTAGCGCTCCACTCGATACGAGTTAATCCGAACAGATAATCCGCGGCAGCGCTAATAGCCCACCGCCACCGCCTGATTTGGCCATCCAACTCACCCTCAACGCCAAACAGCAAGCAAAGAACGCCCATACGCCACACCCGCTTGGCCTATGATTCGACTCTTCAGGGACCCATGCGCCAATCGGGGGATCACCGCGTGTTTGTCCAAGTCGAAACCCGCCGCCGGCAACGCACGCCGTGGGTCACCATGCTGCTCGTGCTGGCCTGCGTGCTGAGCTTTATCGGGCTCGCCGTACTGCCACCGCGCCAGCGCCTGTCGCTGCTGCTCGAATGGGGTACGGTGCCGGCGAATATTTTCGACGCCAAGGAACCGATCCTCGCGCAGCTGCATGACCCGTCGCTGCTGCGCCTGGTCACCGCGCTCTTCATCCACGTCGCCTGGCTGCACGTGCTCGGCAACATGCTGTTCCTGGTGATCTTCGGACTGCCATCCGAGCGCACGCTCGGCTCTGCGCGCTTCTTTCTGCTGTTCCTGCTCGGCGGCATCGTCGCCAACCTGGTCGGCGCACTCTCGCTCGCTGGCGTGCACTCGCCCATCATCGGCTGCAGTGGCGCGGTTTCCGCGGTGCTCGGCACCTACATCGCGCTGTTTCCGCGCGAGCGCCTCGGCCTGGTGCTGCCGCTCGGTCTCTATCTCGAATTCGTCCGCGTTCCGGCTTTTCTGCTCATCGGCATCTGGGTACTGCTGCAGCTGCTTTTCAGCTATGCCGGTCCCAGCTATGGCGCCGTCGTGTGGTGGACCCACATCGCGGGTTTCCTGTTCGGCGTGATCTATGCGCTGCTGTCGCGCAATGCCGTCGTCCGGCGCATGCGCGGATAAACTTGCATCCATGCGCAACAAGAAACTCTACAAGGTCACCTTCCTGCACCTGGGCAAGAGCTACGAGCTCTACGCCCGCCACGTGGCTTCCAGTGCGCTATGGGGCTTCACCGAAGTCGGCGAGCTCGTGTTCGAACCCGCCGGCGAAGGCATCCTGGTCGACCCGACCGAAGAAAAACTGCGCGAAGAATTCAAGGACACCCGCGTCCTGCACCTGCCCATGCAGTCGGTTATCCGCATCGAAGAAGTCGACCGCAAAGGCTCGCTGGCCATTCGCGATGCCGGCGACGGCCAGAAGGTCACGCCATTCCCGATGCCGCCACGCGGCAGCCGCTGATCGTCAGCGCAGCGCCGCCATCCCGTGATGGCGCGAGAAGTAACGCATCAACCGCCGCGCGATCGGCGTCGGCGCCACCTGGCGAAACGTGTGGTGCGGATCGAAACCTTCCCGATGCATGTCGGCACGCTTGCGATGGATGTAGGCACGCATCACATCCGCATTGAATTCCGGATGGAACTGCACGCTCACCGCATTCTTCCCATAGCGCAGCAGATGATGCGGATCGCGCTCCGAGCCCGCGAGCACGGTCGCACCCTTCGGCAACTCCAGCACGCTCTGCTCATGCGTAGTGTGTGCGCGGAACGACGCCGGCAAGGTCGAGGCCACCGTATCGTCCTTGGCATGCGCCGCCACCTGGATCAGCATCGTGCCGATCTCGCGCCCGCCAGGCAGATAATCCACGCGGCCACCCAGCGCATGCGCCATCAGCTGATGGCCATAGCAGACGCCGAACAGCGGTAACTCCAGATCCATCGCATCGCGGATCCACCCCGCCGTGCGCTCGCTCCACGCCGCGCGCTCCGTCACCATCGCGGCGGAGCCGGTAATCAACGCACCGGCCACCTCGCCAGGAGGCGGCAACGCCTCGCCTGCGGCTACGTCGACAACACGCACCCGCTCCGGTGCAAGCTGCGCGCCGAGCCGGAACCAGTGCGGAAAATCGCCGTGACGGGCGCGAATCGGGTCGGGTGCACGACCGGTACGAATGATCAGAACGGGTTTCATCAACAGGCGAGCTTCAACGCAGTCAGTGGGAATGGCCTTCCGGCAACTCGATCGGCGGCAGCACCGTAAGCACTTCCTGCACCGTGGTGAGTCCTCGCGCCACCTGCGCCGCCGCGGAGATACGCAGCGGCTGCATGCCTTCGGCCAGTGCAGCGGTGCCGAAGCGGCCCAGATCCAGCTGCGACGACAACAGGCTGCGCAGGCGCGCCGACAGAATCATCATCTCATAGATACCGGTGCGCCCCATGAAGCCGGTATTGCGGCATTCCAGGCAGCCCACCGGCTTGAACACCGTGGCCGGCAGCGGCACCGACCAGCCATGGGTCAGCGCGGTCCATTCGTGCGGCTCCTGCTCGGTGGCCTGCTTGCAGTGCGGGCACAGCGTACGCACCAGACGCTGCGCCACCACGCCCGTGAGCGTGGACTGGATCAGGTAATGCGGCACGCCCAGATCGAGCAGGCGGGTCACCGCGCTCGGCGCATCGTTGGTATGCAGCGTCGACAGCACCAGGTGGCCGGTCAGCGAGGCCTGCACGGCCATCTGCGCCGTTTCCAGGTCGCGGATCTCGCCCACCATGATGATGTCCGGATCCTGGCGCAGCAGGGTGCGCACGCCGGCGGCGAAATCCAGGTCGATCGAGGTCTGCACCTGCATCTGGTTGAGTTCCGGCGAGACCATTTCGATCGGGTCTTCCACCGTGCAGACATTGAGTTCCGGCGTGGCCAGGTACTTCAGCGTGGAGTACAGCGTGGTGGTCTTGCCCGAGCCGGTGGGGCCGGTGACCAGCACGATGCCGTGCGGACGCTCCACCATGCTGCGCCAGAGCGTGCCTTCTTCCGGCGAGAAACCGATCTGCGAGAAATCCTTCGCGACGATATCCGGATCGAAGATACGCATCACCACCTTCTCGCCGAACGCGGTCGGCATGGTGGAAATACGCAGCTCCACTTCGCGGCCGCCGGCCGAACGCGTCTTGATGCGGCCGTCCTGCGGGCGGCGCTTCTCGGCCACGTCCATGCGCGACAGGATCTTGATGCGCGCGGTCACCGCGGTCATCACCGGCGGCGGCAGCTCGAACACCTTGTGCATCACGCCATCGATGCGGAAGCGGATCTGCCCGGCATCGCGGCGCGGTTCCAGATGGATGTCCGAGGCGCGCTGCTCGAACGCGTACTGCAGCAGCCAGTCCACGATGTGCACGACGTGGCGGTCGTCCGCGCCGACCTCGCCGCTCTTGCCCAGCTCCACCAGCTGCTCGAAGTTGAGGATGGCGGAGGAGTCGTAGCCGCTGGCCTTGGCATCCTGGGCCAGCTGGATCGAGCGCTGTACGCCGTAGAACTCGAGCAGGTAGCGATTGATGTCCAGCGGATTGGACACCACCCGCTTCACGTCGCGGCGGATCATGTGGGAAAGATCGGTCGCCCAGCCGGCATCGAACGGTTCGCAGGTGGCGAAGGTCACCTCGCCGGCCGCGGCCGCCACCGGCAAGATGCGGTGGCGCGTGGCGTAGGCGTTGCTGACCACCTGGGTCACCGCGGCCACGTTGATCTTCATCGGGTCGATCTTCAGGTACGGCAGGCCCGCATGGTTGGCCAGCCATTCGGTCAGCGCCTCAAGGCTCAGCGGCCGGCCGGGGTCGCGCAGGTTCGGCAGCTTGGCGTTGGCGATCAGCACCAGCGGATGTAGCTCGACTGCCGAACGGCCGCTGCGGTTGCCCATGCGAACGTTCTTGGCGTCCTCGGCCTGGACGAAACCGTCCACGACCAGGGCGGCCAGCACGTCGTCGAGCGTGAGCTTGCCGCGTCGACCCAACAGCGAAGCGATTTGCGGTGAGGCGGCCATGCGTCGGATTCCCCTCGGTTTTCTGCGCGCGATCAGGCCATGAGCATAGCGCGCGGCTATACTAACCCGCTTTATTCCAGGTCACGGAAAGCCATGTCCGCACGTACCTTCCAGGATGTGATCCAGACCCTCAACCGCTACTGGGCGGCGCAGGGTTGCGTGTTGCTGCAGCCGCTCGATACCGAGGTCGGCGCCGGCACCTTCCATCCCGCCACTTTCCTGCGCTCGCTGGGTCCGGAGCCCTGGGCCGCGGCCTACGTGCAGCCCTCGCGCCGTCCCACCGACGGCCGCTACGGCCAGAACCCCAATCGCCTGCAGCATTACTACCAGTACCAGGTGGTGATGAAGCCCAATCCGGACAATATCCTCGAGCTGTACATCGGCTCGCTCAAGGAACTGGGCCTGGACCCGCTGGTGCACGACCTGCGCTTCGTCGAGGACAACTGGGAATCGCCCACCCTGGGCGCCTGGGGCCTGGGCTGGGAAGTGTGGTTGAACGGCATGGAAGTCACCCAGTTCACCTACTTCCAGCAGGCCGGCGGCCTGGAGTGCAAGCCGGTCACCGGCGAGATCACCTACGGCCTCGAGCGCCTGGCCATGTACCTGCAGAACGTGGACAACGTCTACGACCTGGTGTGGACGGAAAGCCCGCACGGCACCGTCACCTACGGCGACGTGTTCCTGCAGAACGAAGTCGAGCAGAGCACCTACAACTTCGAGCACGCCAACGTGCCGGAACTGCTGCGCTGGTTCGACGTGTGCGAAGGCGAGGCCAACAAGCTGATCACCGCCGGACTGCCGCTGCCGGCCTACGAGCAGGTGATGAAGGCCAGCCACACCTTCAACCTGCTCGATGCGCGCCGCGCCATCAGCGTCACCGAGCGCCAGCGCTACATCCTGCGCGTGCGCACGCTGGCCCGCGCGGTGGCCGAGGCCTACGTCGCGCAGCGCGAAAAGCTCGGTTTTCCGGGCCTGAAGAAGCAACCGAAGCCGTCCAAGGAGCAGGCCGCATGAGCGCCGCCAAGTCACTGCTGATCGAACTGGGCACGGAAGAACTGCCGCCCAAGGCGCTGGACGAACTCGCCGCCGCGTTCCAGCGCGGCATCTGCGACGGCCTGGCCAAGCGCGGCGTGGAAGCCGGCCTGGATCTCGCCCGCGGCTTCGCTTCGCCGCGCCGTTTGGCCGTCCATATCCCGCAGGTCGCCGCGCAGCAGCCGGAGCAGACGATCGAGCGCCGCGGCCCCGCCGTGAATGCCTCGCTCGACGCCGAAGGCAATCCGAGCAAGGCGCTGCAAGGTTTTGCGCAGTCCTGCGGCGTCACTGTCGAGCAGCTGGAAAAGCTCGAAACCGACAAGGGCGCCTGGTTCGTGTTCCGCGCCGTGAAACCCGGCCAGCCGCTGGCCGCGCTGCTGCCGGACATCCTCGACGAAACGCTCAAGAGCCTGCCCATCCCCAAGCCGATGCGCTGGGGTAATCACGAATACAGTTTCGTGCGCCCGGCGCACTGGCTGGTGATGCTGCATGGCGCCGACATCGTCGAAGGCGAGGCGCTGGGCCTGAAGAGCGGCCGCAAGTCGCGCGGCCATCGCTTCCTGCATCCGCATCCGGTGCACGTGGCCGACGCCGATATCTGGCTGGATTCGATGCGCGCCTCCAACGTGCTGGCCGACCCGGCCGAGCGCCGCCAGCGCATCCGCGCCGAGGTGGCCAAGGCCGCCGCGCAGACCGGCGGCCTGCCGCGCCTGGACGACGCCCTGCTCGATGAGATCGCCAACCTCACCGAATGGCCGTCCGCCATCGCCTGCACCTTCGAGCGCGAGTTCCTGGCGGTGCCGCCGGAAGCCCTGGTCACCACCATGGAGACCAACCAGAAGTTCGTGCCGGTGTTCGACGCCGGGGGCAAGCTCACCGAACATTTCATCGGCATTGCCAATATCGAGAGCAAGAACCCGGCCGAGATCCGCAAGGGCTACGAGCGCGTGATCCGCCCGCGCTTCGCCGACGCCAAGTTCTTCTGGGACGAGGACCTGAAAACGCCGCTGGCCGGCTACCAGGACGACCTCAAGAACGTCACCTACCAGCAGTCGCTGGGCAGCCTGTGGGACAAGAGCGTGCGCGTGGCCGAACTGGCGCGCATCGTGGCCAACCGCGTCGAGGTCGACGCCGGCCAGGCCACCCGCGCCGCCGCGCTCAGCAAGTGCGACCTGCTCACCCGCATGGTCGGCGAATTCCCCGAACTGCAGGGCGTGATGGGCCGCTACTACGCCAGCCATCATGGCGAGACCGCCGAAGTGGCCGCCGCACTGGACAGCTACTACCAGCCGCGCTTCGCCGGCGACGCCATCGCCGCGGGCAAGGTCGGCCAGGTGCTGGCCGTGGCCGAGCGCCTGGACACGCTCGCCGGCATCTTCGCCGTAGGCCTCAAGCCCAGCGGCAACAAGGACCCGTTCGCCCTGCGCCGCGCCGCGCTGGGCCTGGCGCGCACCCTGGTGGAAGGCGGCCTGGAACTGGACCTCAAGGCCAGCTTCACCGAGGCGCTGGAACTGATCCCCGAAGCCGCCCTCGCCGCCGGCCTGAAGCCAGGCAAGGACGGCAAGGCGCCGGCGCTGGACGCCGGCAAGCGCCGCGCCGCCCTGGTGGACGAGCTGTACGACTTCGTCATCGAACGCCTGCGCGGCTACTACGCCGAGCAGGGTTTCAACGGCGAGCAGTTCGAAGCCGTGCTGGCGGTGGCGCCGGCCTCGCTGGCCGACTTCGACCGCCGCCTGCGCGCGGTGGCGGAATTCGGCCGCCGTCCGGAGGCGCTCAGCCTCGCCGCCGCCAACAAGCGCGTGGCGAACATCCTGCGCAAGCAGGCCGAAGAAGCCGGCGCGCCAGCGGTGCACGGTACGGTCGATCCGGCGCATTTCGAGGCCGATGCGGAGCGCGCGCTGGCGTCGGCGCTGGCCGCGGCCAAGTCGGAAACGGCCGGTGCCTTGCAGGCGGGCGACTACACCGCCGTGCTCACCCGCCTCGCGCAGTTGCAGGCGCCGGTGGACGCGTTCTTCGACGGCGTGCTGGTGAATGCGGAAAATCCTGCGGTGCGCGCGAACCGCCTGGCCTTGCTCGGCCAGCTGCAGGCGCAATTCACGGCCATCGCCGATATCGCGCGGCTCTGAGTTTCGGCGGGTTTCGCCGGCACAAAGAAAAACGGCAGCCAGATGGCTGCCGTTTTTTTTATGCGGGATCTTCAGGCCAGATGGCGATCGCGCTTGAGGCGGTCGCCGAGGCGATGATTGAACGCCACCATCGCCGCCGCATCCACATCGTTGCCGCCCGGGCCGAGGATCTCGTACAGGTCGGCCAGCAGGTCCGCATTGTCCGCCAGCGACAGATTGCTGTCGGCCAGGTCCAGCTCGGACTGCAGGATGCGCAGCGCCGTGTTCAGGCGGTGCGGATCCATCGCCACGCCGCTCGCATGCAAGGTGTCGGCGGCGGTGCGCAGCTTGGTGCGCTGGCGGTTGGTGAGCGAAGTCTCGGTGCCGAGCTCTTCGCCGGAAGTGATCGATTCGGACTGCATCATCGAACCTTCGCCGGCCACCAGCCACACCAGGGAAATGCCCATGGTCTTGGCCAGCGTCACGCAGCGTGCACGGGAAGGATCGGTATTGCCGTCGCGCCAGCTACGCACGACACCCTCGGAGAAACCGCACATTCGCGCGATCTCGGTCACGCTGCCGACGCGCTGGATCAGCACTTTGACTCGATCGGCGAAGGTGCCCCCGTTCGGCGGCGTCGTAGTTATTTGCGTAGCCATGGGGATCTCCTGGGTGGTCTGGCAGTTGACTTTTGCAAGCTAGCCTTTCGGGCCGCTTACGTATTAGCCGGGCTATAACACGGCAAGATGTTACGAAAGGGTTGACGTTTATCTAATCTTCATCTAGCGTCGATATTTCTTACGCGAAGCTGTCGTAAGAAAGTCGATTTCTGAGCGGGGAAACGCACGAACTCCCATTTGGGAATACGCGCGAGCGAAGAAATCGCAATTCACTTTCCCCGGGAATATTGCCCGGGCGATTCAAGGGGAGAACAACGAAATGGTTTCGCATACCGTTATTGCCGTACGGCAGTTGCGTCGTGCCCGCTTGGCACTCGCTTTGAGCCTGACTCTCACCGGTGGCGTCGCATTCGCCCAGAGCACGGTGGGTTCGATCTACGGAAACGCTGCCGCCGGCACCACCGTGCAGGCGGAGAACACCGGCAACGGTTTCAGCCGCCAGGTCACGGTGGGCGCCGATGGCCGCTTCAACATCGGTTCTTTGCCGCCGGGCACCTACCGGCTGACCATCAACGAAAACGGCACGCCGTCGACGCATGAAGTCACCGTCGTGGCCGGCCAGAACCTCAACCTCAGCCCCGGTGCGAGCAAGAGCGCGAAGGACCTGGGCGTGGTGCAGGTATCGGCCAACGCGATGCCTTCCATCGACGTGGCCCAGGTGGAAACCGCCACCGTCTTCACCGCCGCGCAGCTGCGCAACCTGCCGATCGCGCAGAACCAGACTGCGGTGGCGCTGCTGGCTCCCGGCGTGACCAAGGGCGATGCCCAGTTCGGCAACCTGGCCAGCTTCAACGGTTCGTCGGTGGCCGAGAACAGCTACTACGTCAACGGCTTCAACGTCACCAACCAGTTCAATGGCCTGAACTACTCGCAGGTGCCGTTCCAGGGCATCGGCCAGATGGAAGTGAAGAGCGGCGGCTACGGCGCGCGCTACGGTTATTCGACCGGCGGCGTGATGTCCGTGGTCACCAAGCGCGGCAGCAATGAGTGGACCGGCGGCGCACGCGTCGACTGGTCGCCGGAAAGCCTGCGCGCGAACAATCCGAACCTGTACTACAACAACGGCCGCCTCGCGACCGTGCGCGAGAAGAACGAACAGAGCGAGCGCATCGCCAGCGTGTGGCTGGGCGGTCCGCTGATCAAGGACAAGCTGTTCTTCTACGCCCTGTACAGCCAGACCGACACCGACCGCACCACCTATGGCGGCACCTACTCCAGCCCCGGCAACGACCTGGGCTCGCGCGGCATGCTCGACGACCACTGGAAGGATCCGTACTGGCTGGTCAAGCTCGACTGGAACATCAACGACAACAACGTGCTGGAATACACCGGCTTCAGCGATGTCGAACACCAGAGCGAGCGCGTCTACAAGGGCGGCATGGATGACAACAAGCGTCCGCTGCGCGGTTCCTACCAGGGCACGCAGTACTGGAAGACCGGCGGCCGCACCGACATCCTCAACTACACCAGCTATCTGACCGACACGCTGACCTTGACGGCGATGTACGGCCAGCTGCGTTCGGCGCGCACCACGTATGCGGTGAGCAAGGACGGCCTGTACGAGTCGTATAACGGCGTGGTCGGCGACTTCAACCAGCCGGGCTGCGTGACGGTGGCCGACCGCCGCTATCCGGTGGCGACGCTGAAGACGCTCAACCCGTTCGCGTCCTGCAACTTCGCCGGCACCTTCGACAAGGTCGGCGGCAAGGACGACAAGAAGTCCGGCCGCATCGACCTGGAATGGAAGCTCGACAGCCACGATCTGCATGCCGGCTACACCAAGGACAAGTGGACGTCCGACACCGGCCAGTCGCTGTACGAAGGTGGCGTGTACTTCAACTACTACACCCGCCCGACGGCGCGCGGCGTGGACAACTCCGGTTCGCCGGAAACCAGCTACGTGCGTTCCATCGCCTTCCAGACTGGCGGCAAGGTCGACATCGAGCAGAAGGCCTTCTACATCGAGGACAACTGGGCGATCACCGACCGCTTCCTGGCCTATGTCGGCGTGCGCAACGACGGCTTCAACAACAAGAACGGCGCCGGCGAAAGCTACGTCAAGCAGAGCAACATCTGGCAGCCGCGCCTGGGCTTCTCCTGGGACGTGATGGGCGATTCGTCGCTGAAGATCTACGGCACCGCCGGCACCTACTCGCTGCCGATCGCGGCGAACGTGGCGCTGCGCGCGGCCAGCGCGTCGATCTACAGCATCCACGACCAGTACTACACCGGCGTCAACCCGATCACCGGCGCGCCGATCGGTCTGCACAACATCCCGAATGCCGATCCGAACTACGATCGCGTGGCGTACGCCGAGACCTACTTCGCCAACGGCGAGAACGGCACGACGCCGAAGGCTTCGTGGGTGGCCGACAAGGATCTGAAGCCCTACAAGCAGGACGAGTTCATCCTCGGTGCGCAGAAGCAGCTGGACAACGACTGGACCGTCGGCATCCGCCTGATGCACCGCAAGCTGCGCAACGCCATCGACGACGCCTGCGACTGGCGCCCGTTCTACAACTACGCGGTGAACGTGCTCGGCCTGCCGCCGCAGAGCGACGCCAATCCGGGCGGCGTGCCGGAAAGCACGCCCAGCGGCGTGCCGGGCTGCTACATCTTCAACCCGGGCCGCGGCGTGGATCTCAACATCCCGCTCACCCAGGACGATGCGGACGCCGGCATCTCGCGCCACGTGAAGCTGTCCTCGCATGACCTGGGCCAGCCGAAGGCCAAGCGTTCGTTCTCCTCGGTGGAGCTGTCGGCCGAGAAGAGCTGGAACGACAAGTGGTACGTCAAGGCTTCGTACGTGTGGGCCAAGAGCTACGGCAACACCGAAGGCCTGGTGAAGTCCGACATCGGCCAGGCCGACACGGGCACCACGCAGGACTTCGACTACCCCGAGCTGATGTACTACAGCAACGGCAATCTGCCGAATGATCGCAAGCACACGATCAAGGTGTACGGCTCCTGGCAGGTCACGCCGGAATGGATGGTGGGCGCCAACCTGCTGGTGCAGACCGGACGTCCGAAGAACTGCTTTGGCGTGAATGAAGACTGGGATTCGTACGCCGGCTACGGCAGCAACGCCTCCTACTTCTATTGCCAGGGCCAGCCGGTGGCACGCGGCAGCCTGGGTCGGACCAAGACCCTGTGGAACCTGGACCTGGGCGTGAACTACAAGCCGGCATGGGCCAAGGGTCTGCAGCTGAGCATGGACATCACCAACGTGTTCAACCGCCACACCCCGCTGACCATCGACGAAGCGGGCGAGACCAACGCGACCGATTACTACCAGACCACCTTCGGTACGCCGACCAGCTACCAGACGCCGCGCTATGTGCGTGTGGCAGCGCAGTACGACTTCTCGCTCTGACTTAGCCGTAGTGATTCTTCCAATAAATACCCCGCCCTCACGGGCGGGGATCTCCCTGGGCCGCATGCGATGTGCGGCCTCTTTTTGTAAGATTTTTATCTAAATGGCTGATTGGACGGCTATTACTATTGTCGAATCGACTATTTCCATGCGATGACGTATGGAGTGGTAAAGGTAATGTTGACTTTGTCCGATTCATAAATTTTGGGGTATTCTCCGAACTTCCCCCGCGAAAATGACTCGCGCCCCTGAGCGCCAGAGCTTTCGTGACCGTGTTTGTATCGATTGATTGAGGTTCCCCAATGCGCAGGATCGTCTGGTCACTGGTGTCGGTAGCAGCGCTCGCTCTCGCCGGCTGCAATTCTTCTGATTCGTCGCAGCCCGCGGCGTCGGCTGGCGGCGAGTCCGCGCCGGCGGCTTCGGCGCCCGGCCAGCAGCCGATCAAGGCGAATGCGGTCGGTGGCACGGTCGCGCTGCGCGATGCCGCGGGCCAGGTGTCCCCGCAGGCCAAGCTCGAGATCAAGCTGCTCGATCCGGCCCAGGACGGCACCCCGCTGGCCAGCAAGACGATCGACCCGGTGGCGAGCCTGCCGCAGTCGTTCGAGCTGGAATTCAATCCGGCCGACGTCAACCCGAACAGCATGTACATCGTGCAGGCCGTGCTGACCGACGGCGACCGCCGCTACACCGCGCCGCTGCAGACGCCGGTGCTGACCAAGGGCGCCGGCAACCAGGTGTCGATCCAGCTGGTGGGCGAGCAGACCCCGGGCGAGAAGGAACTGGCCGCGTTCAATGCGGTGCAGAAGCAGATCGGCGGCATGAAGATCACCAGCGGCACCAAGCTGGAAGACAAGGTCTCGCGCGGCTGGCAGGTGTTCCGCGAAGCCGGCGAAGTGAAGTTCATCCGCGAGCAGGTGGATTACGGCGACAAGGGCTTCACTGCCACCGACTACGCCTACAAGGACGGCAAGCCGTGGGTCGTGGTGCAGCAGAAGAAGCCGAGCAAGGACGGCAAGCCCAGCTCCACCGAGCGCGCCGGCTGGAACGCCGACGGCGCCCTGGTGCTGAAGCAGGAGCAGGCCGGCAGCAAGACCGACGCGCTGGCCGACGACGAAGCCGCCAACCTGCAGAAGCAGGCCACCAGCATTCTCAGCCTGGCCACCAACGGCAAGAACAAGTAAGCGCCGCCTTCCTTCGGGGCATGAAAAAAGCCGTCCGCTCGCGCGGACGGCTTTTTTATTGGACGGGGCTGGAAAGCCGGCTCAGAAGCCGACTTTCACGCCCAGGTTGACGCTGTTGTACTTCTGGCTGTCGTCGCCGAAGCGGCCGCTGTAGCCCACCCAGCCGGTGAGGTTCTCGCTGAACTGGGCGGACACGCCCACGTCGGCGGTGCCCCAGGTCTTGTCCGGCAGGAAGCCGGTGAGGGCGAACTGGCCGGGCATGCTGACCACGCCGGCGGTGACGCTGCGCGGGTCGGCCTTGCTGTCGTGGTTCCAGGCCAGCTCGGCATACGGCGCGAGCATCATGCCGCCCGCCTGCCAATGGCCCTGCAGGCGCCAGCCCAGGGTGGAGATCAGCGCGTCGCGCTGCTGGCGGCCGAACCACATGGTGGTGCTGTCGTTGCCGCCTTCGGTGTAGCCATTGACCTTCACGGTCTGCCATTCCACCGTGGCGAACGGACCGGTGCGGATCGAGTCGAAGTTGAACCACCAGCCGCCGGTGGCGCCGCCACCGAGGCGGTTGCCGTCGGCCTTGCCGCTCTCGCTGCGCGACATGGCGCCGAGCTGGATGCGGCGCTCGATGTCGGTGAAGTTCGACTGCGCATAGTTCAGATAGCCGCCGACGTAGCCGCCGCCGTTGTGGTAGGTGACGTAGCCCAGGCCGCTGATGTCCTGCAGCTTGTAGCCGCCGCCGCCGGCGAAATCGGCATTGTGCTGGCCGATGCCCAGCGCCACGCCCATCGAGATGTGCTCGCTGGCGCGCACGTCGGCGCCGACGGTCAGGTTGACGTTGTTGCTGGTGGTCTTGGGCGAGCTGCTCTGCTCGTCGAAGCGCTGGTGGGCGTAGTCGACGTTGGCGAAGAAGCGCGTATCGCTGCCCATGGCGTCGGCCAGCATCTCGTTGCGGATGGCGCGGGTCTGCGCGGCGGCCGCGGCCAGCGGGGCTTCGCCCAGCATGGAGATCTGGCCCGGCGCCTGGATCAGCGACACCACGTACTGGCCCAGCATGGCGTGGGCAGCGGTGGTCGGGTGCACGCCGTCGGCGAACAGGTAGGTGTTGTTGGTGCCCGCGGCGTAGCTGTAGGGCAGGCCGGAACCGGCCGGGCCGCACTGCACCGAGCTGCCGTTGCAGGCCGGCGTGGTGACATTGGTGAAGCCGTAGGCCGACGGGTTGGCGATCACCTCGTTGAGCAGCTGGAAGGTGTTCACCGGGATCACGTTCAGGCCGTTGTTGCTCAGCTGGCTGATGCCCGCATTGAGCACGCCGTTGAAGGCGAGCGACAGCTGGGTGGCGCCGGCCGAGGCCGCCGCGCCGCCGGCCATGCCGGACGGGGTCTTGCCGATGTCGGGCAGGTTGTAGACCACCACGTACTTGGCGCCGGCGGCCTGCATCTGGCCGATCAGGCCCACTTCGGTCTGCGCCGCGGCGACGGCGCCGCCGGCCAGCACGGTCGGATTGGTCGAGGTGGCGGTCAGGTAGAAGATGTCGTTGGCGCCGCCCCAGACCTGGTACAGCGCCTTGCCGTCGGCGTGGCCGCCGTTGGCCGCCAGGTACATCTGGAACTGCTGCGGCAGCATCGGCACGCCGGCCGGGGTGCCCGGCGAGTTGTGCTGCAGGCCGGCGCCGCCGAAGGCGTAGTCGGTGCCGCCGGAGAGCGATGCCGTCACCGGCAGGCCCAGCGCCGCGGCGACGTTCTCCGCCGTGGTGGTGCCGGGGTTGGTGGTGAAGCGCAGCGGGGTCGGCGAACCCGACAGCTTGGCGATGTTGCCGGCGTCGCTGAGGCTATCGCCGATGACCACGACCTTGCTGAAATCGGTGGCGGCGGCGGCAGTGCTGAACAGCAGGCCGGCGGCGATGGCGCCGGCAAGATGACGGATGCGGGGCATGTCGGTAACGCTCCTTGAGCCGGGATGGCTTTTGTTATTCGCGCGTTACGGTAATGCATGCCCATACGTCAGCGCATGCTGCGCTGCATCGCAGCGCAGCATGCCTGGACGGGGCCGGACTCAGCGCTTCATGGCGCGCGACAGCGCATCGGCAAACGCGCTGTTGGCTGGCGCCGCGGCCGGCTTGGGCGCGCCGCCGCCCGGACGCGGGCCACGGCCATCGCGCGGACCGCCGCGGTTGTCGCTGTTGTTGCCGCCGGCCGGCCGGCCGGCGCGGGCCTGGCCCGGTTCGTCGTCCAGGCGCATGGACAGGCCGATGCGCTGGCGCGGCAGGTCCACTTCCATCACCTTGACCTTGACGATGTCGCCGGCCTTCACCGCGTCGCGCGGATCCTTGACGAAGGTGTGCGACAGCGCCGACACGTGCACCAGGCCGTCCTGGTGCACGCCGATGTCGACGAAGGCGCCGAACGCGGCCACGTTGGTGACGCGGCCTTCCAGGATCATGCCGGGGCGCAGGTCCTTCAGGTCTTCCACGCCCTCGGCGAAGCTCGGCGCGACGAACTCCGGACGCGGGTCGCGGCCGGGCTTCTCCAGTTCTTTCAGGATGTCGCGCACGGTCGGCACGCCGAAGCGCTCGTCGGTGTACTGCTCAGGTCTAAGGCCGCGCAGGAAGCCGCTGTCGCCGATGATGCTTTTCACCTCGCGCCCGCACTGGGCAATGATGCGCTCCACCACCGGATAGGCTTCCGGATGCACCGAGCTCGCATCCAGCGGATTGTCGCCACTGGGAATGCGCAGGAAGCCCGCGCACTGCTCGAACGCCTTCTCGCCCAGGCGCGGCACCTTCAGCAGGGCCATGCGGTTGGCGAACGGGCCGTTGGCGTCGCGGTGCTTGACCACGTTCTCGGCCACGCTGGCGCTTAAGCCCGCCACGCGGGTGAGCAGCGCGGCGGAAGCCGTGTTCACGTCCACGCCTACCGCGTTCACGCAGTCCTCGACCCTGGCGTCCAGCGCGCGCGCCAGCTTCACCTGGTTCACGTCGTGCTGGTACTGGCCCACGCCGATGGCCTTGGGTTCGATCTTCACCAGTTCGGCCAGCGGGTCCTGCAGGCGGCGCGCGATGGACACGGCGCCGCGCAGGCTCACGTCCATGTCGGGGAATTCCTTGGCCGCCACTTCAGAAGCCGAATACACCGAGGCGCCGGCTTCGCTCACCACGATCTTGGACAGCTTCAGGTCCGCGTGCTTCTTGATCAGCTCGCCCGCCAGCTTGTCGGTCTCGCGCGAGGCGGTGCCGTTGCCGATGGCGATCAGGTTCACGCCGTGCTGCTTGCACAGCACGGCCAGGCGCGCGATGGACTGGTCCCACTGGTTGCGCGGCTCGTGCGGATACACGGTGTCGGTGGCCAGCACCTTGCCGGTGGCGTCCACCACCGCGACCTTCACGCCGGTGCGGATGCCCGGGTCCAGGCCCATCACGGTCCTGGCGCCGGCCGGCGCGGCCAGCATCAGGTCCTTGAGGTTGTCGCCGAACACGCGGATCGCTTCGTCCTCGGCGCTTTCGCGCACGCGGCCGAACAGGTCCAGCGTGAGGTGCAGGTGCAGCTTCACGCGCCAGGTCAGGCGCACGGTTTCGCGCAGCCAGGCGTCGGCGGCGCGGCCGCGGTCGAGGATGCCGGCATGCGCGGCCACGCGGCCTTCGCCTTCCAGGTGGCCCTGCTCGGCTTCCAGCGTGGGCGCCAGTTCCAGTTCGATCACGCCCTCGTTGCGCGCGCGCATCAGCGCGAGCAAGCGGTGCGAGGGGATCTTGCCGATCGCTTCCATGTGGTCGAAGTAGTCGCGGAACTTCGCGCCTTCGTTCTCCTTGCCTTCCACCACCTTGGCGCGGATCTGGCCCTTGTCCCACAGCCAGTCGCGCAGCTCGCCGACCAGGTGCGCATCTTCGGCGATGCTTTCCATCAGGATCGCGCGCGCGCCGTCGAGCGCGGCGCGCACGTCGGCCACGCCCTTCTCGGCGTCGACGAACTGCGCGGCGAAGGCTTCGGGTGCTTGCGTGGGATCTTCGCGCAGACCCAGCGCCAGCGGCTCCAGGCCGGCTTCGCGCGCGATCTGCGCCTTGGTGCGGCGCTTGGGCTTGTACGGCAGGTAGAGGTCTTCCAGGCGCGCCTTGGTGTCGGCGTCGAGGATGTCGCGCTTGAGCGCATCGGTGAGCTTGCCCTGTTCCTCGACGCTGGCCAGGATCGCGCCGCGGCGTTCTTCCAGCTCGCGCAGGTAGCGCAGGCGCTCTTCCAGCAGGCGCAGCTGGGTGTCGTCGAGGCCGCCGGTGGCTTCCTTGCGGTAGCGCGCGATGAAGGGGACGGTGGCGCCGCCGTCCAGCAGGTCGACTGCCGCGATGACCTGGTCCGGTTTGGCGGCGATGTCCTGGGCAATGTGATGTTCGATGCTGAGCATGGGGTACTGACGATTCCTTGGAAGACACAAAGGGGCGCGGCATGCCGCGCCGGTCGGGCGTGGAATGATAACAAGCGTGGGAAAGGGCGAAAAACGCAGGGAACGCCCGGGTTCCCTGCGCGGACTCAAGGGTCAGGCGTTGAACGAACCCTTGTTCGTCTCGTTCGACGGCGCGGACTTCGCATTCGCCAGTTCGTTGGCGCGGCCGTTCAGCACCAGGGTGCCGGCGATCATGTCGTGCAGGCCCTGCTTGCGCTCGGTGAACGCCACCATCAGGTAGCCGATGCACAGGATCATGCCGCTGAGCATCTTGGCGAAATAGCGGCCGGTGGCGCGCATGAAGCTGATGCGGTTGCCTTTGAGATCCACCACGCGGATGCCCATCGCCAGCTTGCCCAGCGTGGCCTGCCAGGACGAGCTCTCGCACAGCGCGAAATACAGCCAGGCGATCACGATCTGCACCAGCATCGCCGGCAGCATGGCGCTGTAGAACGCACCGTAAGCCGACATCAGCGCGCCGGGATCGCCGGTGGCGCTCTGCGCGCTCTGCATCAGCGCGTTCTGCGCGGCCTCGGCGCCGAGCATTTTGCTGATCAGCAGATTGGGGATGACCAGCACGATGTAATCGAGGATGTAGGCCACCACGCGCTTCCAGAAGCCGGCGTGGTCTTCCAGCGAGCGTTCGGCGCTGGGCGCGGTCTGCAGCGGGGCCTTGGGCGGGGAATACACGCGGTCGAGCGCGGGCGGCTCTTCGGGAAACAGCGCGGACAGCGGTTTCCAATCCGTCATGCCCTGGTACCAGCCCAGGTCGTCCGGGCTCACTTTGCCGGTGCGCAACCAATCGCGCACGTCGCTTTCGCTATAGGGGCCATGCCGCTCGCCATCCCGGCCGATCCAGACTTCCATCGTTCGTGCTCCCATCGGTGGAAGCCGCATCATGCCATGCCCGCGCAACGGTTCCATGTCCGTGCGCGGCCGCGCCGCCGGCTGCTCAGGCCGCGCGGCGCTTGAGATGCACCAGCAGCAGCGAGATCGCCGCGGGGGTGACGCCGCTGATGCGCGAGGCCTGGCCGATGGTCTGCGGCAGCGCGCGCTTGAGCTTGAGCAGCACTTCGGCGGACAGGCCGCGCACCTTGTCGTAGTCGAAGCCGTCGGGAATGGCCGTCTGCTCGTGGCGGCGCTGGCGCTCGATCTCCTCGCGCTGGCGCTCCAGGTAGCCGGCGTACTTGGCCTGCACTTCCACCTGGGCGGCGACGTCGGCGTCGCTCACGGCGGGACCCAGTTCCGGCACGGTGGCGAGGCGGGCGTAGTCCAGTTCCGGGCGGCGCAGCAGGTCCAGCGCGTTGCTTTCGCGGCTGACCGCGATGCCGAGCTGGCGCTCGATCGCCGCGCCCAGCGCGTTGTTCGGCGCCGCCCACAGCGTGCCCAGGCGCTGCGTTTCCCGCTCCACCGCTTCGCGCTTGGCGCGCAGCGCGTCGAAGCGCTGCTGCGGCACCACGCCCAGCGCGTGGCCGGTTTCGGTGAGGCGCAGGTCGGCGTTGTCCTCGCGCAGATGCAGCCGGTATTCGGCGCGCGAGGTGAACATGCGGTAGGGCTCGATGGTGCCGTTGCTGGTGAGGTCGTCGATCAGCACGCCGATGTAGGCCTCGTCGCGGCGCGGATACCACGGCGCCTTGCCCTGCGTGGCCAGCGCGGCGTTGAGGCCGGCGATCAGGCCCTGCGCGCCGGCTTCCTCGTAGCCGGTGGTGCCGTTGATCTGCCCGGCGAAGTACAGGCCGGGAATGCCCTTGGTTTCCAGCCAGGGATGCAGGCCGCGCGGGTCGAAGTAGTCGTACTCGATGGCATAGCCGGGACGCGTGATGTGCGCGCGCTCGAAACCCTTGATCGAATGCACCAGGTCCAGTTGCACGTCGTAGGGCAGGGAGGTGGAGATGCCGTTCGGGTAGATCTCGAAGGTGTCCAGCCCTTCCGGCTCGATGAAGATCTGGTGCGAGGACTTCTCGGCGAAGCGCACCACCTTGTCCTCGATCGAGGGGCAGTAGCGCGGGCCCACGCCTTCGATCTGGCCGGTGTACAGCGGCGAGCGGTCGAGCGCGCCGCGGATCACCTCGTGGGTGCGCTCGCTGGTGTGGGTGATCCAGCAGCTGACCTGGCGCGGGTGCTCGTCGCGCGAACCGAGGTAGGAGAACACCGGGGCGGGATCGTCGCCCGGCTGCTCTTCCAGGCCGGTGAAGTCGATGCTGCGCAGGTCGATGCGCGGCGGCGTGCCGGTCTTCAGGCGGTCGGCCGCCACCGGCAGCTCGCGCAGGCGCTGGGCCAGGGTGGTGGCCGGCGGGTCGCCGGCGCGGCCACCGGCGTACTGCGCCTGGCCGATATGGATCTTGCCGGCCAGGAAGGTGCCGGCGGTGAGCACCACGGCCCGGGCGCGGAAGCTCAGGCCCATCTGGGTCACTACGCCGACCACGCGGCCGCCTTCCAGCAGCAGGTCGTCCACGGCCTGCTGGAACAGTTCCAGATTGGGCTGGGTTTCTACGATGCGGCGGATCGCCGACTTGTAGAGCGCACGGTCCGCCTGGCAGCGCGTGGCGCGCACGGCCGGGCCCTTGGAGGCATTGAGCGTGCGCCACTGGATGCCAGCGCGGTCGGCCGCGCGCGCCATGGCGCCGCCCAGGGCGTCGATTTCCTTGACCAGGTGCCCCTTGCCGATGCCGCCGATGGCCGGGTTGCAGCTCATCTGGCCGATGGTCTCGATGTTGTGGCTGAGCAGCAGCGTGCGCGCGCCGGTGCGGGCCGCGGCGAGCGCAGCCTCGGTGCCGGCATGGCCGCCGCCGACCACGATGACGTCGTAGGGAATCGGGTGAAGCATGGTGAAGACCGCCTGCGGGGCGCCTGAGTGGAGCGGAGAAAGCGATATGGTAACCCGATCAGTGCTTTAGCACGTGGAGCTATTTTCCTGGCACGGATCCTGCTTTTGTCCCGATGCACTTTCACTGGGCAGACGCTGCGCGGAGACGCGCGCAGAGACCGAACGGACAGGGGTTCGGTCGCGTGCCGGGGAGAGGAAGCAAGACGGCGCCCATTGGGCGCCGTCGTTTTTTCTGCTTGCCGGAGGCTTGGAGAAGCTTTGATCCGACCAGAATAAGATCTGGCGCCCGGCGGTCTCAGGAACAGGGGGAATCCAGGATGACCGTGTTGCCGGGCGCCAGAAACCGTGAATTCGGTGGGCGCAGGCGGCGCTGCCGCCTCGTCGTGAAGGCGATAATTGCCCCTGCAGCGTGAACATGGGGTGACTAAAACGGAGATTTGTGCCGGAGTGCGGCAGCAGCTGACGTCCTACGTCATTTCGTGATCCGTGCCCGGGAAATCCGTGACGAGTATCCATGTGGCGCGTGATGCGCATCACAAAGAATGGCACGCCGGTTGCTTCGCCTTCCCCGCCGTAGCGTTTCAAGGGGGCAAGGCCATGGACATGAGCATCGACTTCAAGGCGTTCTTTCCGCACCACGATCTGCTGATCGAAATGGGGCGCGTGGAAATGGCGATGGAGCATCTGGATCAGCGCGCCGACGACGAGCGCCGCTCGCTGCGTCCCCGGCTGGAATCGCGCATGCACCGCCTGCGCAGCGAGCTCGACCACCTCGTCGTCTGAAGCGGCCCGGCGCGCCGGGCCACCCGTTCGCCCGCTTACTCGTGCAGCATGCTCTGCACGATCTCGGCGAGATTGCGCGACAGACCTTCCCGTTCCGTCAAAGCGGCAATCGCTTCCCTGGCGCGTGCGCGGCGCACCGGCTCCAGCCGGCGCCAGCCGTTGAACACGGTGGCCAGCCGCGCGGCGATCTGCGGATTGAGCGCATCCAGCTCGGCCAGCCGCTGCGCCAGCAGGCGATAGCCCGCGCCGTCGGTGCGATGGAAACCCGACGGATTGCTGCGCGCCCACGCGCCATAGAGTGAATTGACCCGGTTGGGATTCTTCAGGGTGAACGCGGCATCGCGCTCCAGCGCCTGCACGGTCGCCAGCGCCGGTTCGCCAGGCTGCTGGGTCTGCACGCTGAACCACTTGTCCAGCGCCAGCGGGTTGTCCGCATACCGCTGGCGGAAATGCGCCAGCGCATCCGCGGCCTGCGGCGCACCGGTGCGCACCAGCACGGCGAGTGCGGCGAGGCGGTCGGTCATGCCGGGCGCGTGTCCGTATTGCTGCGCGGCCAGCGCCTGGGCGCGCGGCGTGTCGAGCAGGGCCAGCAGGTCGAGCATGCGCCGCTTCAGCCGGCGCTGCGCCTGGCTGGTGGCGTCGAGCTTTTCGCTCGTCTGGGCGGACAGGGCCTGATAGCGCGCCAGGACGGCCTCGGCGCCCACGCGCTCGGCCAGCCGCCGCTGCAGTTGCTCGCGCATGGCATGGATGCGCTGCGGATCCGCTTCGCGCTCGCGCTCGGCCAGTTCCACCTCGCCGGGCGGCGTCATCAGGTCGGCCAGCAGCGCGGGATCCACACCGTCCTCGACGAACAGCCCCGCCAGCGCACTGCTCCACGCGTCCACAGCCTCGCCGCCGCCATGCTCGCGCAGCGCCTCGTACGCGCAGGTGGCCAGCTGCTGCCCGGCCTGCCAGCGGTTGAAGCCGTCGGCGTCGTGGCGCAGCAGCAGGGCCAGGTCGGCCGCGGCGTCCATGCCTTCCAGAATCACCGGCGCCGAGAAGCCGCGCAGCAGCGACGGTACCGGTGCGGCATCGAGGTCGCGGAACACGATCTGCTGCTCGGCCTTGTCGGCCACCACCACCAGCTCGGTCGCCCCCGACTGCGGATGTCCGTCGACATGCAGCGGCAGCATCCGCCCATCGCGCGCGAACAGCGCGAGCTTCACGGGAATCGGCAACGCCCGCTTGTCCGCCTGCCCAGGCGTAGGCGGCGTGTGCTGCGCCAGCGTGAGCGCGTACTCGCGGCGCATCGCGTCGTAACGGCCGCTGGCGCGCAGACGCGGCGTACCCGCCTGCGCATACCACGCCAGATAAGGCGAGAGATCGATCCCGTTCGCCTCGCCCAGCGCGCCGAGGAAATCCTCGATCGTCGCCGCCTGCCCATCGTTGCGCGAGAAATACCGATCCATGCCGCGCCGGAAGCCCTGCTCGCCGAGTCGCCCGGCGATCATGCGCACCAGCTCCGAACCTTTCTCGTACACCGTCGCGGTATAGAAGTTGTTGATCTCGCTGTACTGCGCCGGACGCACCGGATGCGCCAGCGGGCCGGCGTCCTCCGGAAACTGCGCGCGGCGCAGCAGCGCCACGTCCTCGATGCGCTTCAGCGCCGGCGAATTCATGTCCGCCGAGAACTGCTGCTCGCGGAATACCGTCAGCCCTTCCTTCAGCGACAGCTGGAACCAGTCGCGGCAGGTGACGCGGTTGCCGCTCCAGTTATGGAAATACTCGTGCGCCACCACCGCTTCCACCGCGCGGTATTCGTCGTCGGTGGTCGAATCCGGATCGGCCAGCAGGTACTTCGCGTTGAAGATATTGAGGCCCTTGTTCTCCATCGCACCCATATTGAAATCGTGGGTGGCGACCACGTGGAAAACGTCCAGGTCGTAGTTGCGCCCGTAAGCCTTCTCGTCCCAACGCATGGAACGCTCCAGCGCATCCATCGCGTAGTGGCAGCGGTCGATCACGTTGGCCTCGGACCAGATCACCAGCTTGACCGCACGCCCGTCCGCCGTGCGGTAATCGTGCTCGATTTTTTCCAGCCGCCCGGCCACCGTGGCGAACAGATAGCTCGGCTTCGGATGCGGATCGACGAAGCGCGCCCAATGCCGCCCGTCCTGCATTTCGCCCGCGCCATCGGGATTGCCGCCGGCCAGCAGCACCGGGAAGCGTGTCTTGTCGGCGCGCAGCGTCACCGTGTAGCGGGCCAGCACGTCCGGCCGGTCGGGGAAGAACGTGATGTGGCGAAACCCTTCCGCCTCGCACTGCGTCAGCAGGAAGCCGCTCTCGCGCGAACCCGACAGATACAGGCCTTCCAGCGCCGTGTTCCGCGCCGGCTGCAGGCGTACCCGCGTTTCCAGCACGCTGCCGTCGCGCGCGCCATCCACTTCCAGCTCGCCTTCGCTCTGGCGGTAGCGGCTGGCATCCAGCGGCTGGCCGTCCAGTGCGATGGAAAGCAGCTCCAGCCCTTCGCCATCCAGCCGCAGCGGTTCGTCCTGCGCGGGGTCGCGGCGCAGGAACAAACGGGACGACACCTCGGTGACGTCGATCCCCAAGTCGAACTCCAGTTCGACACGCTCCACGCGCCAGGCGGGCGCGCGGTAATCGCTGAGGCGGATGGTGGGTGCGGAAAGCTGGTCGCGTGCGCTCATGAGGGACATTGGCAGGCTGCGGAGACGGTTCAGGCTAACATGCGGCATTTTCGCAGCAGGACAAGCTAATGCCGAGCCATGCCTACCGCGCCGGACGCAGCAGCGTGGGGCCCCACGAGATCGTGATCCTGGAAGACCCCTCCCGCGGCCGGCGCGTGCGCATCGCGCGGCGCGGTGCCACGGTGATCGGGCTGGAACAGACCCTGGGTGCGGCCACGCTGGACCTGGCCGACGGCTACCGCGACGCCGCCGAGCTGGACAGCCGCCCGAGCTCGCGCTTCGCCATCATGGCGCCGTTCGCCAACCGCATCGACGATGCGCGCTACAGCTTCGACGGCGAAACCCACGACCTGCAGCCCGGCATCGAGGGCAGGCAGCGGGCGGCACGGCATGGCTTCGTGCGCGGCGTGGATTTCGAACTGGCCGGTTTCGGCGCGAACGAATTGGGTGCGCATGTTGAATTCCGGACCTCGGCGATTCGCCCCGGCGTGCATCCGGGCTACCCGTTCGCGATCGACCTCAGCATCAGCTATCTGCTCGATGCCGACGGCCTCACGCTGGAAGCGAGCATGCGCAATGTCGGCGACCGCGCGGCGCCGTGCTTCTTCGGCTGGCATCCGTATTTCCGCCTGGGCGATGCACCGGCCGATGCCTGGGAACTGCAGATTCCCGCCGAGACCATCGTGCGCACCGATGCCGACTACATCCCGCTGCCCGGCAAGGCGGCGCACGTGCCGATGCAGGAAGAGCCCGCGCTGGATTTCCGCCGCCCGCGCCCGATCGGCGCGCACGAGATCAACCACGCCTATGCGCAGCTGCGCCTGGACGAGGACGGCCGCGCCCGCACCCGCCTGCGCGACCCCGACAGCGGCCTGGGCCTGGCCGTGTGGCAGGAGTCCGGTGTGATGCTGGCGTTCACCGCCGACACCGTCACGCGCGACGTGCGCCGCTCGGTGGCGCTGGAGCCGATGGAAAGCTGGGCCGATGCCTTCAACCGGGCGGATTGCGCTGATGCCATCCGCCTCGAACCCGGAACCGAACGCCGCTTCCGCTGCGGCGTGGAGATCGAACTGCCATGAGTGCACTGCCCGACCTCGACCAGATCCGCGACGCCGCCGCGCGCATCGCTCCTTACGCCATGGTGACCCCGGTGCTGCGCAGTGCACGCCTGGATGCACTCGCCGGCGCGGAACTGCATTTCAAATGCGAGAACCTGCAGCGCGGCGGCGCGTTCAAATTCCGCGGCGCCTGCAATGCGGTGTGGTCGCTGGATGACGAACAGGCTGCGCGCGGTGTGGTCACGCATTCCTCCGGCAACCACGGCAATGCCTTGGCCATGGCCGCCGCCACGCGCGGCATCACGGCGCATGTGGTGGTGCCCGCCGGCGCGGTGCGCGCCAAGGTGGATGCGATCGAACAGGCCGGCGCGGTGCTGCACCGCTGCGGGCCGACGCAAGCGGCGCGCGAGGCGATGTCCGCCGAGGTGCAGCGCCAGACCGGCGCGGAGATGGTGCATCCCTATGCCGACCCGCGCGTGATGGCGGGGCAGGGCACCCTGGTGCTGGAGCTGCTGCGCCAGGTGGAAGGCATCGATGCGCTGATCACGCCGCTTGGTGGCGGCGGGCTTGCCGCCGGTTGTGCGATTGCCGCGCATGGCTTGAAGCCGGAGCTGGCCATGTTCGGCGCGGAGCCGGCGGGTGCGGACGATATCGCACAGTCGCTGGCGCGCGGCGCACGCATCGAGTCCTTTCATCCGGACACCATCTGCGATGGCTTGCGCGCGCTGGTCGGCGAGCCGAACTTCGATGCGCTGCGCACGCATCGCACGCAGGTGATCACCGTCAGCGACGAAGAAGTGGTCGCGGCGATGAAGCTGCTGTGGCGCGAACTGAAGCTGGTGATCGAACCGTCCAGCGCCACCGTGCTCGCCGCGGTGCTGAAGCAGCCCGAGCATTTCGCCGGCCGCCGCGTCGGCCTGGTGCTGACCGGCGGCAACATCGATCTCGACGCCTTGCCCTGGTAAGCGCCCTCACCGCGTAGGTTGGGGTGAGCCACAGGCGAACCCCAACGTTGCGCGGCGCTTGAAGGTGGCAACGTTGGGGTTCGCCTGCGGCTCACCCCAACCTACGCCGGCCTCTTCAATTTCAAACCGCTCACGGCGAGCAAGCCAGCGAGCACCAGCGCAATCCCACCCCATTCCATCGCCGACGGCTGCTCGTGCAGGATCGCCCACGCCAGCAGCACGCTGACGATCGGCACGCCCAGGCTGGACAGGCTCGCCACCGCGGTCGGCAGGCGCTGCAGCACCAGCAGCCATAGGCCCCAGGCCACGCTCGACGCCAGCACCACGCTGTAGGCCAGGCCCGCGATCAGATCCCAGGTCCAGTCGATCGGCCGCTGCGGCACCAGCAGCGCCACCATGCACAGACCCAGCGCGCCGAACAGCATCTGCCACGCGGTGAGGTTGAGAGGTGTCGGCTTATGCCGCTGGAACATGCGCTTGCTCAGCACCGTGCCCATCGCCCAGGCCGCGCCCGCGCCGATCGCCAGCATGGTGCTGCCGCCGGTGCCGAGGCCACGCCAGGGCTCGATGATGCACACCAGGCCCAGCGCCGCGAGCGCAAGCCCTGCCCAATGCCGCGACGTAGGCTTCTCGCGCAGCACCACCCACGCCAGCAGCACCGCCCAAAACGGCATGGTGTAGGCGAGCAGCGCGACGCGTCCCGCACCGCCTTCCACCAGCGCCCACTGGCCCAGGCCCTGGAACGCCGCCGTCTGGCACAAGCCGATCAGCGCCGTCGGCAGCAGCGGTGGCGGACGCAGCGACTGCCGCGTCGCCAGCAGCACGCCGAACAGCACCAGCGCGCCCAGCGTGTAGCGCAGCGCGGAAAACTGGAACGGCCCCGCATGCTGCAGCACCTGCTTCATCACCACCCAGCTGTAGGCCCAGATGAGGATGGTGACGAGCATCGCGGCGATCGCGCCGCGCCTGGAAGCATTCGAAGACATGTGGCCTGCGCAAATTTTTTCGTCGAGTGTGTGTGCGACGTAAGTGGAAAGAGGTCAGCGATGCGCAAGCTTAGCGATGGATCGACGTGTACCGACGCGCTTGCGTGAAGAGCGTGTGTAGAACAAACGTCGAGCCGATCAATGAATGCGAGGCGCAATGCGAGTTTCTAGAAAGACATCACATTTTGCCTGGATCGCATGACTCATGTTGCCGTTCACAATTGAAACCAGCATCGACCACAGGGGGAAAGATGATCGAGCTGGAGGTGCAGGTCCTTTCGGACCGCCGCGAAGGATTGCTGGTGGAGCTTGGCCGCGTCGTCGTGGCCAACGGATTCACCCTGGTGCGGCAACGTTTGTCCCAGGACGGCCGGGGAACCTGGCTGACCATGATCGTGCGCGGTCCCACCGACCGGCAGCTCGCGATGGAAGAAGCGCTCGCCACGCATAGCCGCGTGCTGAGCTTCGAAGCGGGCCTTGCCGAAGGCCGTCCGGCGATGGCGGCGATGGCGCAGGCGGTATCCGCGCCAGGCCCCGCGCCGATAGCGCCGCCGGCACCGCTGCCGCCGACGCAAAGCGCAGGCCCCGACGTGCACCAGGTGGAAAGCACGCTGCCGCAGCTGGCGCGCGACTATCCGAAGATCTATCCCTGGCTGCGCAATCTCGAACACGCGGTGGCGGCCGATGCGCGCGAAGCCTCGCTGCATCTGGCCGGCCGCCGCACCGGCGCCTGGGTGTACAAGCGCGAGTACGCGATGGGCGCCAAGCTCACCCTGGTCGATGCGATCAAGCGCATTGCCGTGCCGGCCATGCGCGAGCTGGCCAGCGTGGACTGGCGCGACGGCCAGCTGTTGATCCAGAACAGCCCGTTGTGTTCGCCCGGCAGTCAGTCCGGCTGCCGTTTCTTCAGTGGTTATATCGAAGGCGTGCTCGGCGGATCCGTCGAGCCGCAGACCGTGTTCGTACGCAACCTGTTCTGCCGCAGCCACGGCGCGGCGAGCTGCATTCTCGAGATCTCGCACTGACGGACGTGCAGTAAGCAGGGGGGACCGGTCCCGGCCCGGACCCATGGCAGACACCCACGGCGCATCCGCGCCGCAGGCGGGCTTTTTTTGAATTTCCACGCGAACCAATTCCACGCGAACCAAGGAGAAATGCCATGGCTGCGCATCAAAGCTACAGCTGGATGCTGATCGTTCTTTCCTACCTGATCTCGGTGCTCGGTTCGTATACGGCGCTGCAACTGGCGGTGGGCATTCCGCTGGCGCAAAGCAGCCGCCAGCGCACCGCCGCCATCCTCGCCGCCGGGGCGGCCATGGGCGTGGGCGCGATCTGGGCCATGCATTTCATCGCCATGCTCGCCTGCGACATGGGCATGCCGGTCACCTACGACCTGGCGCGTACGTCGCTGTCGGCGGTGCTCGCGTTCGCCGCCTGCTCGATGGGCCTGGCCATCGCTGGCAGCGGCAGCTTCAGCTGGCCCAAGCTGGTGGCGGCCGGCGTGTGCATGGGTCTGGGCGTGGCCGGCATGCATTACCTCGGCATGGCGGCGGTACTGATGGGCGCTTTCATCACTTATGACGTGAGCATCGTGGCGCTGTCCGTGCTGATCGCCATCGTCGCCTCGATCGCCGCGCTGTGGCTGGCCTTCAACCTGCGCGGCATGGCGCAGATGGTGGGCAGCGCCCTGGTGATGGGCGTCGCCGTATGCGGCATGCACTACACCGGCATGGCCGCGGTGAATATCGAAGACAACGGCAGCCAGCTGCCCGCCGGCTATGCCGCCGGCCTGCGCGGCGACAACCTCGGCGTCAGCATCTTCGCCGTGGTGCTGGTGCTGCTGGTGGTGGTGCTGGTGCTCAACCATATGCGCCAGCGCCGGCGCGAGGCGATCACCATCTGATCGGCCAGGGACGGGGAGCGCGGCGCTCCCCGTTCCCGCTATGCTGCGCCTCCCTTCGGGAGCACGACGCATGGCTAAGCCTCTCACCCGCTGCGCCTGGGCCGACGGCAGCGAGATCGAACGCGACTATCACGACAGCGAGTGGGGCGTGCCGCTGCACGACGACCGCCTGCTGTTCGAATGCCTGATCCTGGAAGGCGCGCAGGCCGGCTTGTCCTGGCGCACGGTGCTGGTCAAGCGCGAGCGCTACCGCGAGGTGTTCCATAACTTCGAGATCGCACGCGTGGCGGCGATGAAGGATCGCGAGCTGGAAAAGCTCATGCTCGATCCGGGCATCGTGCGCAACCGCCTCAAGCTTTCCGCTACGCGTGGCAATGCGCAGGCCGCGCTCCAGGTCATCGACGAACTGGGCAGCCTCGATGCGCATCTATGGTCCTTCGTCGACGGCAAGCCGCTGAAGAACCGCTGGCGCGAGCGCAGCGAGGTGCCGGCCAGCACGGCGGTGTCCGACCGCATGAGCAAGGACCTGAAGAAGCGCGGCTTCCGCTTCGTCGGCAGCACCATCTGCTACGCCTTCATGCAGGCCACCGGCATGGTGGACGACCACATCACCGGCTGCTTCCGCCACAACGCCAAATAATAAGCGACGCCGCCGCTCTTGCTCCCTCTCCCCTCCGGGGAGAGGGCTGGGGTGAGGGGCCGGGCGGAGCGGTGCGCGGAGGGCCGCTACAAGCGCCAAAGTTTTTCTTCGCCCCGTAGAAGCGCCACCGCGAGCCCCCGCCCCTCATCTGCTGCGACCGAAGGGAGTCCCCGTGGGACCGGCATCTTCCTCGCTCCTCAAAGCAGAGCACATCCATGTGCTCTCCCCGCGTGCTCCCCGGCGGGGAGAAGAGTTTCAGTAGGAGCGGTGACAAGAACAACCGGCGCGCTGCACTATGTCCGCTGCGTCACCGTCACGCCGGCGAGGTAATACCGATGTCCCTGCTCCAACCCATCGTCCGCGCGTTCTTCCACGCCGACACCAACACCTTCACCTACGTCGTCCACGAAGGCCGCTCCGCGGTGGTGATCGATCCGGTGCTGGACTACGACGCGGCCGCCGCGCACGTGTCGACCGCTTCGGCCGATGCCGTGGCGGCCTATGTGCACGAGCAGCGGCTGACGGTGGAATGGATTCTGGAAACCCACGCCCACGCCGATCACCTGAGTGCGGGCGACCATCTGCGCGATGCGTTCGGCGCGAAGCTCGCCATCGGCGAAGGCATCGTGCGCGTGCAGTCGCGCTTCAAGGCGCTGTTCGGCCTGGGCGAGGAATTCGTGCCGGACGGCCGCCAGTTCGACCGCCTGCTGCGCGATGGCGACGTGCTGCATGCGGGCGTGATGGAAATCCGCGCCATGGCCACGCCGGGCCACACCGACGACGGACTGACCTATCTGATCGGCGACGCTGCCTTCGTGGGCGACACGCTGTTCGCGCCGGAAACCGGCACCGCGCGCTGCGATTTCCCCGGCGGCGATGCCACGCGCCTGTACGCGTCGATCCAGCGCATCCTTGCGCTGCCGCCGGAAACGCGGCTGTTCCTGTGCCACGACTATCCGCCGGCGTCGCGCGGTGCGGAAGCGCAGACCAGCATCCCCGCGCAGCGCCACGGCAACGTGCACGTGAAAGATGGCGCGACCGAAGCCTCGTTCGTCGCTCTGCGCACCGCGCGCGACGCCACGCTGCCCGTGCCGCGGCTGCTGCTGCCGGCGCTGCAGGTGAATATCCGCGGCGGCCGCCTGCCGCCACCGGACGAGGAAGGCGTGCGCTACCTGCGCCTGCCGCTCAACCGTTTCGGCGCTTAGCGGCGGCGCGAACCGCGCAGGCTGTCCACCGAGAAGCTGGCGATCTCGCCGCCGCCTTTCACGCGGCGCGACTGGCCGGTCGCCGGACCCCACGCATGCGCCGTCACCACCTCCCAGGTGGCCGGCACGCGTCCGTCGACGCGCATGGTTTCGTAGGCGCCCAGCATCTGGCGGTAGTGCTTCTTGCCGGTCAGCCCGCGCTCGCGCGCGGTATCGGCATTGGTGGCGCCCAGGCCCTGCAGTTCCTTCAGCAGCAGGCGCGGCTCGCTGTAGGTGAGGGTGTAGCGGTCCACGTCCAGCACCGGGTCGCGCAGGCCGGCGGCGATCATGGCGTCGCCCAGGTCGTGCATGTCCAGGAAGCGGCTTACGTGCGGCTGCTGGTCGGCCTGCGCCCAGGCCGCGCGCAGTTCCTTCAGCGTGTCGGGGCCGAAGGTGGAGAACAGCAGCAGGCCGCCGGGCTTGAGCACGCGCACGCATTCGCCGAACAGCGCCTGCAGGTCGTCGATCCACTGGAAGCACAGGTTGGAATGCAGCACGTCCACGCTGTGGTCCGGCAGCGGCAGCTCGGTGGCTTCCGCGCATACGCGCTGGAAGGGTTTCAGCCAGCTCGCATGCTGCCTGGCCGCGCGCAGCATCGGCAGCGCGAGATCCGTCGCCAGCACCTGCGCCTTGGCATAGCGCTTCTTCAGCAGCGCCGCGCCGCGGCCGGTACCGGCGCCGACGTCGACGACCAGGGCTGGCGCTTCCAGATAGAAATCCAACCGCTCGAACAGCAGGTTCTGCACCTCGCGCTGCAGCGCATCGTGCTGCTCGTAGGTGCGCGCGGCGCGGCCGAAATTGCGGCGGACCTGGCGCCGGTCGATATGGAAGTCGCTCATCGCCAGCTATCCAGCAGAGGGTTGAGGGCCTGCGCCACTGCCTCGGCGTGGCCGAAGAACGGTGCGTGGCCGGCGCGCGCGATCTCGTCGTAGCCGCCGCCGCATTGGGTGGACGACCACTGCATCGCTTGCGGATGCACCAGGCGGTCGCGGTGGCCGGCGATCCAGGCGCTGGGTACCGCCAGGTCCGGCAGGGCGGCGCGGCGGTCGGTGTCGTCGAGGATGCGGATGCCTTCCTGCAGCACGCGCAGGTCCGGCTCGCCGCGCTCGAAGGCCAGCGCGCGCAGATGGCGCAGCTCGGCGCGCGGGTCGGCGCTGCCCATGGCTTCCAGCGCCAGGAAGCGCTCCAGCGTGGCGTGGTAGTCGGTTTCCAGATCGGTGGCGAGCTGGCGCACCAGGGTGGGGTCGCTGCCGTAGGGCCAGCTGTCGTCGCGCACGAACTTGGGCGTGGCGCAGACCATGGCCAGGCCGCGCACCTGGCGCGGGCGTTCCAGCGCGGCAGTCAGCGCGATCAGGCCGCCCAGCGACCAGCCCAGCCACAGGGCCGGCGGTGTCGCGTTGGCAATGGCCGCGGCGCAGGCCGAAGGCGCCAGCGGAATGCCGCAGTCGCGCGAATGGCCATGGCCCGGCAGATCCACCACGTAGACGGTGCAGCGCTGTTCCAGCGCTTCGGCCAGCGGCGCCATCACGCCGCCATGCATGGCCCAGCCGTGCAACATCACCACCGGCACGGGACCCGTGCCGCGCACGTCCACGTGCAGGCTCATGCGTCCGCTCTGTCGCCGCCGATGGCGGAGGGAGCGAGTTCCTTGTCGACCGCACCGCGTTCGTCGAACACGAAGCAGCCGCCGCGCCAATAGGCGCCGTCGGTTTCTTCGAAATATTTCAGGATGCCGCCTTCGAGCTGGAACACGTTTTCCACGCCAATATCCTGCATATGCAGCGCCGCCTTTTCGCAGCGGATGCCGCCGGTGCAGTACGACACCACCGTGCGGCCCTCGAAGCGCGCCCGATCCGCGGCGACGGCTTCAGGGAAGGCGGTGAAGCTGGCGATGCGGTAATCCACGGCGTGCTCGAACAGGCCCACATCCGTTTCGTAGTCGTTGCGCGTATCCAGCAGCACCACTTCGCGCCCGTCGTCGTCGCGGCCCTGTTCCAGCCAGCGCCGCAGCGTGGCCGGCGCCACCGACGGGGCGCGGCCGCCTTCGGGCCGGATCGTCGGCAGGCGCATGGTGATGATTTCCTTCTTCAGCCGCACGCGCATGCGGCCGAACGGCACGTCGTCGGACAACGACTCCTTCGGCGCGAGGTCGGCGAAGCGCGCGTCCTCGCGCAGCCAGGCCATGAACGCGTCCGTCGCTTCGCGCGGGCCGGCCAGGAACAGGTTGATCCCCTCCGGCGCCAGCAGGATGGTGCCTTTCAGCGACAGCGCCAGGCAGCGTTCGAGCGCGCGCTCGCGCAGCGCAGGAAGGTCTTCCAGGCTGACGAATTTGTAGGCGGAGAGATTGACGATCGGCATGAGGGATACGGCAGGTAGCGCGCCATTATAGCGGCGGGCTGCCTGCCTCGCCCGGCGCCAGGCCGGACAGGGCCTCCAGCAGCATGTCCACGTGTTCCTCCTCGTGGGCTGCCGACAGCGTGATGCGCAGCCGCGCCTTGCCGGCGGGCACGGTGGGCGGGCGGATCGCGCCGACCAGGAAACCCACCTGTTCCAGCGCGCCGGCGGCGGCCATTATCGTGCCGGCCTCGCCCAGCAGCAGCGGCTGGATGGCGGTATCCGAAGGCATCAGGGGCAGGCCCAGCTGGTGTGCGCCGTCGCGGAAACGGCGGATCAGCGCGGCCAGCTTCTCGCGCCGCCAGCTTTCCTCGCGCGCCACGCGCACCGCGGCCAGCGCGGCGGCAGCGACGGCCGGCGGCATGGCGGTGGTGTAGACGTAGGTACGGGCGGACTGCAGCAGGCCTTCGATCAGGCCGGCGGAGCCGGCGACGAAGGCGCCATGGCAGCCCAGCGCCTTGCCCAGGGTCGCCATCAGCACGGGCACCTCGCGCTGGCCCAGCTCCAGCAGGCTGAGCGTGCCGGCGCCGTTGTCGCCGAGCACGCCCAGGCCATGCGCGTCGTCGACCATCAGGGTGGCGTCCTGCGCTTCGCACAGCTTCGCCAGTTCGCGCAGCGGGGCGAGGTCGCCATCCATGCTGAACACGCCGTCGGTGGCAAGTAATGCGCCGGCCTCCGTGCGGCTGGCGAGCTGGCGCGCGGCGCCGTCGACGTCGTTGTGCGGATAGCGCTTCAGTTCCGCGCCGGCCAGCGCGGCGCCGTCGAGCAGGCAGGCGTGATTGAGCTTGTCCTGCACGCAGACGTCGCCCGCGCGCAGCAGCGCCTGCATCGCGCCGAGGTTGGCCATGTAGCCGGTGGAGAACAGCGCCACGCGCTCGCGGCCGGTCCAGTCGGCCAGCGCTTCTTCCAGCGCCGCGTGTTCGGCGCGATGGCCGCAGATCAGATGCGCGGCGGTGCTGCCCACGCCTTCGTCGTCTGCCGTGCGCTTGAACGCGGCGATCACCAGCGGATGCTGCGCCAGGCCCAGATAGTCGTTGCCGCAGAAACCGAGCAGGCGCCGCCCGCCGCTTTCCAGCCACGGGCCTTCGGCGTGCTCGACGGTGCGCAGCCGGCGTAGCAGGCCGGACCGCGCGCGCTCCTGAGTGGCCTGCGCCAGGCGTGCGAGCAGGGAAGGGCGGGGCATGGCGCTGCGGTCAGGCCGCCGCGCTGCAGCCGCAACCGCTGCCGCAGCTGCCCGCCATCGCAGCGTCTTCCAGGATATCGGCGTGCACCGTGCCGGCTTCTTCCACCACCTGCAGCGGATGCAGGTCCAGGCGCTGGAACAGGCGGCGATCGTGCTCCACGTCCGGGTTGCCGGTGGTGAGCAGCTTCTCGCCGTAGAAGATCGAATTGGCGCCCGCGAAGAAGCACAGCGCCTGCACCGCGTCGTCCATCTGCTGGCGGCCGGCGGACAGGCGCACCATCGAGGCCGGCATCAGGATGCGCGCCACCGCAATCGTGCGCACGAATTCGAACGGATCCAGCGCTTCGGTGCCTTCCAGCGGCGTGCCGGCCACTTGCACCAGCTGGTTGATCGGCACCGACTGCGGATGCTCCGGCAGGTTGGCCAGGGTCTGCAGCAGGCCGGCGCGCTGCGTGCGCGTCTCGCCCATGCCGACGATGCCGCCGCAGCAGGTCTTCAGGCCCACCGAGCGCACGTGTTCGAGTGTGTCGAGGCGGTCCTGGTAGTCGCGGGTGTGGATGATCTCGCCGTAGAACTCCGGCGCGGTGTCCAGGTTGTGGTTGTAATAGTCCAGGCCTGCGCGCTTGAGCGTCTGCGCCTGGTTGCCATCGAGCATGCCCAGGGTGGCGCAGGTTTCCAGGCCCAGCGCCTTCACCGCCGAGACGATCTCGGCCACCTTGGCCACGTCGCGGTCCTTCGGGCTGCGCCAGGCCGCGCCCATGCAGAAGCGGCTGGCGCCGGCGTCCTTGGCCGCCTGCGCACGCGCCACCACGGCATCCACGCTCATCAGCTTCTGAGCTTTCACGCCGGTGTCGTAGCGCGCCGCCTGCGGACAGTAGGCGCAGTCCTCCGGGCAGCCGCCGGTCTTGATCGACAGCAGGGTGGAGACCTGCACGGCGTTGGGGTCGTGGTGCTCGCGATGCAGCGAGTGCGCGCGGTGCAGCAGCTCGTTGAACGGCAGCGCGAACAGCGCGGCGACCTCGTCGCGGGTCCAGTCGTGGCGGAGAGCTTGAGTCATGGGGATGGCTCTGGCGGGGAAGGGCGACAGTCTGGCAGCGCTGCGGCGCCTGTCAACCGGAGTGGCGATAATCAGGTTGACGATGCGGGAACGTATGGCCTGCGTCGGAATGGCGGCTCTGGGCTACGATCCACCTGTTCAGCCCATCCAGGAGCCCATGCATGACCACCGGACAAGGCAGTACGGGCAATGTGCTCGCCGCTATCTGCAGCTTCTTCATCCCCGGCCTCGGCCAGCTGGTGCAGGGGCGCCTGCTGATCGCCATCGTGATGTTCGTGCTGGCCGGCGTGCTGTGGATCGTGTGGCTGGGGTGGATCATCCACCTGTGGTCGATCCTGGACGCGGCGATGTTCAAGCCGAAGGTCTAGGCCGGTCGCATGCGCATGGAGGCGCCGGTTCGTCTGCTCCAGCGCGGGCTCGATCGCCTGCACGCCGCGGTGCTGCCATGGCGCTGCCTGCTGTGCAGCGCTCCGGGTGCGCAGGGCATGGACTTGTGCACCGCCTGCGCGAAGGACATGCCGCGCAATCATTCCTGCTGCGCGCGCTGCGCCTTGCCGCTGCCGGTCGCGGCTGCCGCTTGTGGACAATGCCTGCGCCGGCTGCCGCCATGGGAGGCGGCGTGGGCGCCGTTCCGTTATGGCTGGCCGCTGGACCGCCTGGAAACGCGCTTCAAGTTCGGCGACGACCTTGCCGCGGGCCGCACGCTGGCGGCGCTATGGCGCGGCGAACCGGTCCCGTCCGAACGGCCGGCCCTGATTGTGCCGGTGCCGCTGCACCGCTCGCGCCTGCGCCAGCGCGGCTACAACCAGGCGCTGGAGCTGGCGCGTCCGCTGGCGGCGATGCTCGGCGTTGCGCTGGGGCACGACGTGCTTGTGCGTACCCGCGACACCTCCGCCCAGACCGAACTGGATCGCACCGCCCGCCGCCGCAACGTGCGCGGCGCGTTCCAGCTGCGCGAAGGCGCCGCGCTGCCCGATCACATCGCCCTGTTCGACGACGTGATGACTACCGGCGCCACCCTGGCCGAATGCGCACGCGTGCTCAAGCGCGCCGGTGTGCGGCGGGTGGATGCATGGGCGCTGGCGCGTGCGCCCATGCATTGACGCCCCGGCGCGCATCGCCCGGTCAAGGCGTGATGAGCTGCCCCGCATTCGGGCCATCGGCAAACACGTTGGTGCTGAACACATTCCCCGCGCCGGCAGGATCGTACGCACCCAGCGGCCCGTAGAAGCCGCTGTTGGCGAAGTACACCGTGGAGAAGTAGTTGTTGGTGACGTGGATGTTGGTGGAGTTGCCGGTGCGGCTGCCCGCATAGAGCGCATACGCACCGCCGGCCATCCAGTTGTTGTCGATGGTGACATTGGTCAGCGGACCGAAATCGTCCGTCGCATACACCGCCGCCGTTTCACCGCGATCGCCGGTGACCTGGTCGAGAAAGGTGTTGTGCCGCAGGATCAGCGGGCGTGTGTCGTTACCGCCGTCGTACACGTCTTCGAGGTGTGCGTAGTCGGTGCCGGTGCCGTAGATGAAAGCCTGCATATCGTGCATGTAGTTGTCGTGCACGTAGCCATTGCTGCCGGCAAAGTTGTGCGCGAACTCGGAGATGTCGTTGTAGGCGATCTCGACGTCGGGGCCGCCGTAATTGGCGATGCCGTAGTCTTCGCCGCCATTGTCGGCGCCTTGGCCGACCACGCCGACGATGGTGCAGTTGAGCACCTTCAATCCGGAGAAACCCTCGGCCAGCATGATGCCCCAGTAGCCGGTGGTGCTGATGCGCGAATTCCTGATGGTGACGTTGTTGGCGCTGACGTTGACCCAGCCGGTGATGTCGGCGCCATCGATCACGGTGCCATCCTGGGTGATGTTGATGCCGTCGGCGCCGCCCGACATCGGTTTCAGCGTGGTGCCTTTCAGCACGCCGGTATTGACGGCGCTGGGAAAACCGCAGGAAACATAATCGCTGCAGCCGATGCTGAAGGTGGGCAGCCGGGTGTGTTTCGGCGCGGCGGTCTTGGCGATCGAACTGCCGCCGCTCAGCGCCAGTGCCAAGGCAGCGAGCAGCGGGATAAGCCCAAGCGTCGGTTTGCTGTGTGGTGTGGACATCGTGGCACCGTTGATCGAGTGAGGGGGTATGCGTCCGTTGCGGCGTTGAAACGCCGTGCCTCGCTGCACTGAGGCCGCGCAGTAGTAATGCAGGTGCATCGCCTCGTCATGTGCTGGGATACTAGGCCTTGCGCGAAGCATCGATGCGATCACGATCTCCCGATAATCGCCCGGGAATTTCACGGGTGAGCCGATGCGCCGCGCATAAGTTTGATGACGTCATGGAGAATCGACATGCTGTATTCGCAAGTGCTCGACACCGTCCGTCCGCACGATGGCGGCTGGACCGCCGAGGTGCCGGAAAGCTGGGCGCAGGGCCGCACCATCTTCGGTGGCCTGCAAGCGGCGCTGGCGGTGCGCGCGATGCGCGACCTGGTGCCGCAAGCGGTGCCCTTGCGCGTGCTGCAGGCCAGCTTTATCGCGCCGATCGCACCGGGGCCGGTGCGGATCGAAGCGAACGTATTGCGCCGAGGAAAATCGGTGACGCAGATCGAAGCGCGCGTGCTCGATCAGGGCCAGACCGCCTGCCTGCTGTTCGGTGTGTTCGGCGAAGCGCGCGCGTCAGCACTCGACATCAGGCCACCGCGGCCTCTTCTGCCGCCGGCGGAAGCCGCCAAGCCGTTCACGTATGTCGAAGGCATCGCTCCAGCGTTCACGCAGCACGTGGCGACGCGCTGGCTGGGCGGCGTGTCGATCTTCCAAGGCAGGGAGGAGCCGCGAACCGGCATCTACGTCGGCTTCCGCGACGAACCCTATGCGGGCCCCGGCGCCCTGGGCGAGTCGCAGATCATCGGCTACGCCGACATCGTCCCCACCCCCGGCCTGTCGATGCTGAAACAGCCGACCATGGCCAGCTCGCTCACCTGGACGCTGGAACTGCTGTCGGATGACTTCGGCCCGGCCCGCGAAGGCCTGTGGCTGATGGATACCGAAGTCACCGCGGGCAGCCACGGCTATCTCAACCAGAGCGCCACCTTGTGGAGTCCCGAGGGGGAGGCGGTGGCGCTGAGCCGGCAGAGCGTGGTGGTGTTCGGGTGAGCCGCAGCGTCCCCGGAGCCAGGACTGAAATGATCGGAGAAATCTGAACAAATCGGCGTTCAAATACAAAATTAAATTGTATTAAAGGCCATTTCAATGTAATTTAATTGGTATGGCTAAGCGCACCCCACCCAGCCACCCCGCCGCCCAGCGCGCGATCAAGGCGCTCGGTGAGCGCCTGCGCGCCGCGCGCCTGCGCCGGAAAATGACCCAGGCGGTGATGGCCGAGCGCGTGGGCGTCAGTGTTCCCACGCTGGCCAAGCTTGAGGACGGCGATCCGTCGACCAGCCTCGCCACCATGTTTCGCGTGCTCTCCGTACTGAACCTTGCGGCCGATCTGGACAAGCTGGCAGCCGACGACAAGCTAGGGCGTGAACTCCAGGATGCGCTGCTTGCGCCACCGCGCCCCAGCGGTCGCCGCACGGTCAAGACCGTGCCGCCGGAGCAGAGCAAGCGATGAACGATCTGGACGTCCGGCTCGACGATGCAAGCCTCGGCGGCAGTGCGCTGGTCGGTCACCTGGAGCGAAGCATCAATCGCGGTCGCCAGGTCATCGGCTTTGAATATGCGGACGGCTGGATCGCTGGCACCGGCGATATCGCGCCGTTCGATCTCGATCACCAACTGATCGTGGGGCCTGGACGTCTCTACGCACGGGCGGGCGCGAATCGACTCTCTCCGGCATTCCAGGACGCGTCACCCGACCGCTGGGGCTGCATGCTGATCGAGCGGCGCGAGCGGATACGATCGCGCCAGCGCGGCGAGGCGCCGCGCCCGCTGAGCGACTGGGATTACCTTGCAGGTGTCAGCGATGAAACCCGCATGGGCGCCTTGCGGCTCTTCAGCCCGGACACCCAGCAGTTCGTGGACGCGGACAGGCTGCAAGCTCCACCCATCACGGATCTGCGCGAGCTCGAAGCGATCACGGCGGAAGTTGAACGCAACGATGACGATGACACGCCGGAGCGCATCGAATGGCTGATGCATCTGGCTGCTCCCGGCTCGGCTCTCGGCGGAGCGCGTCCCAAGGCCGCCGTGCGCGACGTCGATGGTTCGCTATGGCTGGCAAAGTTTCCCTCCAACGATGATCGCCACGACATCGGCCTGTGGGAATTCATTGCCTATCGCCTCGCGCGTGCGGCCGGCATCGATATGCCCGAAGCGCGCGTCATGCAGTTCTCGGATCGTGGCCATACCTATCTTGTCCGCCGCTTCGACCGGCATGGCGATTCGCGCCGAGCTTATGCCTCCGCGTTGACGCTGACGGATCTGGAGCAGAGCGATGGCGCTTCGTATCTCGACATCGTGCAGGCCATCGAGAACAGCGGCGTCGCAAACCACATCGGCTCCGATCTCGAGCAACTTTACCGGCGCGTGCTGTTCACGATCCTGATCGGAAACCGGGACGATCACCTGCGCAATCACGGCTTCCTGCGCGAAGGGAATGGCTGGCGCTTGTCGCCGGCCTTCGATATCAATCCCAATCCCGAAAAAGATGCGCATGTTCTGGCGATCGACGATGTCGATCCGACTCCGGACAGCGCTTTATGGAAGGGTACGGCGGACTTCTATCGTGTTTCCAGAAAGCGGCTTGAGGTGATCGAGCGAGAAGTGCGCCAATCGGTGGCGGCATGGCGCGATGTCGCCGCCGACACGGGTGCCTCGCGTCGCGAAATTACGCGCATGTCGACGGTTATTGACGCAACTCGCTAAAGCTCGTTTGTCCGCCCGCAACCTGCAGGGCTCATCCCGTCGAAATCAGCGTGTGGGGTTCAGGTAGATCGGGTTGCCCACCAGCAACGCCTTGCCCGCCGCATCCCGCACCTCCACCCGCAGCCAATGCGCCTTGCCATCGCTGCTCCAGCTGAAGTGGCGATGCAGGTCGTCCGTGTCGACCTGCGCCGCGATGGCGGGAGCGAACGGCTTGCCATCGAGTAGCACCGTCAGGCTGGCGCCCTTCGCGTGAGCGACGTGCACATCGAACGAGGCGGTGCCGTTCGCGGGTACGCGCAGGGCGTCGCCCATGATGGCCTTGGCGCCATCGGCTTCGCCGCTCAGTTCCAGCACGCGGTCGCGGCTGCCTTCGGTGTCGATGAACACGTGCCCGGCGCGGATGCCATCCAGGATCGCCGGCATCGACAGTTCCTGCGCATACACCACGGTGGCCGGCACGCCGGTCGGATTGGTGCCGATGCGCGCCTCGTTCTGGAACGCTTCGTGGTTGTCGCTGCCGCCGATGGCGGTGAGGCGGTAGCCCTTGGCCAGTTGCGATTCCCAGAACGGCAGGCCGGAAATCGGTGTGCCGACGTCGCTGCCGTTCACCGCTTCCACCGCCTGCACCAGGCTCATATCCACCAGCGGTTTCGCCGTCCACCCGCAGCCCATGCATACCTCGCCGCTGGGGCGGATCGCATGGTTGATGGAGATCACGCCATGCAGCGGTGCGATGGCCTTCAGCAGTGCGTTCCAGTCCGGCACCTCCTTGCTGCCGACGCGGAAATCCACCAGCGCCGTGGTGCCGAACAGGTTGGCGTGGCCGGTGAAGGTGGTGACTTCGCGGCCAGGGATCAGCAGCAGTTTGTCGAAGTAGGGCTGCAGTTCGCGCATCGCATTGGCGTGCGACACGGTGTTGTGGTCGGTGATGGCGATGAAGTCGAGTCCGCGCTGCGCGGCGGCCTGCACGGTGAAGAACAGCGGGCAGGGCACGCGTTCGCCGCTCTGGTTCTTGCAGCCGCCGTCGCTGTGCGCCGTGTGCATATGCAGGTCGCCGCGATACCAGCCGGCGTCCTTGCGCAGCGGTGGATGGAGCACGGCAGGTTCCCATGCCGGGTCGTTGGCATGGCCGAACCAGATGTTGGCGGTGTAGTTGCTGTGGCTTTCCTTGCGGATATTCGGAATGCCAAGCAGCAGTTGCCAGCGGCCGGGGCGGATCGCGCCGGGGAGATAGGACGGCGTGGCGTCGGTAGCCGACACGGTGAACAGCTTCTTGGTACCGCCGCTCCAGCCGCGGAAGCCGTCCTGGCTGCGGAAGCCGTCGGGGCCGAGCAGGCCCAGGTCCACCGCCGTCTTCTCCTCGCGGCCGCTGTAGTCGAACTGCACGGTGATGCGGGTGGTGCCCGCCGGCACGTCGAAGGGCAGCGTGCGGTAGGTCTGGTGGTCTTTGCCGCTCAGTTCGCCGTGCAGCACGAGGTCAGGCCTCTCGGTATCGGCCGCCCGCGTGGCGGCGAACGGCAGCAGGGCGGCGGCGAGGGCCAGGGAACGCAACAGGCGGGTGCTCATGGCTTGGCGGAACCTTGCGGAGAATGGCAATCGGGTTGGCGGACGGGGTTGCAGCGCGCAACGGCATCGCCCGGCAGGCGCACACGATAGTCGCCGAAGCGTGCATCGGGGTGCATGTAATCGGTGGAGACGTAGTGCGCGCCGCTGGCGAAGGCGGCCTCGCGCCGGGTGCTGTCGTTGCGGCGCGCCTCGGCGGTATCGGCATCGGCGCGCGTGCGCACCAGATAACCCGCGGCGACGTCGCGCCGGATGCGCTCGCCGTCGCGCACGGGGTCGTTGATGGTGAGGTAGGTGGCGGCGGGTGAGGACTCATCGGTGTTGACGAACATCACCCGGCCTTCCAGCGAAGGACGGCTGCCGCGATAGGCGGCGACTTTCTCCGCGTCCTCATCGAGCACGAAGAACACCTTGCCGCGCGCTGCGCCCAGCGCCGGCCATGCGCCGGCCAGCACCGCCTGGCGCAGATTGCGATAGCGGCCTTGCACGAGGTCCGGCGTGATCAGCTCCGTCGGCGCGAACACCGAGCGCACTTCAGCATCCAGCGCATCGAAGGCGCGTTCGTCGAACGGCATCGGCGCGGCCGCACCCGGTCTGCCCTTGCCGTCCTTGGCATTGATCAGAATCATGATCGGCACATGCCGCCGGTGCGCGCGCGACCAGTTGCGGATCTGCGCCAGGCAGATCACGAAGGTCTGGCAGTTGCTGCGGAAATCGATATCGGCCAGGTGCATCACCTTGAAGCCGGGATGCAGCATCTGCGCCGCGGCCTCCGCCGGCCAGGGCGGCGTGGCGTAGCCCTTGCGCAAGGCGCCGGGCGGGTGCGCGTAGTGGCCGCCCTTAGGGTCGTAGTACACGTCCAGCTCGATGGTGCGGGCGCCTTCGTCGAGCTGCGCGGCAAGCGCGGGATGGCCGTAGTCGATGCCGTCCGCGCCGCGCGGATCGTGCGCGCGATGCGCGGCAAGCTCCGCCGGCGGCATCGCCTGCTTGTAGCTGTTGTGCGTGCCGACCGCCTGCACGTCGTTCAGATGCAGCTGGCGATCCAGCACGTTCAGATCGCAACCGTGGCCGGCGCGCTCAAGATCGCACGCGCCGGCGACACTCGCCCACGACAGCAGCGCCGCCACAGCAAACCGATGGAACAGGATTCGTTGTCTCATGCCTGAAAGGGCCGGACTTGCGTCCGGCCCTCTGTCCTCAGAAGCGATACATGACCGCCGCACGATACGCACGGCCCAGGATCGGACGCGCGATAAACGTGTTGGCACCGGCATCCGCGCTCGCCAGCTCGCCCGCGCGCGGGTTGCCTTCGGTCAGGCCGAGCGAGTTGGTGATGTTGTCCGCGTAGAAGAACAGCGAGCACATCGGCGAGATGTCATAGCGCGCGCTGGCGCTCCACACGTCGTACGAAGGCAGCTTCACCGAATTGGCGGTATCCACGTAGCGCTGGCCTTCGTACTCGTAGGCCAGCTGCAGGCGCAGCTTGCCGCCCAGCAGGTTCAGGCCCGGCACCACGCGGTAGCTCTGCTTGGGTACGCGGATCAGCTGGTTGCCTTCGTAATCGCGCAGCACCGGCGCACCGGACACCAGCTCGGTATAGCGCAGGCCCTTGTACTGCGGGTCCTGCAGGGTGGCGGTGACCTGCACGTCGAACCAGTCCACCGGATACCAGGTGCCTTCCAGCTCCAGGCCCTTGGTCTTGGTGTCCGCATAGCCCTGCTGGGTGGTGGAGGTATTGCCGTTGGGATTGAACACGTAGTTGCTGAAGCCGACGTTGTTGTACTTGGTGTAGAACGCGGTGGTGTACAGGTCGAGCTGGCGGTCGGTGTACTTGTAGCCGACTTCGCCCAGCTTCATGGTCTGGGTTACCGGCACGGCGGTGGGGTTGGTGATGTAGGTACTCAGGTTGGGCAGGCGGAAGGTCGGCGTCCAGCGCGCGAACACACCCGAGCGCGGCGAGAACTGCCAGTTGGCGCCCAGGGTCCAGCCCAGCTTGTTGAAGGTGTGGTCCCACGGTATGTACTGGCCGGTGCCGGTGATGATCTGTGAGATGGCCGGCGTGCCCAGGTTCACCGTCTGCTTGGTCTCGGTCTTGCCGCGGGTGTTGACCTGTTCCCAGCGCACGCCGCCGTCGATGCGCAGCTCGTCGTTCACCTGCCACTCGTCGGACAGATAGAACGCATTGGTGGTCGAGGTGCCGGTAGCGTTCTCCCACTCGTAGCCGTAGCGCGAGATGCCGTGGTCGGTGAGCGTGGAAACCGGCTGGCCGGCGGCGTTCACCGCCACCAGGTCGAGCAGGCGCGCGTTGTTGGTGGCGTCGAGCAGGGCCACCGAGGAGTAGCGGCTGAAGTCCTGGTCGAAGCGCGCGTAGTAGTAGCCGAAGGTGACGTCGTGGGTCTGGCCGCCGAGGTCGAACTTGCGCAGCAGGCGTGTGTCGTTGATGAATTCCTTCACCGGCATGGTCACGCCGCGCAGGCCGCCCAGCACCACCAGGCCGTTGCCGTTCTGGTTGGCGTTGTCGAACACCTGGCCGGGGTTGTCCGCGTAGCGCAGCTGCAGGCCGGCGGCGCCGGCCGGCTTCTGGCTGGCCACCGAGGCGAGGTACTTGGTGGCGCTCATCAGCGAGTTGGGGAACACGCCGTTGCGCTGGGTATGGGTATCGTCGTAGCGCAGCGACTCGGCCAGCTTCCAGCCGCCGCCCAGTTCGTAATCGAACTTCAGGGTCAGCTGGTCGCGCTTCACGTGCGTGCCTTCGCTGTTGTCGAAGTTGTACAGGCCGCCGTTGCCCATCTTCATCAGCACGTGCTCGGTCTCGGGGCCGGCCAGCGTGCCGTAGTTGCCGTCGAAGCCCGGCACCGCGCGGATATCGCCGTCGGCGGTGGTGCGCATCGGAATGCCCAGGTACAGCGCCACTTTGTCGTCCAGGTGCTTGACGTCGGCGCTGAAGCTGCCGCCTTCGAAGTCGCGCGCCAGGTTCAGGCGGATCTGGCCGCCGTCGTTGGCGTTGAACTTGGGGTCGCGGATGCCGCTGTCGGTGCGGTAGAAGCCGCCCGCGCTCAGCTTCCAGCCATTGCCCACCGGCGTGCCGACCCAGAAGTCGCCGCGGGTCAGGCCGTAGTCGCCGACGGTGAACTTCACCAGGCCCTCGGCCTTGTCGCCGACCTTGCGCGGAATGAAGTTGATCGCGCCGGCCGGCGCGTTCGAATAGAACACCGAGGACGGTCCGCCGCGCACCACTTCGATGCGCTCGATGGTTTCGTCCAGGCGGAAGGCCTGGTCGGCATTGAGATAGCCCAGCGCCGGGTCGTGCTGCACCGGTACGCCGTCCTCCAGCAGGTTGACCGAGCCGAAGCCGTCCACCGGGATGCCGCGCGCGCGGATATTGCCGCTGGCCTCGCCGCCGGAGGCTTCCACCCAGAAGCCCGGCACGGACTTCATCGCCTCGGTCACCGACGTCGGCGCCTGCATGCGCAGGCGGTCTTCGTCGATGGTGGTGATGGAATAGCTGGTCTCGGCCTTGGTGCGCGTCTCCACGCCCGAGCGGGCGGTGACCACGATGCCGTCGAGGTTCTTGGCGCGGTCGGCGGCGGGCTTGCTGTTGTCGCCGGTGGAAGAGTTGCTGTCCTGCGCGCTGGCCTGCGGCGCGAAGGAGCAGAGCAGGCCGCCCAGCAGGGCCAGGCCGATGGCGTGGCTGATCGATGTGGTGCGCAACGTCGTGACTCCGGGGAAGAGGGAATGACGGAGCCTTGCGTACGGACAACCGCAGCACGATCGACACCGCTTGCTGATCCAATGGGATCGCACCAATGGAGCCGCACTAGGTATCGTGTGAAGGCTTCCCTGGCCCGGACACAGGCTCTGACGCGGCGCAAGTTAAAGCGGCGCTGTGACAGCGAAGCTCAGGGGGGATGACGGCTAGCCGACAGCTTGGGTTTAGACGTCCAAAACTGTCATGAAAATGTTGTGTAACCAGTCATGGAGGGGCGGATGACCGCCCCTCTGCCTATGTATCCGGATCAATGGGCGTTGCAGGGTTCTGGCGAGGCGGCGGTTGCCGATGCGTGAGCGCGGCGCCGGCGCAGCAGGACGAACGATGCCGCGGCCAAGGCCAAGGTCAACGCCGCCAGGCCAACCAGCAAGCCGCCGAACGCACCGCTGTAGCCGTGCAGCAAAGCATCGCGGCCGATCGCCGGGGCCACGCTGGCCGCGTGCACCATGCTGCCCGTCGCGAGGCTCGCCGCCGCCGCAACCGCCTGCTCGTGCGGCGCCGTTGCCAGTTGCGTTTCGATCAGGCCAGTCAGTGCCGTGCCCACCGCCGCCATCGCAATCGCTTCGCCCGCCACGCGCGTGGTGGTGAAGAAGCCGGTGGCCATGCCGGCGCGCTCTTTCGGCACCACGCTCACCGCCAGATCGTCCATCAAGCCCCAGGGCAGGCCGGAACCGGTGCCGATCAGCAGCAGCGGCCACAGCAGTGCATCCCAATCCGCGCCCGGCACGGCGGCCGCACGCAACCAGAACAAGCCGGCGGCGGCGAGGCCCAGGCCCAGCGCGGAGAGCAGCCCCGCGGAAAGCCAGCGCGTCAGCAGCGCACCGACAAACGGCACCACCAGCATCGGCACGGACAGCGGGATCATCAGCAGGCCGGCCGCCACTTCGCTGCGCCCTTCCACGCCGACAAAACGCAGCGGCAGGAAGATCAGCAGCACCACGTAGCACAGCGCCGTGGCCAGCGGCAGCGCCTGCGCGCCGAGGAAACGCGGGTTGCGGAACAGCGACAGGTCAAGCATGGGCCGCGGCACGCGGCGTTCCACATAGACGAACAGTGCGAGCATCGCCGCTGCCGCGCCCACCAGCAGCAGCGGCAGGTGGCCGTTCGCATGGCGCGGCGCTTCGATGATGCCGAAGGTGAGCAGCACCAGCGCCGCGGTAAAGCTCAGGCTGCCCGGCAGATCCAGCCCCTGTGCACCGGGGTCGCGCGTTTCGCGCATGCGCGGCACGCCGACCAACAGCACCAGCACGCCGATGGCCGCGGTGGACAGGAACACGGCGCGCCAACCCAGGGAGTCGATCAGCCACGCCGACAACAGCGGCCCGAATGCCAGGCCCAGCCCGAACGTGGTACCGAGCAGGCTGTACGCCCGCGTGCGCGCATGGCCTTCGAACTCCTGCGCCAGCGACGCGGCGCCGGCCGACATGGTGAGCGCCGCCGCGATGCCCTGCGCGGCGCGGCCCAGGTCCAGCCACCACAGGTTGCGCGACAGCGCCAGCAGCACCGACAAGCTGGTGAACAAGCCGATGCCGAGGGTGAAGATGCGCTTGCGCCCGTACTGGTCGGCCAGGGTGCCGGCGGCCATCACGCTGCTGCCGAAGGCGAGGATGAAGGCATTCACCGCCCACGACAGCAGGCGCGGGTCGCTGCCCAGCGCCTGCCCGATCGCCGGCAGCGCGATGGCCGGGCCGGTAAAGCTCAGCGGCATGCCCAGGCCGGCCAGGCACACCGCCGCCAGGACCAGCAGGCGGTCGCGCAGGCTGTGCGGCTTGGCGGTAGCGGCGCCATCAGGCATTGGCGCCACCGTCCACCGTGAATGCCGCACCGGTGGCGAAGCGGCCTTCCTCGCTGGCGAGCCAGGCCACCATGCCGGCGATATTCGAAGCGTCGCCGTAGCGGGGGATCGCCATGCGCATGCGCTGATGCTCGGCGTGCTCGCCGTCGGCCGGGTTCATATCGGTGTTGGTCGAGCCTGGCTGCACCAGGTTCACCGTGATGCCGCGCGCGCCGAGATCGCGCGCCAACCCCTTGGTAAAGGCCGACAGTGCGGACTTGCTCATCGAGTACAGCGTCATGCCGGGCGACGGCACGCTGTCGGCCAGGCAGCTGCCGATGCTGATGATGCGTCCGCCTTCGCCCAGATGCCGCGCCGCTGCCTGAGAAGCGACGAACACCGCGCGCACGTTCACCGCCATGGTGCGCTCGTAGTCCTCCAGCGTGGTTTCCTCGAACACGCCGCCGAGGAAGATGCCGGCGTTGTTGACCAGGATGTCCAGGCGCCCGAAGTCCGCGGCGGCCTGATCCACCGTGGCGCGCAGCGCCGCCGGATCGGCCGCGTCCGCCTGATAGGCGCGCGCCTTGCCGCCGGCCGCCTCGATCTCCCGCACCAGCGCCTGCGCCTTGTCCGGCGAGCTCACATAGGTAAACGCCACCGCCGCGCCATCCCGCGCCAGCCGCTGCACGGTCGCCGCGCCGATCCCGCGCGAACCGCCCGTCACCAGGGCCACCTTGCCGTTGAGAGTGCTCATGCTCGTGCTGCCTTTTATGTAGTGGTCGATACATAAATAGGAACAGCCCTTGACGGGAGCTGTCAAGAACTTTATGTATTGACCGCTACAGAAAGGTGCTTCCGATGACAACTGCGACGAAAGAGCGGGGCCGCCCGCGCAAATTCGACCGCGACCAGGTCCTGCGCCTGGCCATGGAGGTCTTCCTCGACCGCGGCTACGACGGCGCCTCGGTAGGCGACCTCACCACCGCCATGGGCATCAACGCCCCCAGCCTCTACGCCGCCTTCGGCTGCAAGGAAGCCTTGTTCCGCGAAGCCCTGGACCTGTACGTAACCTCCGCCGGCCCCCGCACCCGCGACGAACTCCACAAGCGCGACGTCACCGCCCGCGAAGCCATCCAAGCCATGCTCCGCGAAGCCGCCCGCCGCTTCGGCGAAGGCCGCGGCTGCCTGGTCGTGCTGGGTGCGACGCATCGCACCACCGAGAACGAGGCGGTATTCCACGACCTCGCCGAACGCCGCAACGAAACCCAGTCACTGATCCGCCGCCGCTTGAAGCAGGGCGTGGCTGACGGCGACGTATCGTCCTCAGTGGACATCAGCACCGTGGCCGCTTTTTACGCCACCGTCCTCAACGGCCTTTCCCTGCAGGCGCGCGACGGCGCGTCACGCAAGCAGCTGATGGGGGTGGTGGATTGTGCGATGAAGGCCTGGGTGGGATTGGTTGGGGCGGCTTGAATGCGCCCGCGTCCCCGCTCCGCCCGGCCCCTCACCCTGCCCTCTCCCCGGAGGGGAGAGGGGTGAAGTCGTGAGGCGTGCAGGAACGAAGAGCAGAAGCTGGCCGCGGTTCTTGAACGTCCTCTTCGCAACGGCACGTTGAAGCGCGCGTCACGTAAACGCACAGTCGTTTCGTGTCGACTCTGGTTAATCCGTTGCCGCGGCCGTCCACTGCTCGTTCTAGTCGCGTCGCGAGCCTTGGCTCTAAGGCCATTTCTTTTGGGTTACTTTTTCTTTGGGCCAGCAAAGAAAAAGTGACTCGGGCGCCGGCAGGCGCACGAAATGCCCGCTGCATAAGCGGCCCATTCGCGGCACCGCGAAAACCAAGCGAGACAGTCACTGGATCCCAGCTTCCGCTGGGATGACGAGCAAGGCGAGGCCTACGTCAGGATGGCGATCACTTGACCGCCAGCGCCAGCACAATCCCCACCCACAACACCATTCCCAACCAATTATTGTTGCGGAACGCCCACAAACACGCCGCCCGATCACGCGTGCGAATCTGCCACAACTGCCAACCAAACAACCCGGCAGCGCCAATCAACCCCAACCAATACGGCCACCCCAACACCGCCCGCTGCCCAACAAACACCATCGCCAACAAAAACGTCCCAATCAGAATCCCCAGGATCGGCAAATCCGCATCCCCAAACAGAATCGCCGTCGACTTGGCCCCAGCCCTCAAATCGTCATCCCGATCCACCATCGCATACTGCGTGTCATAGATCACCGACCACAGAATATTGGCGATAAACAACAGCCACCCCAGCGGCGGCACCCCGCCACTCACCGCCGCAAACGCCATCGGAATCGACCACCCGAACGCCGCCCCCAACACCACCTGCGGCATATACGTGTAGCGCTTCGTAAACGGATACAGCGCCGCCAGCGCTGCGCCGGCAAACGACAACTTGATCGTCAGCGCGTTGGTAAACAACACCAGCAAAAACGAAAACACCAACAGCGCAGCGAACACCATCAGCGCCTCGCGCGGCGTCACCCGCCCCGCCGCAATCGGCCGCCCCGCCGTCCGCTCCACCTGCGGATCGAGCTTCCGATCCGCATAGTCATTGATGGCGCAGCCCGCCGCCCGCATCGCGAACACCCCCAGGGTAAAGATCACCAAGGCCTTCACCGGCGGAAAATCGCCGGCTGCCAGCCACAGCGCCCACCAGGTCGGCCACAGCAGCAACAGCGCCCCGATCGGGCGGTCCATGCGGGTCAGCACCAGGTAATCGCGCGCCTTCTCGCGGTAATGCGGCGGCAGGCGCTGCAGCAGCACGTCCAGCACGCGGGTGGCGCGGCTGGAGCTGTCGGCCGGGCGGGCCGGCGGGGCGGCGGCGGGGCGCGGGCGCGCCGAGCCGGAGGAGGTAACGCGCCGCTGGCGCTTGCGGGAGGTCGGAGCCATGCGGCGAAGTTTAGCCTGGGCGGTCGCCGAGGTTGGCGTGACGAGCGCCCTGAAACGCCGTTGTCATCGACATCGTCACGCCCGCGCGCATACTCTCACGCGTCGCCCGAGGAGCCGCCATGCCCAAGGCCATCAGCCACATCGCATTGATCGTGCACGACCCGGACCAGACCGCCCGCCTGTTCTCCGCGGTCTTCCCCGATGCCCGCGTCCTGGTCTCCGAGCCCGACGACAGCCATCACCAGGAAGCCCACGTGGAACTGGCTGGCGTGCGCTTCGTGCTGGTCAAAGGCATGGGCCCGGCGACCCGCCATGGCGACCATATCGCCCTGGCGGTCGACCCCACCGAGCTGCGCGCCTGCGCGGAACGCCTGAACGTGCTGAAGATCGAGTACCAGCTGGCGCGCGGCGATGGCGCGCTGTACTTCAGCGACTACGACAACCACGTGTTCGAGCTGGATGCCACCTGAGGCGTAGGTTGGGGCAAGCCGCAGGCGAACCCCAACAGCGCCACCTTCAAGCGCTTCGCAACGTTGGGGTTCGCCTGCGGCTCACCCCAACCTACGCCAAGGCGCTGGGTTGACGTCGCCTTAGAACTTGAAATCCAGCCGCGCGTAGTAATACCCGCCGTTCACGCCGAACGGCAGCGTCTCCCAGCCATACACGAAGCCCAGCTGCGGGAACGGTGCGCCCGTCTTCGGATTCCATTTGTCCGGATAGGTGTCGAACACGTTGTCCGCGCCCACCGTGAGCTTCAGGTTGCGCGAGAAGCGGTAGCCCACCGCCATGTCGGCCAGCCACTTGCCGCTCCAGGTCTGGATCACGCCGGGCGTGAAGCCCTGGCCGCTGACCTGGCCGAAGTAGTTGCCGCGCAGGGTGAAGTCCCAGGGGCCGGTGCGGTAGATGCCCTGCAGGATGTGGTGCACGCGCGGCTGGCCCTGCTCGATCAGGGTCACCTGGGTGTCGTCGAACAGCTTGTCCGGCGGCAGGATGGCGGACTGCGACTTGCGCTTGGTGACCTCGGTCTTGTTGTAGTTGAGCAGGGCGGTCAGGTCGAGCGTGGAGCTGTCGTCGAAGCGGAAGCCTTTCTCCGCCACCACGTCGATGCCCTTGGTGCGCGTGTCGATCGCATTGGTGAAGAACAGCACCTGGCCCACGCCGAACGGCTGCAGGATGGCGCGGATCGGGCAGTTGGCATTGTTCGCCGCGCAGGCATTGCCGTCGGTGCCCACGCTCTCCGGCACGATATTGCTGGAGAAGATGATGCGGTTCTTGATGTCGATGCGGAACACGTCGACGGTCAGCGTGATGTCGTTGCCGGGCTTGTAGACGATGCCCGCGGTGCCGCTGTGCGAGGTCTCCTGCTTCAGCGGCTGGATGCCGAAGGCGCGCGTCACGGCGCTGTTCTGCCGTGCGGTGAGCGTGTCGGTCAGCGTGCCGCTGGGGTCGAGGTTGGTGGAGCGCTGGCTGTAGAACAGCTGCTGCACGCCCGGCGCGCGGAAGCCGGTGGCCAGGGTGCCGCGCACGGCGAAGCTGTCGTTGGCGTCGAAGCGCAGCGAGAGCTTGCCGGTGGTGGTGCCGCCGAAGTCCGAGTAATGCTCGTGGCGCACGGCGGCGCCGAGCAGCACGCGCTGGGTCACCTGCGATTCGGCGTCGACATAGAACGCGATGTTGTGGCGCGCCTGGTTCACCGCTTCCGACGGAGAGAAGCCGGGGAAGCCCTGCATGCCCGGCTGCGCGATATCGCCGGTCTGGCCGTAGATGGGAATCGCGCGGTTGTCGGTGCGTCCGTAGGTGTACGACACCGGGTCGCCCGGCAGGATCTGGTAGCTGTCGCGCCGCCACTCGAAGCCGAAGGCGAGATTGAGCGCATCGTGGCCGATGCCCCAGTCGATCGGGCCGCGCACGTCGGCATTGAAGGTGGTCTCGTTGAGCCGCAGCGTGCCGGTGTCGGCCGAGGTGGGCGAGGCGCCGTAGATGCCGGCGGCGGGATTGGCCGGATCGCGCGGCTCGTACCACCAGCTCACGTTCGCCGAATTGCGTTCGTCGAAGCCGAACTGGCTGCGGCCGTGGATCAGCGAGATGTCGTAGTCCCACTTGTCGGCCAGCGGCCCGCGATAGCCCACCGCGAGCGATGCGTCTTTCACGTTGGTGGCGATGTTCGGCAGGAAGCCGTTCGGATACAGCGACGGGATGGTGCGGTTGTCGCCGGCCGGGCGGAAGAAGCCGTACGAGTCGCCCTTGCGCTGCGAGATGCCGCCGAACCAGTACAGCTCGCCGCCGGCGATCGGCAGGCCGCCGTTGAGCCAGAAGTAGGCGTCCTTGGTGTCGGCATCGCCGAGTTTCTGCGTCACGCGCGGCGGACTCACGCGCAGCGAATCCGGGCCGGCGCGATTGGTGGGATCGCGATGGCGGTATTCGGCGGTGAGGTTGAGATAGCCGTCCTGGCCCAGGCGAAATCCGGTATTGATGCCGCCCTGGCGCGTAAAGCCGTCGCCTTTGTAGGTCTGGCCCGCGGTCACCGAGCCATCGGTCTGGCCCACCTGTTTCTTCAGCACGATATTGATCACGCCGGAGATCGCATCGGAGCCGTACTGCGCCGCCGCGCCGTCGCGCAGCACTTCGATGCGTTCGATCGCGGAGATCGGAATGGCATTGATGTCGGTGCCGGCCGAACCGCGGCCGATGGTCTGCTGCACGTTCACCAGCGCCTGCTGATGCCGCCGCTTGCCGTTGACCAGCACCAGCACCTGGTCGGGGCCGAGGCCGCGCAAGGTGGCCGGACGGATGGTGTCGGTGCCGTCGCTGACGAAGGTGCGCGAGAAGTTGAAGCTCGGCTCCAGCATCTGCAGCGCCTGGCCCACTTCGACCACGCCGGCGTTTTCCAGCTGCTCGCGGCCGATCACGTCGACCGGTGCCGGTGTTTCCGCCGCGGTGCGGTCCTTGGCGCGCGAGCCGACGACCTGCACGCCTTCGAGTGTTTTGGCTTTCTGCTGATCGGCCGGCGCGCTGTCCTGCGCGTTGGCGGCCAGCGCCATCGATAATCCAAGCATGGCCAGGCTGCATGGGCGCGCACTGACCCAGACGCGTCCTTGCGGACGCGACACATAACGACGTGACATGAACTTCTCCCGATGAAGTCGCGCGAGACGACAACCTGGCAGCACGCATGAAGATGCGACTGCCGCCTCCCGGGTTCGAACGTGCGCTGCGAGAAAATTCGTGTCAAGCGTAAATATTCCTAAAGCGCGAACGGCATCATCAAATGCGTAGACGATGCGGCGTATGCGATATCGCGTTTCACATGGTCGTGACGTATTGCGTTGGTGCTTACGTAATTTGTGCGCGCGTTGTGCAAGCTTCGCGTCAGTTGTTGGGCGTTGACAGAGATGCGCGCGATGAACCCCCTCTCCCCTGCGGGGAGAGGGTTGGGGTGAGGGGGACCTACAGAGCGTAGAAGCGGAAGCATCGAAGCGTGCGACGCTTCGTTAATCCTCTACCGCGAGCACCCGCCCCTCATCCGGCTGCCGCCACCTTCCTCGCTCCTCAAAGCCGCGCACATCCATGTGCGCTCCCCGCGTGCTCCCCGACGGGGAGAAGGGGTTTTCTGGCCGACTTACGGCTTCTTCTTCATCGCCACCGCTTTCTGCAGATTCGTACGCAACCGCGCCAACGCCTGATCCGCCTGGATAAACCCATACCCCGAGCGGTAATCGAAGCCTGCCGCGCCCATATCGATCGCCGAACCCTGCAGCGCGCCGTACAACTGCGACTTCGTGGCATTCGGTTCCGCCTGCCACAGCAGCGCGGCGACCGCCGCGGCATGCGGAGCTGCCGCCGAGGTTCCATAGAACTGGAAGCCGAGGAAGTCCGGATACGTGCGGCAATCGGCCACCAGCGAGTTGGCGGCGCCGGCGTCCATGCTCTGCATGCCGAAGAAGTTGGTGGTCACGCCATCCGGCGCGACGATGTCCGGCTTGCGCGGCACGGCTGCCTGTGCGAGCGCCGCACCGTTGTTGTCGAACAGCAGCGGCGTACCGCCGACGGACGAGTACGACTCCAGCGTCGCGGTGCGCAGGGCCGCGTTGCAGAACGGCGTCTTGAAGTAATCGGCCGCGCCCACCGCCTGCGCATTCGGCGACAGCGGATGGCCGTAGATGGTGCCGGTGTCGGTGCCGTAGCGGGTGATGGTGGAGCCGCCGCCGATCACGATCAGATGCACGCGCCCGGGCGCCGCGCCGCCGGCCAGGCCCACGCGCAGACTGCCGTTGATCGCCGCACCGCTGTTGGTGACGCTGAGGATGGTCTGCGCCGGCTGCCCGATCACGCTCGCTCCGGTACACAGGTTGGCGGCCAGCGGCTTGCCGTTCGCGTCGCCCACGCACAGGTTGAGCGAGCTGCTGGCATTGGGCGGCGTCATCGGCTGGTCCCAGTACAGCGCGACGCGGGTGGTGTTCGGATGCTGCGGCGAACCGGCGGCGATGGTGAAGGGCAGGTTGTTCACCGTGCTGGCGCCGCTGGCGTCGAAGTTGAGCAGGCGCTCGCCGATATTGAGCGGGTCGCTCTTGGCGCCCACGGCGCGCTTGACCGCGGCGGCGGCGAAGGCGGCGGCGTTGTTGTCGTAGGCCGCGCGGCCGCCGTTGGCTTCGTTCCCGGCTGCCGTGAAGTAGGCTGTGCCGTACGTGGCGGCCACGTCGTCGATGGCGGCGCCGACGATGCCCTCCTGGTACAGCGGCTCGGCGAAGAAGCTCAGGTCGTCGACGACTATCTGCGCGCCCGCGCCGTGGCGGCCGTTGGCGTCGACCTGGTCGGCGGGCAGGGCCAGCGTCTGCACGCCCTGCGCGAAGTCGGCCATGGTGTCGGGCGAATAGAAGGCGATGCTGGCGCCGGGCGCCACGTCATGGATGATCTGGGCCATGGCGCGGCCTTCGTCGGTGCCGGAGTGCTCGCAGTCGCTGGACTCCTTGACCACCGTGGTATCCACCGGCAGGTCGTCGCTGTCGACGTCGCCGTCCTTTCCCGCCAGGCAGTCGAAGCTGTCCGAGATCACGCCGATGGTGAGACCCGTGCCGTCCACGTGCGGCGGGTTCGGTTCCTGCGGGGTCGCCGGACGCACCAGCGCCGCGGCGCGCAGGGCCTTGCTGCGCTGTGCCGAGTCGCCTTGCGAATTGACTTGGCCCGAGCGCGTGCGCTTCTCCGGCACGCTGATGGTGATGACGCCGGACAGCGCCGCGGCCTGGTCGATCTGCGACACCGGCAGGCGGCCGCCGATATCGTTGCGATACACCGCGTCCGTACGGAAACCCAGCTGCTCCAGCTGCGCGCGCAGGGCAGCGACATCGCCCTTGGCGACGATGTCCACCGTCACGTAGCTCTCCGGTGCGAGCGAGCGCACCGAACGGGTCCGCTGCGTGCTGCTGCTTGCCGGCAGCGCCGAACTGCTGAGCGTGGCCGGCGCGGGGGCCTGCTGCTTCAGGCGCAGCAGCGCGTTGTCGAGCTTGGCATTGGTGCCGCTGGCGCGTGCCTGCGCGGAAAGACCGCTGGGTGCGTTGTTGCCCTTGAGCTGATCCTGCGCGAACGCGCTGCCGCTGAGCGCCACGGACAGCGCCACGGCCAGGGCAAGAGGGGCGGACTTTTGCATGTCGGGTTTCCTTGTCGAAAGGCGGGACGGAATGTCCGCGCCTTATGGGAAACGCCATGCGCTTGCCTTACCCCTACCTTTAATTTCATTTGGACGTCCAAATCGCGACGGACGTCCATATGTTCTTAAGGCCGGTAGCTTATGCCGATCAGGTAATAACGGCCCACCACATCGTCGAACATCGGGTTGTAGGCGATGCCGGGCGAGCCGTAGTACACCGGCTGGTGATCGAGCGCGTTGTGCACGTTGAAGCTGAAGGACCAATGCGCAATGCCGCTGTACGCGGCATGCAGGTCGAGCACGGTGAAGGCCGGCGTCTTGCATTTGTCGTTCTGCTGCAAATCGTCCGGGCAGATCAGCGGACTGCCGGCATAAGGCTCGTAGCGATAGTGTCCGGTGAAGCGGAGGTTGGCGCCGAGGCTCCAGTCGCGATACGTCCAGTCCAGGCTGGCCAAAGCGCTGACGCGCGGCTGCGAGGCGTAGCCGGCGTAACGCATGCTGGGATCGCCCTCGATCATCTGGCGGTCCAGCCGGTCCAGGTAATCGACGCCCAGGTGGATGTCGTAGCGACCATAGCGCGCGGTCTGGAGGCGGTAGCGCAGATCCAGGTCGATGGTGCGCGCGTCGGTATGCCCCAGGTTCACCAGCTGCTGGTTGAGCGCGTACAGCACGCCGCGGCGGCTGCGCTGGAACAGCTGCGGATAGCTGTCCGGATGCAGCAGCGCATAGCTCAGCGGCAGCTGGATGATCTCGTGGTCGCGGCGGATGCGATAGAAATCCAGCGCCGCGCCGAACGCGCTGCTCGGCGCCCACACGATGCCCAGCGTATAGCTGCGCGACGTCTCTGGCCGCAGGTTCGGATTGCTGACCGAGTTGGCCTGCACCTGGCAGAACGAGGTGTCGTCGGTGGCCGGCGTGGCGTTGACGCAGGGCAGCGCGCTGTTCGCCACCTGGGTGATGAAGCGGGTGGCGGCGAGTACCGGCGGGCGGCTCAGCTGCAGCAGGGTCGGCGCGCGATAGCCCTTGGCCCAGGTGCCGCGCAGGCTCAGGTCGTCGCGCAGGTCCCATTTCAGGCCAAGTTTGGGCGAGATGGCGGCGCCGTAGGGCTGGGTGCGGTCCAGCCGCCAGGCCAGGTTGGCCTGCAGGTGCGCGGTGAGCGGCGCGTTGAACTCGGTATAGGCGGCCAGGCTGTGGCGGTTCTCGTGGCGCTGGTAGGGGCTGTCGAACTGCTGCACCAGGTTGCGCAGCAGCAGCGGATCGGGACGGTCGTCCAGGCGGTCGCGCCAGGTCTCCGCGCCGATCGCCATCGACAAGGGGCCGTGCGGCAACTGCGCCAGCGGGCCGGTCAGCTGCACGCTCAGGCTGGTCTTGGCGGCGGTGGCGTGGCGCATCAGCACGGGCGAGATCGCCTGCACCACCGCGGCGTCGTTGGGTGCGTCCAGCCGGAACGAACCCGATTGCAGCGAACTGGCGAAGCTGTCCACGCGCAGCAGCCCGCGCAACTGGTCGTCGCTGCGGTTGCGCTGGTCGTTGGCGTGCACGTCCCAGTCCCATTCGTCCCAATGGCCCTTCAGGCCCAGCGTGACGAAGCGGTTGGTCGATACGGAGAGGTCGCGTACCGGCCCGAGGTCGCTGAAGCTGTGGTCGTAGATCGGCTCGTCGTCGCCGCTGCGGTTGTCCGGATGGCTGGCCGGCAGCATGAAGCTGTCGCGCAGCGGCGCCATCTGCTGGCGCTGGTCGATCTTGGTCCAGCGCAGGTCGGCATAGGCCTGCAGCGCGCCGAAGCGGCGATCCAGATGCGCGAACAGCGAGCGGCTGAGCAGACCGGTCTGCAGGCTGGTGAGCTGCGCGTCGTCGTCGATGCACACGCCGCTGGCATTGCGCTGCCGCGCCGAGCAGCCGCCGGCCAGGTAGCGCAGGTTGGCGCCGTCCAGCACGAAGGCGCTGGCATCGCCGCTGCTGTCGTCCGAGCCGGACTGGCGCTGCCGGCTCCAGTCGCGCGCGCCGCCGAGCAGCGGCTGGCGGTTGAGGTAGTCCACGCTCACCAGCGCATGCAGTTCGTGGCCGATCATGCCGCCCGCGCTGGCGGTGACGCGGCGCTGCTGCGCGTCGCCGTGGCCGGAGATGCCGTAGCTGCTGCTGAGGCTTACACCGGGAGCGTCCTTGCGCATGATCACGTTGATCACGCCGGCCATGGCGTCGGAGCCGTAGATGGCCGAGGCGCCGTCGCGCAGGATCTCTACCCGTTCGACCAGGGCCAGCGGAATGCTGTTGAGATCGTTGACGGTGCTGAAGTTGTTCTGGCTCAGGCCATAGCCGGCCATGCGCTGGCCGTCGACCAGGAACAGCGTGGCCGAGGAACCCAGCCCGCGCAGATCCACCGAGGCCGCGCCGGTGGCCGTGGCCAGGCCGTTGTTCTGATACAGCTCGCCCTCGGTCATCGCCACCGGCGCATTGCTCACGCGGATGCCCGGCTGCGCGCGCAGCAGGTCGAACAGGGTCTGGTAGCCGCTGCGCTCGATCTGCTCGTGATCGATCACGGTCAGCGGCGAGGCGGTTTCGACGTCGGTGCGGCGGATATGCGTGCCGGTCACTTCCACCGGCGCCAGGCGCGGCGCTGGCGAAGGGCGTTCGATCGGCGGCAGGTCCTGCGCGGGGACCCTCACCGCGGCGACCGCGGTGGCCTTCAGCACATAGGTGTGTTCGTCCACCGCCACCGCGCGCAGGCCGCTGCCACGCAGCAGCTGCTGCAGCGCCTGGTCGGCCGAGTAATGCCCGCTGAGGCCGGCGCTGTGCCGGCCGATGGCGATCTCCGGCGCGTACAGCAGCTGTGTGCCGCTTTGCCGGGCGAAGGCGCGCAGGCCGTCGTCGAGGGTGCCGGCGTCGATGCGGTAATCGCGGTCTTCCAGCGCATGCGCAGCCCGCACCGGCCACAGCAGCACCAGGGCCGCGGCCAGAAGCGGAAACAGACGACCTGCGCGCATGCCTGCTAGCAGCGCCGGGGTTGCGGCAACGCGGGACGGCGCGGGCTACTCAGCGGCGCGCGCCTCCGGCGTTCGAGGGCTGTCCGGGATAGAGCGTCAGCTCATGGTTGCCGGTGGTCACCGCGCGCAGGCCCCAGCCGGCATCCAGCGCCTTGACCAGGGCTTGCTGGTCGCCGGCGTGGAAGCTGCCGCTGATGCGCAGGTCGGCCAGGCGCTGGTCGCCCAGCAGCAGCTTGGTGTCGGAATAGCGGTTCATCTCGGCCAGCAGCGAATCCAGTCGGCGCTCGCGGAACACCAGCTCGCCCTGGCCCCAGGCCTGCGCGGCCTGGGTGTCCAGCGTGCCGACCACGGCGCTGCTGCCGTCGGCGGCGATGCGCAGCTGCTGCGCAGGCGACAGCGCCTGGGTCTGCTGGCCATGGGTCACTTCCACCGAGCCGGCGAGCAGGCCCACCACCACGGCGTCGCGTTCCTTGCTCACCTGGAACACGGTGCCGGTATCGCGGATCACGTTGCCGCCGGCATGCACTTCGAACGGCGCCGCCGTGTGCGCGACGGCGAACTCGGCGCGCCCGCGCTCCAGCGTCACCAGGCGGCGCTGCGCGTCGAAGTGCGTGGTCACGGTGGAATCGGCATCCAGGATCATCTGCGTGCCGTCGTCCAGGGTGAGCTTGCGCGGCAGCTCGGTGGCGCTGGCGTAGCGGCGCGAGAAGCCGGCGTTGCCGCCCGGCGTGCCGCGCAGCAGATACGACACGCCGAAGGCCAGCAGCACCGAGGCCGCCACCGCCATAGGCAACAGCCGCGCCAGCAGGCGCCGCTGGTCGCGCCGCGCCGCGGTGCGGCGGCGCGCGGCCAGGCTCGCCGCGCGCAGCAGCGGGTCGCCGGCGAGCAGGGCCGCGTTGGCGTGCAGGCGCTCGACCTGCGCATAGGCCTGCGCATGGTCCGGGTGCTGCGCGCGCCAGTGTTCGAACGCGGCGCGTTCGGCGGGGCCGCAGTCCGGCGCATGCAGGCGGGCCAGCCAGGCTTCGGCGCTGGTGGGACAGGCGCGCGGTGAACTTGCGTCGTTGGCGTTCATTCGCCCAGCCCCCTGTCGCCCAGCTTCTTGCGCAACAGCGCAAGCGCTTTGCTGATGTTTTTTTCCACGGCCTTGACCGAGATGCCGCAGTGCTTAGCTATTTCGGGGTAACTCATGCCTTCGATGCGATTGAGCAGATAGATCTCGCGGCAGCGCGAGGGGAGTCCGAGCAGGGCCTGCTGCAGGCGCGCGAGCTCCTGCTGGTTGGCGATGCGCTGTTCGTGGTCCTGGTCGTTGGAGACCAGGCCGTGCGCGTGCTCGTCCAGGCTGATGTGGTCGTGCTGGTAATGCGTCTGCGCGCGGCGGGCGCGGTCGTTCAGCGCATTGATGGCGATGCGGTACAGCAGCGAACTCCAGGATTCCGGGGCATGTTCGCGATAGCGGATCAGGCGGACCAGGCTTTCCTGGGCGATGTCCTGCGCGTCCTCTTCGGACGACACGCGGCGGCGCAGGAAGGCCAGCAGGGACTGGCGCTGCTCGCGCACGAAGCTGTCGAAACGCAGTGCATTTCCCACCTGGCGACCCGGCTGTTCGCCGTCGGCCGAACTTCCACCCATACCCTGATTCCGTACGCGGAAACCCCCAAGGGCCAGAGTATCGCAATTGTTCAAGGCTACCTCGCTCGGAAAACGCGCCAGCGTGGGTAAAACCCCTCCCCCGTGCCCAAGCACGAGGGAGGGGGGTAGCCCCTGTTGCCAGGGTTTGGCCTCGTTTCAGGGGAGGACGAGGCCCACAATCCGCCATCCGTGCGTCTTGCGCTCCCCTCCGGGGGCACCAGAGGGAAATCGGCGCCGCGCCGCCCGCGCCCGGAGGCGACAGACGGCTACGGCAAAACCCGCCGGGACTTTTCCCGGTCATCTGTAGGGATAAACGCAAGGAGGGGGTCACCCCCCTACCTCCCGCGCGAACACCGGGAGGTGGGGCCGGATCAGGGCGTCTGTTGCCCGGCGCTGGCGTCTTTCAGCGCCTGGCGCAGATGGACCAGGGCCTGGTCGGCCTGGATGAAGCCGTGCCCGGAGCGGTGGTCGAAACCCCCGCTCGCCATGTCGATCGACGAGGCCTGCATGGCTTCGTAGAGGTTGGCCGCCGTGGCCGTGGGTTCGGCCTGCCACAGCAGGGCGGCGATGGCGGCGTGCGGGGCTGCGGCGGAGGTGCCATAGAAGTGGTAGGACGCATAGTCCGGATCGGCGCGGCAGTCGGCGATGTTTGCCATGGGGGCTCCGGTATTCGCGCTGAACTGGCCGAAAAAGGTGGTGGTCACGCCATCGGGGGCGACGAAATCCGGTTTGCGCGGGACGTCGGCCTGCGCCAGCGCGGCGCCGTCATTATCGAACAGCAGCGGCGTGCCGCCGACGGAGGAAAACGATTCCAGCGCGGCGGTGCGCAGTGAGCTGTTGCAGTAAGGCGTGCTGAAATAGTCGGCGGCGCCCAGCGTCATGGCATTGGCCGACAAGGTATGCCCATAGAGCGTGCCGGTATCGGTACCGTGGCTGTCGATGGTGGCGCCGCCGGCGAGCACGATCAGGTGCACCCGCGCCGGTGCGGGTCCCTCGGCCAGGCCAAGGCGCAACGTGCCCTGATAGGCCTTCCCCGAATTGGAGATATAGAGGCGCAACTGCGCCGGCTGGCCGATGACCGAGCGGCCCGTGCACATGCCGGCCCTGATCTGCTTGCCGCGATGGTCGCCATGGCAGAGGTTGAGCGAGCTGCTGGCATTGGGTGAGGTCATGGGCTGATCCCAATACACGCCGATGACGGCAGTCGAGCGTGCGCTGACGGTGATAGGCAGATTCTCCAGGGTGCTGCCGCCGCTTGCGTCGAAGTTGAGCAGGCGCTCGCCGACGTTGAGCGGCGCACGGGGGCCGCCATCGCCGGGCTGGACGGCTACGCTGGCGAAGCTGGCGTCGTTGTTGTCGTAGGCTGCCCGGCCCCGGTTGGCGTCGTTGCCGCCGGCGGTGAAATACGCGACGCCATGCGTGCGGACCACCTCGTCGATGGCGGCACCGGCGAGGCCGGTCTGGTAGAGCGGCTCGTTCAAGAAGCCCAGATCGTCGACGATGATCCGCGCGCCCGCGCCACGGCGGCCGTTGGCGTCGACCTGGCCGATCGGCAGGGCCAGCGTCTTGATGCCCTGGGCGAAGTCGGCGAGCGTGTCCGGCGAGTAGAAGGCGATGCTCGCACCCGGTGCCACGTCGTGGATGATCTGCGCCATGGCGCGGCCCTCGTCCGAGCCGGCACCCAGGCAATCGCTCGACTCCTTGAGCACGGAGACATGAGCGGGCAGGTCGCCGTTCGCGATGTCTTCGGACTTGCCGGCCTGGCAGTCGAAACTGTCGGAAATCACGCCGATGGTCAGGCCGCTGCCGTCTAGCGCGACGAACGTGGAAGCTTGTGTGGTCGTCGGGTGGATCCGGCTGGTTTCGCGCAGCGCCTTGCTGCGCTGCGCGGCGTCCCCTTGCGAACTCACCAGGCCCGAGCGGGTGCGCTTTTCCGGCACGCTGATGGTGAGCACGCCGGAGAGCGCCGCCGCCCGGTCGATCTGCGAAACGGGCAGGCGTCCGCCGATGTCGTTGCGGTAGACGGCACCGGTTTCGAAGCCCAGGGCTTCCAGCTGCGTACGGACGGCGGCCACATCGCCTTTTGCCACGACATCGACCGTGACATAGGGTGCCGCGCTGCCTGACCGTACGGTGGCAGAGCGGTTGGCGGAGGTCAGGGCCGCGGCTTGCCGCTTGATGCGCAGCAGAGCGTTGTCGAGCTTGGCGTTGGTGCCGGTGGAGCGTTCCAGCACGGACAGTCCGGGCGGCGCGTTGTCCCCGCGTAGTTGCAGCGGCGACGACTGCCCACGAGCAGTGCCGCCAAGCGCCATCGAGAGCAGCAGCGCAAGCGCAAGAGCATCGGTTCTTGGCATGGGAGTTCCCCGTATCGAGACGAGGCGGGAGCGGCCTCGCCGATATCAGATGACGGCGAACTCGGCTTGCTGCGCCTCGGGCGACAGGGAGATACCAAGACGGGTGTCCGGCATGCATGCCGGTATCCGGTTAGCTCGTGCGGGGACGAAAAGCTCGCGTTTATGCCGCGGCCGGACGTGTCCCGTCGCGCAGCAGCAACTGATACGCGGGATTGCCGCTCTCGTCGCGGCAGGGATAGCCCAGCTGGGCCAGGAACTGCTGGAACATCGCGCGTTCGTCCGCCGGCACCTGGATGCCGACCAGGATGCGGCCGTAGTCCGCGCCGTGGTTGCGGTAGTGGAACAGGCTGATGTTCCAGTCCGGATGCATATGGCCCAGGAAACGCGTGAGCGCACCCGGCCGCTCGGGGAATTCGAAGCGGTACAGCAATTCATCGCGCGCCAGCGGCGAGCTGCCGCCGATCATGTGGCGCAGGTGCAGCTTGGCCAGTTCGTCGTCGGTCAGATCGAGCACGCCGAAGCCTTCGGCGGCGAAGGCGGCGGTCAGCGCCTCGCGCTCGTCGCGCTGGCGGATCTGGATGCCGACGAAGATGTGCGCGTTCGCCGCATCGCCGATGCGGTAGTTGAACTCGGTGATCGAACGCTGGCCCAGCGTGGCGCAGAAGCGGCGGAAGCTGCCGCGTTCTTCCGGAATGGTGACGGCGAAGACCGCCTCGCGCTGCTCGCCCACTTCGGCGCGCTCGGCGACGAAGCGCAGGCGGTCGAAGTTGAGATTGGCGCCGGACACGATGGCGACCAGGTTGGCGTCGTGCAGATCGTGCGTGGCGGCGTACTGCTTGAGGCCTGCCAGGGCGAGCGCGCCGGAGGGTTCCGGCACGCAGCGGGTTTCCTGGAACACGTCGCGGATCGCCGCGCAGATGGCGTCGGTGTCGACGCGCAGCATGGCGTCCACGTGGCGCTGGCACAGCGCGAAGGTTTCCGCGCCCACGCGCTTGACCGCGGTGCCGTCGGCGAACAGGCCGACTTCGTCCAGCGCCACGCGCTCGCCCTGTTCCAGCGACTGCGCCATGGCGTCGGAATCGACCGTCTGCACACCGATCACTTTCACTTCCGGCCGCAGCGCCTTGATATACGCCGCCACGCCGGCCAGCAGGCCACCGCCGCCCACCGGCACGAACACGGCATGCAGCGGGCCCGGATGCTGGCGCAGGATCTCCATGCCCACCGTGGCCTGGCCGGCGATCACGGCGGGGTCGTCGAAGGGATGCACGAAGGTGTAGCCGTGCTGTTGTTCGAGCCGCGCGGCTTCGGCCTGTGCGTCGCTGTAGGAGTCGCCGGCCAGCACTACCTCGACCCAGGCGCCGCCGAGGCGGCGCACCGCATCGATCTTCACTTGCGGCGCGGTCACCGGCATCACGATCACCGCGCGCAGGCCGAGCTTCGCCGCGGCCAGGGCTACGCCTTGCGCATGATTGCCGGCGGAAGCGGCGATCACGCCGCGCGCGCGCTGTGCCTCATCCAGGCCCACCATCTTGTTGTAGGCGCCGCGCAGCTTGAAGGAGAACACCGGCTGCTGGTCTTCGCGCTTGAGCAGCACGTGCTGGCCGATCCGCTCGGACAGCAGCGGCGCCGCTTCCAGCGCGGATTCGCGCGCCACTTCGTAGACGCGCGAGGCCAGCGTGCGCCGCAGCAGGTCGTGGTCCGCGTCTTCCGCCGGCGGCCGGGGTGCGGCCACCGCGTTCACTGCAAGGCTTCCGCGGCGGGATGGCTGACTTCGATCACATCCACCAGCTTGCGCGTCTGCTTGATCAGCTGGTCCACCGCCTCGTCGGCGCCGTGCATCACCAGGGTGAGCTGCGAGACGGCCGGGTCCTGCGTGGCGGCCACGGTGAGCGAATCGATATTGAAGCCGCGCGCGGAAAACAGCCCGGCCACGCGCACCAGGGCGCCGGCTTCGTTCTGCAGCAGGATGGAAAGCGTGTGTTTCATGAGTGTCTCGTCAGAACATATCGCTGGCGGCGCCGTCGGCCTGCACCGACTGGCGCGAGGCGATGTGGTCGCCGGTGATCATCTGTGCGTAAGTGGCGCCGGGGCCGACCATCGGATACACGCCGGCGTCGGGGTCGATCATCACTTCCAGGAAGGCCGGGCCCGGATGGGCAAGGAAGTCGGCGATGGTGGCGGCCAGTTCTTCCTTGCGCTCCAGGCGGCGCGCCCATTCGAAACCGTCGGCCTGCGCGGCCTTGATGAAGTCCTTGCGGTGCAGGCTCTTGTCGGAGGAGGCGAAGCGGCCGCGGAAGAACAGCTTCTGCCACTGCCGCACCATGCCGTCGCCGATATTGTTGAGCACGACGACCTTCACCGGCAGGCCGTAGGTGGTGACGGTTTCCAGCTCGCCCAGATTCATGCGGATGCTGGCGTCGCCGTCGATATCGATCACCACCGCGCCGGGCCGCGCGAACTGCGCGCCGATCGCCGCGGGCAGGCCGAAGCCCATGGTGCCCATCGAGCCGGAGCTCAGCCAATGGCGCGGCTCGCGGAAATCGAAATACTGCGCCGCCCACATCTGGTGCTGGCCGACGCCGGTGCTGATCACCGCGTGGCCCTGGGTGTGGCGGTTGATCTCTTCGATCACGGCATAGGGCTGGATCAGCGGGCTGGCGCGGTCGTAGTCCAGCGCGTGCGTGTGTTTCAGTTCCGCCACGTGGCGATGCCACGGCGCGTAGCGTTCGGACAGTTTCTCGCGCCAGCCGTGGCGTTCGCCCCAGGTGCGCAGCTGAGCCAGCGTGCGCGAGAGGTCGCCGGTGTGGTGCCAGTCGACCGTCTTGACCTTGCCGATCTCGGCCGGGTCGATGTCGATCTGCGCGATGAACTTCGCCTGCGGCGCGAACTTGTCCGGCACGCCGGCCACGCGGTCGTCGAAGCGCGCGCCCAGGGTGAACAGGAAGTCGCAATCCTCCACCGCATAGTTGGCATACGCCGTGCCGTGCATGCCCAGCATGTGCAGGGCCAGCGGCTCGGTGGTGTCGTAGGCGCCCAGGCCCATCAAGGTGGTGGTGACGGGCAGGCCGTAGTCGGTGACGAAGGCGCGCAGTTCGTGGGAAGCACCGGAGGCGATGGTGCCGCCGCCGGCATAGATCAGCGGACGCTTGGACTGCGCCAGTGCTTCGAAGAAGGCGGCGCACTGCGTGTCGTCGAGCACGGACTGCTCCAGCCGCTGCAGCCGCGCGCGGTAGCCGGGCATCGGCAGCAGGCCTTCGCCGTGGAAGGGCAGCAAGGTGTTCTGCACGTCTTTCGGGATGTCGACCACCACCGGTCCGGGGCGGCCGCTGCGTGCGATCTCGAAGGCGGTGCGCAAGGTGGCTTCGAGCTTTTCGGCGTCGGTGACCAGGAACACGTGCTTGGCGCAGGCGCTCATGATGTTGGCGATCGGCGCTTCCTGAAATGCATCGGAGCCGATCGCGGTGGTCGGCACCTGGCCGCACAGCACCACCATCGGCACCGAATCGGACATCGAGTCGCGCACCGGCGTCACCATATTGGTGGCACCGGGGCCGGAGGTGACGATGGCCACGCCGACCTTGCCCGAGGCGCGCGCATAGCCGGCGGCCATGAAGCCCGCGCCCTGTTCGTTGGCCGGCACGATCAGCGGCATCGGTTCGCCGCCGCTGGGCCCGATATGCGTGGCGTTGTAGCGGAACACCGCGTCGTACACCGGCAGGATGGCGCCGCCCGAGTAACCGAACAGCACGTCCACGCCCTCGTCGGCCAGGACCTGGACCACCACCTCGGCACCGCTCATGCGCAGCGCGTTGAGGGGATGGGTGGCGTCGTCGGCGTGCGTGGCGTCGGCGATGTCCGGCAGCAGGGCGTTCATGGTGTCGCGAATCCTCATGGCAGTGAAAACCCCTCGCCGTCGTGGCGAGGGGCGGGGTGGTTCAGCCGGTTTTCTTCAGCGGCTCGGCGGCGGGCTTGTTCGCCGCGGCGGCGCCGGCCTGCAGCCAGGACATGCGCGCGCGCAGCTTGGCGCCGACCTGCTCGATCGGATGCTCCAGGTCTGCCTGCTTGAAGCGCTTGTAGTTGGGCAGGCCGGCCTGGTACTCGGCGATCCAGTTGCGCGCGAAGGTGCCGTCCTGGATGTCGGTGAGCACGTCCTTCATGCGTGCCTTGGTGCCGGCGTCGATCACCCGCGGGCCGCTGACGTAGTCGCCGTACTGCGCGGTCTCGGAGACGAATTCCAGCATGCGCGCGATGCCGCCTTCGTAGAACAGGTCCACGATCAGCTTCAGCTCGTGCAGCACTTCGTAGTAGGCGATCTCCGGCTGGTAGCCGGCTTCCACCAGGGTCTCGAAGCCGGCCTGCACCAGCGAGCTGGCGCCGCCGCACAGCACGGCCTGTTCGCCGAACAGGTCGGTCTCGGTCTCTTCCTTGAAGTCGGTCTTGATCAGCAGGGCGCGGCCGCCGCCGATGCCGTCGGCGTAGGCCTTGGCCTTGGCTTCGGCTTCGCCGGTGACGTCCTGGTGGATCGCCCAGATGCTGGGCACGCCGCGGCCGATCTCGTACTCGCGGCGCACCAGCGCACCCGGGCCCTTCGGCGCGACCAGGATCACGTCGATGTCCTCGCGCGGGGCGATCTGCTTGAAGTGCACGTTGAAGCCGTGCGCGAACAGCAGGGCCGCCCCGGCCTTGATGTTCGGTTCGATCGATTCCTTGTACAGCGACGGCTGCACCATGTCGGGGGTCAGCACGGCGACCAGGTCGGCGCCGCGCACGGCTTCGCCCGGCTCGGCCACCTTGAAGCCTTCGGCGGTGGCGCGCTCCCACGAGGGGCCGCCCTTGCGCAGGCCGACCACGACGTCGAGGCCGGAGTCGCGCAGGTTGAGGGCGTGCGCGCGGCCCTGGCTGCCGTAGCCGAGCACGGCGATGCGGGCGTTGGCCAGCGTCGGGTTGGAAGTGGTGCTGCTCATGCGGTGACTCCTTCGGTAGCGGTGACTTGGACGTGTTTGGGGGTGGAGACAGCGGTGTTGGGATGGGTATTCGCGCCGTCGGAGGCGGAGCCGACCAGGCGCGCGTACTTGGCCAGGGCGCCGGTGGTGACCTTCGGTGCGGGCGCGGTCCAGTGCTTGCGGCGCTCGGCCAGGTCCGCATCGGTTTCGATGGCGCGCAGGCCGGCATCGATGCGGATGCGGTCACCGTCGCGCAGCAGCGCGATCGGGCCGCCGCGCACGGCTTCGGGCGCCATGTGGCCGACCATGAAACCGTGGGTGGCGCCGGAGAAGCGGCCATCGGTGATCAGCGCGACATCGTCGCCCAGGCCGCGGCCGATCAGCGCGGCGGTGACGCCGAGCATTTCGCGCATGCCGGGGCCGCCGGCCGGGCCTTCGTTGCGGATCACGATCACGTCGCCCTTGGCGATGCGGCCCTGCTGCACGGCGGCGAAGGCCTGCTCCTCGCTTTCGAACACGCGGGCGCTGCCCTCGAAATGCGTGGCGCCCTTGCCGGCGAGTTTCAGGATGCAGCCTTCCGGCGCGAGGTTGCCGTAGAGGATGGAATAGCCGCCGCGCGGCTTGAGCGGCTGGGCGACCGGCAGGATCACGTCCTGCTCCGCCGCGCGCGGCGCTGCCGCGGCTTCCTCGAACAGGCTGCGGCCGGTGACGGTGGGGGCATCTTCCAGCATGCCCGCGCCGATCAGTTCCTGCGCCACGCGCGCGGCGCCGCCGGCGCCGAACATCTCCACCGCGGTGTAGCGGCCGCCGGGCAACAGGTCGGCGATCACCGGCGTATGCACGGAGGCCGGCTCGAAATCTTCCAGAGTCCACGGCGCGCCGGCTTCGCGCGCGATCGCCAGCAGATGCAGCACCGCATTGGTGGAGCCGGCGGTGGCGGCGACCATGCGTGCGGCATTGCGCAGCGAGGTGCGGTTGATCAGCGCGCGCGGCGAACGCTGTTCGCGCAGGCAGTCCATCACCAGCTCGCCGCAGCGGCGTGCCGCCGCGGCCTTGGCCGGATGCGTGGCGGGAATATCGTTGAAGCCCATCGGCGACAGGCCCAGCGTGGTCAGCACCATGGCCATCGTGTTGGCGGTGAACTGGCCGCCGCAGGCGCCGGCGCCGGGGCAGGCGTCGCGCTCGACCGAGGCCAGTTCGGCGTCGTCGATCTTGCCCGCGCCGTGCGCGCCGACCGCTTCGAACACCTGCTGGATGGTGATCGGATGCTGGTCGTGCGTGCCGTGCGCGATGGTGCCGCCGTACAGCGCCACCGCCGGGATATCCAGGCGCGCCATCGCCATGGCGGCGGCGGGGATGGTCTTGTCGCAGCCGCACAGCACCACCATCGCGTCGAGGCAGTGGCCGTCGACGGCCAGCTCGATCGAGTCGGTGATCACTTCGCGGCTGATCAGCGAGGCGCGCATGCCGGGCGTGCCCATGGCGATGCCGTCGGTGACCGCGATGGTGTTGAACTCCACCGGCGTGCCGCCGGCGGCGCGGATGCCTTCGGCCACGTGCTCGGCCAGTTCGCGCAGGTTGAGGTTGCAGGGGCTGACGTTGGACCAGGTATGCACCACCGCCACCAGCGGCTTGGCGATGGCGCCGTCGTCCAGCCCGGTGGCGCGCAGCATCGCGCGCGCGGGGGCGCGGTCGGCGCCGGTCTTGATGAGATCACTGCGCATGGAAAGAAAAGCTCCGGATGGCATGACAACAGGTTGCTCCCCCTGCGCGCAGGGGCACGCGGGACAGGGCGCGGGGAGTGGCGTTCACTCGGGGCGGAGTGAGCGACGCCCTCATATCCCGCCGCGCGCAGGGGGAAGCAGGCGGCACGGAGGCCGCGCGGGCAGCAGTTAGCCGCACGCGCGCGCTCCGCTGAAAAAGGCTTCCGAGTTGGCGACGTGTTCGTCGAGCGCCGCGACCACCGCTTCGCGGATAGCGACGGTGCCGGCGTCGCCGCCGATATCGCGGCTGCGCGGGCCGTGCTGCAGCACGTGCTCCACGGCCGCTTCCACCGCGCCGGCTTCTTCTTCCAGGCCCAGCGAGTGGCGCAGCAGCATGGCGGTGGACAGGATCGCGCCGACCGGATTGGCCACGCCCTTGCCGGCGATGTCCGGCGCGGAACCGTGGATCGGCTCGTACAGGCCGCGCGCGCCTTCGCCCAGCGAGGCCGAGGGCAGCAGGCCCAGCGAACCGGCCAGCGCGGCGGCTTCGTCGGTGAGGATGTCGCCGAACAGGTTCTCGGTGACCACCACGTCGTAGCTTGCCGGCTGGGTCAGCAGCAGCATGGCCATCGAGTCGACCAGCTGGTGTTCCAGCTTCACGTCCGGATAGTCGGCGGCGATGCGCTGCACCGTGCTGCGCCACAGGCGCGAGGTTTCCAGCACGTTGGCCTTGTCCACCGAGGTGACCTTGTGGCGGCGGCCGCGCGCCAGCTCGAAGGCGCGGCGCACCACGCGCTCGACTTCGGCCACGGTGTACTTGCACTCGTCGGTGGCGGTGTCGGCGGTGCGCGTCTTGGCGCCGAAGTAGGCGCCGCCCGTGAGCTCGCGCACGAACAGCACGTCCACGTTGCGCAGCTTGTCGTCCTTCAGCGGCGACAGTGCGGTCAGCGCCGGATGCACCTGCAGCGGACGCAGGTTGGCATAGACGCCCAGCGCCGCGCGCAGCGCCAGCAGACCTTGTTCGGGGCGCACCGGCGCGGACGGGTCGGACCACTTCGGTCCGCCCACCGCGCCCAGCAGCACCGCGTCGGCGGACTGGCACGCGGCCAGCGCATGCGCCGGCAGCGGCTCGCCGGTGGCGTCGATGGCGCAGCCGCCGATCAGGTGTTCCTCGTACTCGAAGCTGTGCTCGTAATGGGCGGCGACGGCTTCCAGCACGGCGACGGCGGCGGCGGTGACTTCCGGACCGACGCCGTCGCCGGGCAGGGTGACGATGCGGGCTTTCATGCGGCTTGCTCCAGATGCTGTTCGTAGTGGGCGATGGCGTCGGCGTGCTGCAGCAGGTAGCCGAGCTGGTCGACTCCGTTGAGCAGGCAATGGCGGGCGAAGGGCTCGAGCTGGAACGGGATGCGGCCGCCGTCGGGCAGGGCGATGTACTGGCCTTGCACGTCGATGGTCAGCTCGGTGCCGGGGTGGGTCAGCAGCCAGTGGTGCTCGGCTTCGGACACCACGATGGCCAGCAGGCCGTTCTTCAGCGCGTTGTTGCGGAAGATGTCGGCGATCTCGCTGCACAGCACCGCCTGGATGCCGTAGTCGAGCAGCGCCCACGGCGCGTGTTCGCGCGAGGAACCGCAACCGAAGTTGCGGCCGGCGACCAGGATGGCGCAGCCCTTGGCCTGCGGCTGGTTGAGCGGGAAGGCCGGGTTGTCGCTGCCGTCCGGCTGGTAGCGCCAGTCGTTGAAGCACAGCTTGCCCAGGCCCGCGCGCTCGGTCGTGGTGAGGAAGCGCGCCGGGATGATGCGGTCGGTGTCGATGTTCTCGTCGGCCAGCACGGCCGTGCGGGAATGAAGGCGGGTCACGGGTTTCATGCGGCGGCGGCCTCGTTGATGTATTCGCGCGGGTCGGCGATGGAGCCGGCCAGGGCGGAAGCGGCGGCGGTGGCGGGGCTGGCCAGCACGGTGCGTGCGCCCTTGCCCTGGCGGCCTTCGAAATTGCGGTTGGAGGTGCTCACCACCAGCTGGCCCGGCTGCGCCAGGTCGCCGTTCATGGCGATGCACATCGAGCAGCCCGGCACGCGCCACTCGGCGCCGGCCGCTGTGAACACCTGATGCAGGCCTTCGCGCTCGGCGTCGCGGCGCACCGCTTCGGAGCCCGGCACCACCAGCATGCGCACGCCGTCGGCGATGCGGCGCCCACGCAGGATCTCGGCCGCTTCGCGCAGATCGGACAGGCGCGAGTTGGTGCAGCTGCCGATGAAGACGACGTCCACCGGCGTGCCCTGCATCGGCTTGCCCGGCTGCGCCCGCATGTAGTCCAGCGCGCGGGTTTCCTGCGCGGTGCGTGCGGCGGGCACCGGCACGTCCATCGCGATGGCCATGCCCGGATGGGTGCCGTAGGTGACGGTGGGCTTGACCTTGCTGGCGTCGATGCGCACTTCGCGGTCGTAGCTGGCGCCGGCGTCGGTGCGCAGCGCGCGCCACTTGGCGACGGCCGCGTCCCAGGCCTCGCCCTGCGGCACGCGTGGACGGCCCTTCAGCCAATCGAAGGTGACGTCGTCCGGCGCGATCAGGCCTGCGCGCGCGCCGGCTTCGATCGACATGTTGCAGACCGTCATGCGCTCGTCCATCGAGAGCGCTTCGACGGCTTCGCCGCGGTATTCGATGACGTGGCCGGTGCCGCCGTCGACGCCGATCTCGCCGATGATGTGCAGGATCAGGTCCTTCGCGCCCACGCCCTTGGGCAGCTGGCCGTCGACGTGGATCGCCAGCGTCTTCGGCTTGCGCTGCAGCAGGCACTGCGTGGCCATCACGTGGCCGACTTCGGTGGTGCCGATGCCGAAGGCCAGCGCGCCGAACGCACCGTGCGTGGAGGTGTGGCTGTCGCCGCAGACGATGGTCATGCCCGGCTGGGTGGCGCCCAGCTCCGGACCGATCACGTGCACGATGCCGCGCTCGCTGCTGTCCCAGCCGTGCAGCTCGACGCCGAACTCACGGCAGTTCGCTTCCAGCTGCGCAACCTGGGCTTTGGCTTCCGCGTTCGCGTAGGGGCGCTCGCCCTTGTCGTTCGCGGGCAGCGTCGGCGTGGAGTGATCCAGTGTGGCCAGGGTGCGGTCGGCACGGCGCAGTTTCAGGCCGCGTTCGCGCAGTTCGCTGAAGGCCTGCGGCGAGGTGACTTCGTGCACCAGGTGCAGGTCGATGTACAGGATGGCGGGCGTGTCGGCGGTTTCGGACGCGACGACATGCGCGTCCCACAGTTTCTCGAACAGGGTGCGCGCGCTCATGCGGCCACCTGCTCGGTGGCTTGCGTGTGCACGGGGGAGAGCCAGCCCCAGCGGTCGTCCGTCTTGCCGTCGAACAGGCCGAAGAAGGCTTCCTGCAGCGCGCGGGTGATCGGGCCGGGGCGGCCGGTGCCAACCGGCTTGCGGTCGACCGAGCGCACGGGGGTGATCTCGGCGGCGGTGCCGGTCATGAACACTTCGTCGGCGGTGTACAGCGCTTCGCGCGGCAGGTCGCGTTCCTCGACCTTGATGCCCAGGTCTTCCGCCAGCGTCATCACCGTGTCGCGGGTGATGCCGGCCAGGATGCCGGCGCTGGTCGGCGGCGTGAGCAGCTTGCCGTTCTTCACCACGAACACGTTCTCGCCGGCGCCTTCGCTCAGCAGGCCGTTGTGGCCGAGCGCGATGCCTTCGGCGTAGCCGCCGCGGCGCGCTTCCAGGCCGATCAGCTGGCTGCTCAGGTAATTGCCGCCGGCCTTGGCCCAGCTCGGCACGGTGTTCGGCGCGGGACGCTGCCACGACGACACGCACACATCGGCGCCGTGCTCGCGTGCATCGCCGAGATAGGCGCCCCATTCCATCGCCATGATCGCCACGTCCACCGGCGCGCCGGGCTTGGCCAGCACGCCCAGGCCGCCGGCGCCGCGGAACACGATCGGGCGCACATAGGCCGAACCCATGCGGTTGGCGCGGATCACTTCCATGCAGGCGGCGTTGATCTCGTCCTCGCTGTAGCCGATCTCGATCTCGTACACGCGCGCCGACTCGAACAGGCGGCGGGTGTGGTCGGCCAGGCGGAAATAGGCGGGGCCCTGCGGCGTGGCGTACACGCGCTCGCCTTCGAACACGGAGGAGCCGTAGTGCAGCGCGTGGGTGCTGACATGGACCGTGGCTTCGGTCCACGGCTTGATCTGGCCGTTGTGCCAGAGAAAGGGCGTGGTCATGCGGTGGCTCCTTGGACTTGCGGTTGCGCGGCGGCGGTCGGGGCGGCCTGCCGCTCGATGCGGTTGACGATGGAAAGCGCGGCCAGGGCGGTGGCCTCGACGATGTCGGTGCTGACGCCGTTGCCGCGCCAGTCGCGCGCGGCGTGGCGCGCGGTGAGCTGGGCCTGGCCCTGGGCGTCGCCGCCTTCGCTGACGGCGCGCACCTGGAACTGGGTCAGCTCCAGGTCGGTGCCGGTGGCGCGCTCCATGGCGCGCAGCACGGCGTCGACCGGGCCGTCGCCGATGGCGGCTTCGCCGACCTCGCGGCCGTCGTCGTGGGCCAGGCGCACCGAGGCGGACGCGCTGCCGCCCAGGTGCGAGGTGGAATTGAGCTGCACGATGCGCCAAGGGCCGGCGGCGTCCGGGTCCTGGCCCAGCGCCAGCGCTTCCAGGTCTTCGTCGTGGATCTCGCGCTTCTTGTCGGCCAGCGTCTTGAAGCGCGCGAAGATCTCGTCCATCGCGGCTTCTTCCGGGCTGTGGCCCAGCGCCTGCAGGCGCGAACGCAGCGCGTGGCGGCCGGAATGCTTGCCCAGCACCAGCTTGGTTTCGCCCATGCCGACGTCCTGCGGACGCATGATTTCGTAGGTGCCGCGGTGCTTGAGCATGCCGTGCTGGTGGATGCCCGATTCGTGCGCGAAGGCGTTGTCGCCGACGATGGCCTTGTTGCGCGGCACGGCCTGGCCGGTCAGCTGGGTCAGCAGGCGCGAGGTCTGCACCAGGCGGCGCGCGTCGATGCGCGAGTCCACGCCGAAGTAGGGGCCGCGCACGCGCAGCGCCATCACCACTTCCTCCAGCGAGGCATTGCCGGCGCGCTCGCCGATGCCGTTGATGGTGCATTCGATCTGCCGCGCGCCGGCGCTCACCGCGGCGAGGCTGTTGGCCACCGCCATGCCGAGGTCGTCGTGGCAGTGCGAGGAGAACACCACGCGCTCGGCGCCCTTCACGTGCTTGCGCAGGTAGGCGAAGCGTTCGGCGATTTCGGCGGGAGTGACGTAGCCGACGGTGTCCGGCGCGTTGACCGTGGTGGCGCCGGCGGCGATCGCGGCGCTGAACACTTCGGCCAGGTAATCGGGTTCCGTGCGCATGGCGTCTTCGGCGGAGAACTCCACTTCGTGGCACAAGGCCTTCGCGCGCTCGACGGCGGCGATGGCGGTGTCGATCACCTGCTGCTTGCTCATGCCCAGCTTGTGCTCGCGATGCAGCGGGCTGGTCGACAGGAACACGTGGATGCGCGAGTGCTGCGCGGCTTCCAGTGCGCGGCCGGCGGTGTCGATATCCGCCGCCTGGCAGCGCGCCAGTGCGCACACGGTGGAGTGGCGCACGGACCTGGCGATCTCGGCGACGGCGGCGAAATCGTCCGGCGACGCCTGTGGAAAGCCCGCTTCCATCACGTCCACGCCCAGTGCTTCGAGCGCATGCGCCATGCGCAGCTTGGCGCGGCGGTCCATGCCGAAGCCGGGCGCCTGTTCGCCGTCGCGCAGGGTGGTGTCGAAGATGCGCACGCGGTCGTCGGCTACTACGCCGTCCTCGCTGCTGTCGTTGCTGTGCTGGGTGTCGTTGGTCATGTCGGCTCCGTTGCGGTGCTGGGCCGAGGGCAACAAAAAACCCCGCATCCTGTTCGGGTGCGGGGTTCTTTAGGAGTATTCAGGTCAGTTTTTCTTTACCTGGACACACGCCCTCAGCCCGCACCTCCGTTGGTAATAAGGAGTACGAGTACAAGGGCAAGAAGGAGGTTGCCGCGGAGCCGCAGCAAGCCGTGAACCGCTGGAGGGCGGGTCCTTTCGGCGATGCTGGCGGTGGTGTTGCGTTGCGACATGTCATCGACCCTAACGGGGCTCGTCGGGGCGTGTCAACAGTTTCTTGTGTAATGATCGAAAAAAGTTTGCTCGATCACATTTGGACGTCCAGATGGCTGGATGCGATGAGCGCGCGATTATTCGTGGTGATTTCGTGGATGCGCATGGATCGAGGAAAAGCCTGGAAATCAGACCATTCCTATCGATGGCATCGAAAGTCGACAGCTAAGTCGACGCATATCAGCGCTTTGCATGGACTGGTACGTCGAGCCGCATGAGAAACCATTCAGCGGCGTACGGAGTCATTCGAGGCCGGCTTTACCGGGGGCGAAAAGCGGTTGCGGCGGGGCACAAAAAGCGGTTGGCGGCGTGCATGAGGGTGGGCCGCCGGCGAGTGCCGACGGCCTCACCGGTCAGTAGAACCAAGGTTGCAGTTCGCCCATGCGTTCACCTCGCGTGTTTGCCCGGACATTCAACCCAGCCGGCGCGCCTGCTGCGGCGCGGCTCCATCCAGCAGCCACGCTTTCAGCCCCTCGTCGCTGGCGTCCAGCGCTTCGGCGTGCGCCGGCCGGGCGAGCATAGCGGCCAGTGCGGGCGGCAGGGGTACGGTCTGCCCGATCAGCGGTTCGATGACGCTTTCGAATTTGGCCGGATGCGCGGTGGCCACCACGGCCCAGTCGGCCCGGTCCGCGCGAAGGTCGAGCCGGTGCATGGCGGTGGCGGTGTGCGGGCAGAACACTTCGCCATGCGCGGCGTGCCTGAGCACGGTGGCGCGGATGGTCTGGTCGTCCACGCTGTGCGAGGAAAGCTGCTGGCGCAGATCGGTGTCGTAGGGGAAGGTCCAGCGCAGCCGCTCGAAGTTGCTGGGCGCGCCCACGTCCATCGCATTGGCCAGGGTGGCCACCGCGGCGCGCGGCGCGTACGCAGCGCCGGCGAAGTAATCCGGCAGCGTCTCGTTGGCATTGCAGGCCAGCTCGATGGCGCCGACCGGCAGCCCCATCTCGCGCACCCACACCGCGGCGAGCGCATTGCCGAGGTTGCCGGTGGGCACCACGAAGTTGAGCGGGCGGCCGTGCTCGTGCCACCAGCGCAGCGAAGCGTGCGCGTAGTAGGCCATCTGCGGCAGCAGGCGGCCGAGGCTGATGCTGTTGGCGGACGACAGCGGCCGCTGCGCCTGCAGCGCCTTGTCGTTGAGCGCGGCCTTGACCATGCGCTGGCAGTCGTCGAAGCGGCCGGCCACACGCAGCGCGCGCACGTTGTCGCCGAAGCAGCCGAGCTGGTGCGCCTGGCGCGGCGAGACCAGCCCGTCGGGATAGAGGATCACCACCTCCACGCCCGGCTGCCGGTGGAACGCGGCGGCCACGGCGGCGCCGGTATCGCCGGAGGTGGCGACCAGGATCGTCAGCGGTGGCTCGCCGGCATGGCGCAGGCGGCGGAAACAGCTGGCGAGAAAGCGCGCGCCGAAATCCTTGAACGCGGCGCTGGGGCCGTGGAACAGCTCCAGCATCGCGGCACCGGGGTGCTGCGGCAGCGGGCGCAGCGGTGCGTCGAAGGCGAAGGCCTCGGCGCAGATGGCCGGCAGCTCCGCGGCCAGCGCATGGCCGGCGAAAAAGGGGCGCAGCAGGCGCGCGGCGGTGTCGGCGAGGCTGCCCCGCGCATCGAAGTCGCCCGGCTTGAGGCTGGGCAGCGCCTCCGGCACGTACAGGCCGCCATCGGGTGCGAGGCCCGCGGCGATCGCCTCGCCGATGCCGGCGCCTTCCGCGGCGCCGCGGGTGCTGTGATAGAGCAGCGGTTCGCTCATGCCTTGCGCTCCACGTCGATCAATGCGGCGGCCGGCCCGGCGACGGGCGAGACCAGGGTGTCGCTGTCCAGGCCCGCTTCGGCGAAGGCCGCGGCCATGGCGGCCGCCGCGGCCTGGGCCTCTTCGCGGCGTTCGAACCAGCCGAACACGCTGGGGCCGGCGCCGGAGATGCTGGCGCCCATCGCGTGGTGATCCATCGCCGCCTGCTTCACCCGCGCAAAGCCCGGGATCAGCGGCGCGCGGCGCGGTTCCACCAGCACGTCGTTCAAGCCTTCTCGCACCAGCGCCGCATCGCCCTGCCAGCAGCCGGCCAGGGTGAGCGAGAGATGGGCGCTCTGCGCGACGAACTCGCCCAGCTGGTAGGCGCCGGCCAGCGCGGCGCGCGCCTTGCGTGTCTCCAGCACCATATGCGGATGGACCAGGGCGCAATGCCAGGCCTCCGGCACCGGCACGCGCACCAGGCGGTCGCGCGTGGCCAGCACCAGGCCGCCGAGCAGCATCGGGCCGACGTTGTCGCCGTGGCGGCCGCCGCTGGCCACGGCCTCGCCTTCCAGCGCGAAGCCGTACAGCGCTTCCATCGGCAGCGGGCGTTCCAGCAGCGCGTTGGCGGCCACCAGCGCGGCTACGCAGGAGGACGCCGAGCCGCCCATGCCGGAACCCAGCGCGATGCCCTTGTGCAGCACCAGCTCGAAGCCGTGGCGCAGCCCCAGCGCCTTGCGCAGCGCCATGAGCGCCATGCCGGCGGTGTTCTGCGCGGCGTCCAGCGGCAGGTCGGTGACCACGCCTTCGATGGCGGCGATGCGCACCACGGGTTCTTCGATGCGGCGCACCGTGGCGCGGTCGCCGGCGCCGGCGAGGCTGTGGCCGAGCACGTCGAAGCCGACGCCGACGTTGCCGACACTGGCCGGCGCCAGGGCCTGGGCGGATAGAGCGCGTTGGGGAGAGCGGGCCATCGGTTCCGGAGATTGGGCAAGTTGGGCGTTCATGCGCGTGCCTCCAGCGACTCGGCAATGCGCAGCAGGTCGCCGAACACGCCCGCGGCCGTCACTTCCGGCCCGGCGCCCGGTCCCTGCACCAGCAGCGGATTATCGTGGTAACGGCGCGTGGTGAATTGCACCACGTTGTCGGTCAGGCGCGTGTGCGCGAAAGGGTGGGACGCGGGCAGCACGGCCAGCTTCACGCTGGCGCGGCCGTCGCGGTCCAGGCTGGCGACGTGGCGCAGCACGCCGCCCTCGGCGCGGGCGATGGCCAGCTGGGCGGCCATGGGGGCGTCCAGTTCGTGCAGGCGCGCCATGAAGGCTTCGGGGTCCAGCGCGGCCAGTTCCGCCGGCACCAGGCTCTGCACGTTCACCTCGTCCAGCGACAGCGCCCAGCCGGCTTCGCGGGCCAGGATCACCAGCTTGCGCGCCACGTCCAGGCCGGACAGGTCGTCGCGCGGATCGGGTTCGGTATAGCCCAGCGCATGCGCCTCGCGCACCAGCGCGGAGAACGGGCGGCCGCCGTCGTGGCGGTTGCACAGCCAGGCCAGCGTGCCGGAGAACATGCCGTCGACGGCGAGCAGCTCGTCGCCGGTGTCGAGCAGGTCGCGCAGCGTCTGCACCACCGGCAGGCCGGCACAGACGGTGGCTTCGTAGCGAAAGCGCGCGCCGGCATGGCTGGCCGCGCGGATCGCCTGCCAGCGCTCCAGCGGGCCGCTGCCGGCGAGCTTGTTGGGGGTGACCACGTGCACGCCTTCGGCGAGCCAGTCGGCGTAGTGCGCGGCCACTTCATCGTTGGCGCTGCAGTCGATCAGCATGGCGTGGCGGCCGTCGTCGCCGAGCACGTGGCGCGCGAACTGGCGCAGGTCGGCGGGGCGCCAGGTCTGGGCGCGGTCGCAGCGGCGGTTGAGGTCGGGGTCGTCGCAGTCCAGCCACATGCGCTTGCTGGCGGCCACGCCGCACAGTTTCAGTTCCAGGCCGGCTTCGGAAAGGCGCGTCTGCGCCGCACGCAATTGAGTGAGCAGGGCGCTGCCGACACGACCGGGGCCGATCAGACCCACGGCCAGCATGCGGCGGCGTGGAGTGGTCGTCGGCAGCGCCCGGACAAGCACGGGGTGTTTGGGATGTTCCAGTTGCGGGGCGAGGGCGTTCACGGTGGTCTCCTTGGGTTGGGAGCCCCGTCTCTCGCTGGCGGTTCGGAGTGGCCCGGCCCGCCTCTTCGAGGGGCGGGGCCGTTGCGTGTGATGAAGCTACTCGCGCGCGGACACCCACCCGTGGCCGGTGGTACCGGTACCGGTGGTAATAATCGTGGCGGAGGAAGCGATGGCGCCGGCCAGCGGCATGCGCCCGGTGAGGACCGGGTTGGACAGCATGCGGATGGAGGAAGAAATCGGCGACATGCGACCGACCATACGGGCCATGCTGCACCGCAGTCAACAGGTGCAACTGAAACTTTAGGAGCAGGCCGCAGTGACACCCGCGTAACGAGGCGCGGTGTTGAATCCCCGCGGACTCAACAACAAGGAGCGATCCCCATGAACAAGCGCATCCGCGGCATCGCCGCTACCGGCCTGGCCTGTTGCCTGGCCTTGGCCTGCGGCACCGCCAGCGCGCAGGACCTCGGCAAGCTCGGCGGACTGCTGGGCGGCGGCGGCGGCTCGATGAGCTCCGGCAGCATGGGCAACGTCGCCGGCCTGCTGCAGTACTGCGTGAAGAACAACTACCTCGGCGGCAATTCCGGCGCCTCGGGCATCAAGGACCAGCTGATGGGCAAGCTCGGCGCCGGCGGCGGTGCCTCGTCCAGCGGCGAGGCGGCCTCAGGCGGCGATGTGCTGGGCGGGCTGATGGGCAAGAAAAAGAAGAACTCCAGCCAGCCGGCGGGCGGCGATCCCAGCCGCGATCCGAGCTATCTGAGCGGCGCCAACGGCATCCTGCAGGGCAGCAATGGCAAGAGCCTGGACTTGTCGAGCGTGGGCGGCGGATCGAGCGACCTGAAGTCGCAGATCACCACCAAGGTGTGCGACACGGTGTTGAAGCAGGGTAAGTCGTTTTTGGGGATGTAAGGCTGCCTAGTGGAACCCTTCTCCCCGCCGGGGAGCACGCGGGGAGAGCACATGGATGTGCTCTGCTTTGAGGAGCGAGGAAGGTGGCGGCAGCCGGATGAGGGGGCGGGGCTCGCCACGAGTTATCGACGAAGCGATAAGCGTTTTTGCGTTGCCGCTTTACCGCTCCGTAGTTCCCCCTCACCCCAACCCTCTCCCCGGCGGGGAGAGGGGGCAGATGATCGCTTACTTTGAGAGGTCGATCGCGTACACCGCCGTCCCGTCCCCGTTGTCCTTCACCTGCCGCAGGTTCTTCACCCCGGCCTCGCGGGCCTCCGCCTCCTTGCCCGCCGCGCCCTTGAACACCACCGGGCCGCGCGTCTTCACCGGCGCAAAGCGCCAGGACCGCTTCGGCAGGGCCTTCGCATCCAGCGTGCGCTGGCGCTCCAGCCACTTGGCCAGGATCTCGCGGGTGCCGTCCGGCGCGGACAGCACGATGTTCTTGCCGTCCAGGCCGGGGAAATTGCCGCCGCCGCTGGCGCGGTAGTTGTTGGTGACGATCACGAAGGGCTGCTGCGGATCCACCTTCTTGCCCTTCCAGCGCAGGTCGACGATGCGCTGCCCGGCCGGCTTGGTCACGTCGATCACATAGCTGATGTCGCCCTGCAGCTGGTCGAAGTTGTAGCCCGGCATGCGGTCGTTGAGCAGCGGCTGTTCGGCGGTGGCGGACGGGTCGATCTGGCGGAAGCGCTCGGCCGATTTCTCCAGCCACGCCTTCAGGCCCGCACCGTCGGTTTTCACCGCGGCCAGGGTGTTCGGATAGAAGTACAGGTCCGCGGCGCTGCGCAGGCTCAAGGGGCCGGCCGGCACGTCGGTGTAGTCGTCCGGGCCGCCGAAGCCGGTGCGGAAGGCAGCGGCCGAGGCCACCACCGGCACCTTGGCCAGTTCCGGATGGGTCTTGGGCAGCTCGGCCTGCACGTAGTCGCGCTCGGCGGCGTTGACCACCGAAAGCGCCGTCATATTGCCCACGTCGGCGAAATAACTGCTCAGGCGGATGCGCGTCTCACCGATCGGCGTGCTCACGTGCGCTACGGCCGCCTCATGCGCCTGGGCCACCAGCGGGGCGATGGCGGGGTCGGCCGCCACGCATTCGTTCTTCTTCGGGCAGATCGGGCGCACTTCGCTGTGGGTGTGTTCCTTGTCGACCGTCCAGCGGCCGTCGCGGCGCGCCAGCGCCAGCTCGACCACGCCCAGGTCCTTGCCGAAGAAGCCGCCCATCACCGCCGGCACGCCGCGCACGAAGCCGCGCTGGGCGTCCACTTCCTGCATGTCCTTGTAGTGCGGGCCGGGGAATTCGGTGTGCGAATGGCCCAGCAGCAGCACGTCGATGCCGGGCACGGCGGCGAGGTACCAGCCGCCGTTTTCCATGTCGGAGGTATAGGTGGCCGTGTTGAGGCCGCCGTGCAGCACCGCCACGATCAGGTCCGGATGCTGGGCCTGCAGTTCCGGCAGGTATTTCTTCGCCGCTTCCACCACGCCCGTCACGGTGACCTTGCCTTCCAGGTTCTGCTTGTCCCATTCCAGGATCGGCGGCGGGGTGAAGCCGATGATGCCCACGCGCAGCGGCACGGCGCGCTTGCCGCCGCTGGGCGTGTCGACCTGGATGGTCTTCTCCACCACCGTCCACGGCTTGAAGATCGGCGCGCCGTCGCGGGCGCTGAACACATTGGCCAGCACCAGCGGGAAATGCGGGCCGGCGCAGCGGTCGCTGCGGCCGCCGTCGACGTTCATCGGCGTGCCGGTCACCTGCGACAGGAACGGCAGGCCGTAGTTGAACTCGTGGTTGCCGGCGGTGCCGCCGTCGTAGCCGATGGCGTCCATGGCGGCGTAGATCGACAGCTCCTGGTTGCAGCCGACCGGCTTCACCTGGGCCTCGTAGTCGGCCAGCACGCTGCCCTGGATGGTGTCGCCGCTGTCGAACAGAAAGCTGTTCGGGTACTGCTGGCGGGCCTGGCGGATCAGGGTGGCGGTGCGCTCGTAGCCCACCGTGGCGTCCGGCTTGAGCTTGTAATAGTCGTAGCTCAGCACGTTGGAATGGATGTCGGTGGTCTCCAGGATCGCGACCTGGGCGTGGCTGCCGTCCGGCACGCGGTCGGTGCGTGGGCCCTGGGCGGCGCAGCCGGCGAGCAGCATGGCGGTCAGGGCGGCGAGGGGGAGCTGGCGGAGCGACATGGTGGATTCCCTGCGAACGAAAGCAAGCCGCGCAAGCTAGCAGATCGGCATGGCCGGCGATGCCTCGGCGCCGCGCCGTACCCGGGCAACGGCGGCTGAACCCTTGCGCGGCGCGGGCTGCCTGTTACCTCTGGTTCTGTCTGTGAAAGAAATGAGAACGTAAGATGGCGCCCTGATGACAGACCGGCCGGAACAGGGGGCCAACGCAACATGCAGAGATGGTCGTTTCGCTTCACGCGGAACAGCGTGGCGTGGCTGTGCGCCACACTGTTCTTCGCCGGCTGCGTGCGCGCCACCGCCGGCCAGGAACCCGTGCTGCAGCAGCAGAGCTTCGTCTTTGCGCTGATGCTGTGCACCTGCGGCGTGCTGCTGTTCGCGTTCGCGCGCGTGGCGATGGCGCTGGTGGTGACCGGCGCGCTGTTCCTGGGCCTGGATTTCATTTCGGAGATGAAGCAGCAGTACCTCGACGCGCCGCTGATGCCGTCGGACTTCGTCTACTACCTGCGTTCCAGCCTGGTCGAAACCCTGGCCCACTACCCGCACCTGTGGGAACTGACCCTGGGCGTGGCGGTGCTGGTGCCGCTGGGCCTGTGGCTGGTGTGGCGCGGCGACCGGCGCCTGTTGAACGGCCTGTCGCGGCCGAAGGCGCTGGCCGTGCGCGTCGGCGGCGCCGTGGCCTGTGCGCTGGCGTTCTGGGTCTGCCTGCTGCCGAACGGCCCGTTCGCCCAGGTGCATGCGCGCAATGCCTGGCAGAAGCTGTCGGACGACGCTCAGCTCACCAATTTCTTCGTCAACCTGCAGGACTCCAACGTCTCGCTGCCGCCGATGACCGACGACACCCTGGCCGAGCAGGAGTGGAGCGCCACCGCGCACGGCGGCCACGGCGCGGCGGAGCAGCCGTATCCGGACATCGTGCAGGTGCTGGAAGAAAGCACTTTCGATCCGTCCAACTTCACCGTATGCAACGTGCCGCAGTGCCGCGTGCAGATGTTCAAGCCGGACAAGTACACGCTGGCCCACGGCCCGCTGCGCGTGCACACCTTCGGCGGCGGCACCTGGGTCAGCGAATTCGCCGTGCTCACCGGCATGCCGCAGGACATCTTCGGCCCCGGCGGCATGTACGCGCCCTACGTGCTGGCGCCGCACGTGCGCGACGCGCTGCCGCAGCAGCTGCAGCGCCTGGGCTACCTCACCGTGGCGATCTACCCGACCAACGGCGCCTTCCTCAACGGCCGCAACGCGTACACGGCCTATGGCTTCGACCAGTTCTACGACGCCAAGGACCTGGGGCTGGACGAGTGGGAGGAAACCGACGCGCAGATGTTCGACGCGGCCAAGCGCGTCTACGACAAGGTGAAGAAGCCGGGCCAGCCGGTGTTCGTGATGATCCTGACCCTGGCCCAGCACGGGCCGCACGACATGGATCCGCTGTCGACCCTGCCGGCGCCGTTCAACCATCCGCTGCTCAAGGGCCTGGCGGAGAAGCCGGCGCTGAACTTCAACACCTATCTCTCCAACCTGCACAACTCGGATGTCGCGATGACGCAGCTGGAGAAGGCCTTCCTCGATCGCCCCGAGCCCACCGTGCTGATGCACTTCGGCGACCACCAGCCCTCGTTCAACGGCCTGATCCGCCAGATGGAGCGCAGCTGGCCGCCGGCGCTGCAGCCGTACAAGGACTATCTGTCGTACTACATGATCAAGAGCAACGTGCCGGGCCGTAGCTTGCCGAACTACCCGATGCTCGATATCGCGCACCTGCCGAACATGGTGCTGCAGGCGGCGGGCGTGCCGATGGATCCGTACTTCTCCGCGGCCACGGTGCTGCGCGAGCGCTGCAAGGGCCTGTACACCGATTGCATCGACCAGGACCTGGTGAAGTCGTACCACGCGTGGACGTTCAATCACCTGCACGTGTACGAAGAATGATCCCGCACCGGGGTGGGCCGCGATGGCCCACCCCGTTATGCGTCAATGCCGCTCGGGCTTGGCGTAATCGAAATACGTCCAGCGCTTGCCGTCCGCACTCTCGAGCTGCTTCAGCTGCAGGCTGAAGTTGTAGCTCGAAGCCGACAGCGCACTGCCGTCCACACGCTGCATGCTCAAGCCCGTGGACGCCTGCGCCGGGCGCAGTTCCGTCGGCGTCACTCGATAGCTGTCCGCCGCCTTGCCCAGCACGCCGCCGAGCGCCTCGCTCAGCACGCGGCCCTGCGCCTGCGGCAGCTTCAGGCCGAGCAGGGCGGCGATGGTCGGGGCCACGTCGACGTTGCCGCTGGGCAGCGTGTCGCGGAAGCCGCCGCGGAAGCCGGGGCCGGCGGCGAGCAAGGTGTTGTGCACGTCGATCGGGCTGAAGCTGCCGTGCTCGCCGCGTTCGCTGGGCGATTCCGGATAGACCGTGGAGTACTCGGTGCCGCGGAAGCCCTGGATCACCGCATCGGCATCCCAGGCATAGCTGACGATGATGTCCGGACCGCGCGCCGCGTTCTCCAGATGCACGTTCTCCGCCGGCAGGGTGCCCGGCAGGTCGCCGTAGCGCTTGGCCACGAAGACGGCTGCCACGTACTCGCGCGACTGCAGGAAACGCACGGCGCGCTTCACCACCTCGGCGTTGTGCTCGGGCTGGTAGAAGTATTCGGTGCCGCCGTTGGGGGCCAGCACCAGCGCACCCTTGGGCAGCTTGTCCGGCACCACGTAGCTGGGCGTGGTGTAGGGCATCGGCTTGCCGCACAGGCGGCCGTCGTCGTCGTAGCGGGTCGGCTGCAGCTGCGAGCCGTCGGCGCGCAGGCCGGTCATCACCGGCGAGTACACGCAGCCCAGGCCGTCGAAGGACGGGATGCCGCCGCGCGTGCTCAGCTCGTGCGCCATGCGGATGCCGCCGGAGACCGAATAGCCCCATTCGTTGTCCACGCCGGCCACGCGGCCGTCGTTGATCTGGCGCAGCGGGAACAGGTCGCGCGCACCGGCGATATTGCTGTGGCCGTGGTCGGAGACCACGATGATGTCGGTGTCCTCGGCCATGCCCAGCTCGCGCAGTTTGGCTTCCAGCTGGCCCAGCAGCGCGTCCTGTGCCTGCAGCGCGAGGTGGAATTCCGGCGAGCCCACGCCGTAGATGTGCTGGGTGGTGTCGGGATTGCGCATCCACACCACGCTCAGGTCCGGCTTGTGCTTGGGCAGCACCTGGTCCAGGTACACCTTCATCATCCACGCGTTCGCCGCGGTGGGCGGGGTGTCGCCACCGGCGGTGGCGTCGCTGGTGGCACCGTCCTTGAGCTTGGCGGCCTTGGCGCGCTCGGTGGGGTCGGCGTTCTCTTCGCTCAGCGTCACTTCGCCTTCGGCGTAGATGTTCGGCGCGGTCTTGGGCAGCGGATAGCCGGCGGCCTGCAGCTCCTTGGCGAAGGACAGCGGCAGCGCGACGCGCTCGTCCAGCAGCAGGCCGACCTTGTCCGGGTCGCCCTGGTTGGGCAGGCGGTAGTTCTGCAGGAAAGCCGCGCCGGACTTGCCGATGGCCGCGGTCTTCAGCCCCGCCTTCTGCGCGGCGGCGAACAGCGTGGGCAGTTCCAGCAGGTCGCCCTTGCTGGCCTTGTCCAGCGCGCGCAGCACCAGGTCGTCTTCGGTGTAGACCGGGTTGCGGAAGCTCACATCCTCACCGGTGGTGGTGCGCGCCACCGGCTCGCTCTTCAGGCCCGTCTCGCGCGACGCCCAGAAGCGGTTGCCGTAGAAACCCAGCGGGCCCGGGAAGCTGCCGGTGGCGAAGGTAGAGGCGTTGGCCATGGTGAAAGTGGGATAGGTCGAGTGGTTGTCCTCGAACCAGGTGCCGCGCTTGCTCAGGGCCAGCAGGTTAGGCGTGTCCTCCTCGCTCACCGCGTCCGGGCGCATGCCGTCCCATACGAACAGGATCACCCGGTGCGGAGCCGCCAGGACGGGGCTGGCGGAAACGGCGGCCAGCAGCAGGGTGGCCGCGGTTTTCAGGGCGCGGCGATGGAGCGGGGACATGCGGGACCTCGGCGAATGGGTAGGAGCCAGCCGGCCATGCTGGGCAATGGGTGTTGCAGTTTGGTGTCGAGCGTGGCTATCGAAGCCTTCTCCCCTCCGGGGAGCACGCGGGGAGAGCACATGGATGTGCTCTGCTTTGAGGAGCGAGGAAGGTGGCGGCAGCCGGATGAGGGGCGGGGCTCGCGGGAAGGGGTCGACAGGGCGTCGCTCGCTTTCTGCTACCGCTTCTACGCTCCGCCCGCCCCCTCACCCCAACCCTCTCCCCGGAGGGGAGAGGGGGCAAGAGCTCATCCTTGCGGCACACCCTTCATATCCGGCAGATGGTGCGCAATGCCCTTGTGGCAGTCGATGCAGGTCTTCTCCCCCGTGCCCAGCCAGCGCTTGTGGATGGCGGCGGAGCGGGGCGACTGGCGGGTCAGGTCCATCGAGGCGTAGTTGTGGCAGTTGCGGCATTCCAGCGAATCGTTGGCTTTCAGGCGCGCCCACTCGTGTTCGGCCAGCACCAGGCGTTCGTCGAGGAATTTCTCGCGCGTGTTGATGGTGCCGAAGATCTTGCCCCATACCTCCTTGGAGGCCTGCATCTTGCGCGCGATCTTGTTGGTCCAGTTATGCGGCACGTGGCAGTCGGGGCAGGTGGCGCGCACGCCGGAGCGGTTGCTGTAGTGGATGGTGGTTTTCAGCTCCTGGAATACGTTGTCGCGCATCTCGTGGCAGCTCGTGCAGAACTTCTCGGTATTGGTGGCTTCCAGCGCCGTATTGAACGCGCCCCAGAACAGCACGCCGGCGAGAAAGCCGCCCAGGGTGAGAAAGCCCAGGCTGTAGTGCACGCTGGGGCGGCGCAGCGTGTGCCAGAAAGCGAGCGCCCAGCGCTTGAGCCACGGCCACATGCTCAGTTCGCCTTCTGTTCGGACAGCACGGTGTCGATGTCCTTGAAACCGTTGGCCACCAGCGGCTGCGCATCGGTCTGCACCACGTGGCATTGGTTGCAGAAATAGCGGCGCGGCGAAATGGTGGCGAGGAACTGGTCGTCGCGGTCCATGTAATGCGTGACGCTGACCGGCGGCGCCTGGAACTTGTCGGCGTTGGCGCGCGCGTGGCAGAGCATGCAGCGGTTGGAATTGCGGTCGATCTGGTAGTTGTCGATGGTGTGCGGAATGGTCGGCGGCTGCATCGGATACGCACGGTTGCGCCTTATGTCGGTGTTCTCCACGCGCGCCATCGGCGCCGGGGCGATCTCCTTGTCGATCTCGGCGCCGCGGCGGATCGCATCGAGCCCGGCGCCGGCCGGCACCACCGCCACGGCCGGACGCGGCGCCGCCACAGGCGCCTCGGCGGCCGGCGCTGCTGCCTGCTGCTCGCCAGTCGGCCCCACGCGCCGGTGCGTAGCCACGAAGGCCAGGGCCGAGGCCAGTGCGAGCACCACGATGGCGCTGGCGGCGAAGCGGGAAGTGTTCGACATCAGGGCATCCTCAGGCGGGCAGCACTTTGACGGCGCACTTCTTGTAGTCGGTCTGCTTGGAGATCGGGTCCGTCGCGTCCAGCGTGACCTTGTTGATCAGCTGCCCGGCATCGAACCACGGCACGAACACCAGCCCGCGCGGCACGCGGTTGCGGCCGCGCGTCTCGATGCGCGAAAGCATTTCGCCGCGCCGCGAGACCACGCGCACTTCGTCGCCGCGCTTCAGGCCGCGCGCCACCGCATCGTCGGGATGCATGAACACCACCGCCGCCGGGAAGCTGCGGTACAGCTCCGGCACGCGCATGGTCATCGAGCCGGAATGCCAGTGCTCCAGCACACGGCCGGTGCACAGCCACAGGTTGTATTCGTCATCCGGCATTTCCGCCGGCGGCTCGTACGGCAGCGCCCACACCACGGCGCGGCCGTCGGGGTTGCCGTAGAACTGGAAGCCGGTGCCGGCTTTGACATAAGGGTCGGCGCCTTCGCGATAACGCCAGCGCGTTTCCTTGCCGTCGACCACCGGCCAGCGCAGGCCGCGCGCCTGGTGGTAGGCGTCGAACGGCGCCAGGTCGTGGCCGTGGCCGCGGCCGAATTCGGCGTATTCCTCGAACAGGCCCTTCTGCGCATAGAAGCCGAACGCGGCGGCTTCGTCGTTCTGGAAGCCGGCTTCGATATCGCTCACCGGGAAGCGGTCCACCTTGCCGTTGCGATAGAGCACGTCATACAGCGTCTTGCCCCTGAACTGCGGGTTGGCGGCGAGGATGTCGGCCGGCCAGCATTCGTCGGTGGTGAAGCGCCTGGCGAATTCCATCAGCTGCCACAGGTCCGAACGCGCCTCGCCCGGCGCTTTCACCAGCTGATGCCAGAACTGCGTGCGCCGCTCCGCATTGCCGTAGGCGCCTTCCTTCTCCACCCACATCGCCGCGGGCAGGATCAGGTCGGCGGCCTGTGCGGTGACGGTGGGATACGCATCGGAGACGACGATGAAGTTGTCGGGGTTGCGATAGCCGGGATAGGTCTCCTCCAGCATGTTCGCGCCGGCCTGCATATTGTTGTTGACCATCACCCAGTAGGCATTGAGCTTGCTGTCGCGCAGCGCGCGGTTCTGCTCCACCGCGTGATAGCCGGGCACCGGGTCGATGATGCCGTGCGGGATGTTCCAGATGTCCTCGGCGTGGCGGCGATGTTCCGGATTGGTCACCACCATGTCCGCCGGCAGGCGATGGCTGAAGGTGCCCACCTCGCGTGCGGTGCCGCAGGCCGAGGGCTGGCCGGTCAGCGAGAACGGGCTGTTGCCCGGCGTGGCGATCTTCCCGGTGAGCAGATGGATGTTGTAGACCATGTTGTTGGCCCACACGCCGCGCGTGTGCTGGTTGAAGCCCATGGTCCAGAACGAGGTCACTTTTATCTTCGGGTCGGCGTACAGCTCGGCCAGCTTTTCCAGCCAGCCGCGCTCGACGCCGGTCATCTGCACCGTGTTCTCCAGCGTGTACGGCGCGACGAAGTTGGCGAACTCCTCGAACGTGATCGGCTGGCCGCCATTGGCATCCTTGGCGTGCTTGGCTTTCAGTTCCAGCGGATTGTCGGGGCGCAGCCCGTAGCCGATATCGTCGTTGCCACGCTTGAACGTGGTGTACTTGCCGACGAAGTCCTGGTTGACCCGGCCGCTCTTGATGATGTGGTTGGCGATGTAGTTGAGGATTACCAGGTCGGTCTGCGGCGTGAACACGATCGGGATATCGGCCAGCTCGAAGCTGCGGTGCTCGTAGGTCGACAGCACCGCCACTTTCACGTGCGGATTGGACAGGCGCCGGTCGGTCACCCGTGTCCACAGGATCGGGTGCATCTCCGCCATGTTCGAGCCCCACAGCACGAAGGCGTCGGCCGCTTCGATGTCGTCGTAGCAGCCCATCGGCTCGTCCATGCCGAACGTGCGCATGAAGCCCATCACCGCCGAGGCCATGCAATGGCGTGCATTGGGGTCCAGATGATTGCTGCGGAAGCCGGCCTTCATCAGCTTGTTGGCGGCATAGCCTTCGAAGATGGTCCATTGGCCGGAACCGAACATGCCCACCGCGCCCGGCCCCTTGGCCTTCAGCACCTGCTTGAACTGCGCGGCCATCACGTCGAAGGCCTCGTCCCACGACACCGGCGTGAACTGGCCGTTCTTGTCGTAGGCGCCGTTGGTCTTGCGCAGCAGCGGCTGGGTCAGGCGGTCCGTACCGTACATGATCTTGGAGAGGAAATAGCCCTTGACGCAGTTGATGCCGCGGTTGACCTCCGCATGCACGTCGCCATGGGTGGCCACCACGCGGCCGTTTTTCACCGCCACGTTGACGCCGCAGCCGGTGCCGCAGAAACGGCACGGCGCCTTGTCCCATTTCAGCTGGGTGAGATCGCCTTCGGTCAGCACGTTGCTGGCGGCTGCCGGCAGCGCGAGGCCGGCGGCGCTGGCCGCGGCGGCGGCCGCGGTGCTGCGGATGAAGTCGCGTCGCGTCAGGGTCATGCGTCGGCTCCCGGTGGCGGATGCAGCGGCTGTTCGAGTTCCTCGCGCGGCTCGGCGTGGTGGTAGATCAGCGAGACGTTGACCACGCCGGGCAGGGCCAGCATCGCGTCGATCAGCTCCATCACCTCGCGCTGATGGCCGGTTTCGCACAGCAGCACGCAGCGGTGCTCGCCGCGGGCGGAGATGTCCAGCGCGGGCTGCGTACCGACATAGGCTTCGAGCGCGGGCATGGCCTCGGGCCGCAGCTGCACCAGCAGGCTGGAGATATGCAGTTCGTCGTTCACGGCTTCGTTCCCGCGCGGGAAGCGCCCCTGCAGAAAGGCGCGGCGGCCGGCCTGGAAAGTATCGGAGCTCATGCTCAGCTCCCCGGCGGGCCGTTGAACATCTGCCAGATCCACACGGCGAAGCCGTAGGAGGCGACGGTAAGTACGGCCAGGATGGGAAACAGCGCGACGGTAAGGAGCAGGAAGACCATCCGCTCCTGGCGTTTCCCGGTGCGATCCGCGGGACGTTCCATGCTCACTCCCCTTGCCGGCGGGACGGACGCGAGGCCGCGCCCTCCATCGATGCTAGCGCCGCCTGGCCGGGCATCACTTGACGCCGGTCAAGTCGAACCACTTCGCCGCGCACTGTACCGGCGCTTCACGTTCAAGTTCGGTGAAGCCGGCAGCGACGGCCGGAGGAAACGCCGCCTACAATCCGGCACCACCCGGGGAATGGATCTGCCGACCATGATGCGTGCAAGCCGCTATCGCTTTGCGTGGTTCCTGCTGGGCTGCCTGTGGGCATTTGCGGCGCAGGCTGCCGATCCTGCGCCGTCGTTGCGCGTGGTGGTGGACGGCAAGACCACCGTGTTCGATCACGCCGCGCTGGCCGCCTTGCCGCAGGCCAAGATCACGGCCGCGGTGCATGACGAGAAGCCTTCGGTGTGGTCCGGCGTCGCGCTGGCCGACGTGCTGCGCAAGGCCGGCGCGCTGGACAAGCCGCTGCGCGGCAAGAGCCTGGCGCTGTTCGTGCGCGTCACCGCCACGGACCACTACCAGGCGGTGTTCGCGCTGGCCGAGCTCGATCCCTTGATCGAAGGCCGCACCGTGCTGCTCGCCGATGCGCACGACGGCCAGCCGCTGGCCGCGGACGGCCCGTTCCGGCTGGTGGTGCCCGAAGACAAGCGCGCCGCGCGCTGGGTGCACGGCATCGTGTCGGTCGAAGTGGTGGACGGCGCCGCCCCGTAAGGCGCGATCAGGCGGCGTAGCGCACGCCGCCGATCCAGGTTTCCTGTACCACCAGGCCGTCGTCCAGCACGGCGAAGTCCGCGCGCTGCCCGGCCACGATGCGGCCCAGCTCGCGCTCCAGCCCCAGCCAAGCGGCTGGATACGCGCTGGCCATGCGCGAGGCTTCCGCCAGCGGCAGGCCCACGGCGTCGACCAGGTGGCGCACGCCGGTGGCCATGTCCAGCGCCGAGCCGGCCAGCACACCGTCGGCGCTCTGGCAGATGCCGTCGCGGGCCACGATGGTCTGGCCGTTGAGCACGTAGGTGGGATCGTCCGCGCCCACCGGCGGCATGGCGTCGGTGACCAGCACGCTCTTGCCGCGCGCCTTGGCCGCGATGGCCACGCGCAGGCTGGCCGGATGCACGTGGTGCAGGTCCACGATCAGGCCGCACCAGCTGTGCGGATCGTCCAGCGCCGCGCCGACCACGCCGGGTTCGCGGCTGCTCAGCGGGGTCATCGCGTTGTACAGATGGGTGAAGCCGCTGACGCCGGCATCGAGTGCGGCGCGCGTGGTGGCGTAGTCGGCGGCGGTATGGCCGGCCACCACGATCACGCCGGCGGCGCTGAGCTGGCGGATGGTTTCCAGCGGCACGCGTTCGGGCGCCAGGGTCATCATCACCACGCCGCGGTGCCGGCGCGCGATATCGGCGATATCGGCGGCATCGGGCAGGCGGAACAGGTTGGCGTCGTGGATGCCCTTGCGCGCCGGCGCCAGGAACGGGCCTTCCAGATGGATGCCGAGAATGCCCGGCACGCCTTCGGCGATGGCGGCGTCCACGGCTTCCAGCGCCGCGTGCATCACGTCGGCGGTGTCGGTGATCAGGGTCGGCAGCATGCCGGTGGTGCCGAACCGGCGGTGCGCGGCGGCGATGCCGCGCAATGTTTCGACGGTGGGCGCGGCGTTGAACAGCAGCCCGCCGCCGCCGTTGACCTGCACGTCGATAAAGCCGGGCAGCAGCAAGCGGCCCTGCAGATCGTGGCGTTCGGCGTAGCTAAGCGGAGCATCGCCCGCCGGTACCAGCGCCTCGATGCGGCCGCCGCGCAGCAGCACGGCGAGATCGCTGCGCGTGCCGTGTTCGCCGAGCACGCGGCCATTGACCAGGGCGGTAAGCGGTTGCGCTGCGCTCATCACACTGTCTCCGTCACCTTGCGCAGATGCGGCGGCACATCCGGATCGAAGCCGCGCGCCAGCGCCAGTTCGCTCGCCGCGCGATAGAAGCTCTGCACGGCCAGCAGCGGGGTGACGATCGAATCCATGCCGGCCGGCAGCGCCAGCGCGTCCGGGCCGCTGGCGCCGGGCTTGGCCACCAGCACGCGCGCGCCGCGCGCGCGGAATTCCTCAGCCACGGCCAGGGTGCTGTCCAGGGTGTCGTCGCCCTGGGCGAAGAACAGCACGGGGAAACCCGCGCCGACGATCGCCATCGGGCCATGCTTCACTTCGGCCGCGCTGAACGCCTCGGCGTGCAGGCCGCAGGTTTCCTTGAGCTTGAGTGCCGCTTCCAGCGCCGCGCCGAAGCCGTAGCCGCGGCCGACCACGAACAGGTTGCGCGCCTCGCGCAGGCCCTCGACCAGCGGGCTCCAGTCGGCGTCCCAGCCGCGCCGCAGGTCGGCCGGCAGGCGCGCCACGTCGGCGTGCAAGGTGTCGTCGTTGCCCCAGTGCGCGGTCAGCTGCAGGATCGCCGCCAGCGTGGCCAGATAGCTCTTGGTCGCCGCCACGCTCACTTCGGGGCCGGCGCGCAGCGGGATCACCGTGTCGGCCAGCGCGGCCAGGGGGGAATCCTCCACGTTCACCATCGCCACCACCAGGGCGCCGGCATCCTTCGCCGCCTGCGCGCTGCGCAGCAGGTCGGGGCTCTTGCCGGACTGCGAGATGGCCAGGAACAGCGCGCCATCCAGTTTCAGGTCGGCGTCGTAGATCGACGCCACGGACGGCGAGGCCGAGGCGGTGATCAGGCCCAGCCGCGTTTCGAACACGTACTTGGCATACGCCGCCGCATGATCGGAGCTGCCGCGCGCGCAGGTGACGATGAACCGCGGCGGCTCGGCGCGCAGGCGTTCGCCCAGGGCCTTGAGCACGCCGGCATTGGCGGCGAGCTGGCGCTCGACCACGTCGGCGGACTCGTGGGCCTCGCGGTACATCAGGGTGTCGCTGGCTTGCTTCATGGATGGCGTTCTCGGTGATGCATGCAGCGGCGCGGCGTCAGGCCTTGCGGGTCGGGCGCGTGCCGCTCTTGGTGGAAGTGTTCTTGACGGGAGCGCTCTTGGCCGGAGCATTCCTGGATGGGTTCTTCGGAGTGTTGTTCTTCGGCGGCGCGGTCGAGCCGCGCACCACCAGCTCCGGGATGAAGCATTCGTTCGGCGGCTCGGCGAAGGCGTCGCCGTTGTCGCGCTGCAGGTCGGCCATCAGGTGCAGCGCGGCGTGGCGGCCGATCTCGCGGGTGGACTGGCGCGCGGTGGTCAGTGCCGGCCAGGCCTGCTTGGAGAACGGGCTGTCCTCGAAGCCGGCGATGGACAGATCCCACGGCACGTCCAGCCCGCTGGAGCGCGCCGCGGCGAGCACGCCGGCGGCGATCTCGTCGTTGCTGCCGAAGATCGCGGTGGGCGGATCGTCCAGCGCCAGCAGGTTGCGCGCGCCGCGGAAGCCGTCGTCGAACGCGTAGCGGCCGGGCAGCACCAGTTTCGGGTCCTGCACCACGCCGTAGTCCTTCAGCGCGTCGGCATAGCCCTGGTAGCGCTCGGGGCTGGAACGGTGATGCGGCTCGCCCCACAGGAAGCCGATGCGCTTGTGGCCGAGCTGGATCAGATGCTCGGTGATCGCATAGGCCGCGCTGCGGTCGTCCACGTAGACGCAGGGCGAGCCGTCGTGCGGGTCGTCGCGCGAGGAAATGATGCGCACGAAGTCGATGCCCTGCGCCGACAGCGCCGTCACCAGCTCATGCTGCTCGGACATCGGCGGCGCCAGCACCAGGCCGGCCAGGCGGTTGCGTTCCACCAGGGCGCACAGTTCCTGTTCCAGGCTGGGCGAAGAGGAATCGCAGGGGTGGATCTGCAGGCCGAAGCCGCGCTCGCGGCAGGCCGACAGCACGCCTTCCTGCATGCTGATCACGTAGTGCGCGTTGGGGTTGTCGTAGACCAGGCCGATCGCATACGCATGCGTGCTGCGCAGGCCGCGCGCGGAAGGATTGGGCTGGTAGCCGAGCGCCTGGATCGTTCGCTCCACCTTTTCGCGCGTGTCGGCACGCACCGAAGCCTCGCGGTTGATCACGCGGGAGACCGTTTTCAGCGAGACGCCGGACGATTTGGCGACGTCCTTGATGGTGGGGTTGCGCAACGCGGGAAACTCCGGGGGAAACAGGACGGGCATCGTAGCCCAGCAAGTTGCAGTGAGGATGGCGGGACCGTGACAAACGGCCCCGCCTGACTACCTCACGGCGCGTGCTGGCCCACGCGGTGCCCGCGCAGTCCGTAGAACAGGATGTACAGGTAGCAGGGCACCATCAGCAGCATGAAGACCAGCTGGAAGTCGTAATGCTGCTTCAGGTGCACGAAGGCCTGCGGCACCAGCGCGCCGCCGACGATCGCCATGATCAGCAGCGCCGAGCCGGCCTCGGTCCAGCGGCCAAGGCCCTTGATCGCCAACGGGAAGATCGCCGGCCACATCATGGCGTTGGCAAAGCCCAGCGCGGCCACGAAGCCCACCGAGGTATAGCCGGTGGTGAGCCAGGCGCCGATGGTGAAGATCGCGCCGAGCACGGCCGATACGGCCAGGTAGCTCTGCTGCGAAATGATCTTCGGGATCAGCAGCAGGCCGGCCAGGTAGCCGCCCAGCATGGCGATCAGCGTGTACGAGGTGAAATGCTTGGTGGCATCCAGCGGCAGGCCAAGGCCCTGGCCGTAGGTGCCGATGGCGTCGCCGGCCATCACTTCCACGCCCACGTAGAGGAACAGGCACAGCACGCCCAGCCACAGGTGCGGGAAGCTCAGCAGGTTGCCCTTGGCGTGGCCGATCTCGGTCTCGCTGTTGGCGCCCGACGGCTTGATCTCCGGCAGCGGCGAGCGCAGCACCCACACCGCCAGCACCACCAGCAGGCCGGCCATCGCCAGGTAGGGCATGTGCACCTTGGCGGCGAAGGTAGTGAGCAGCGCTTCGCGCGCTTCCGGCGTAGGCGCGGCCTTGACCTGCTGGTCGAAGGTGTCGATGCCGCTCAGCACCAGCCAGCCGAACACGAACGGCGCCAGCGCGCCGGCGATCTTGTTGCAGATGCCCATGAAGGCGATGCGCTGCGCGGCGCTGTCGATCGGGCCCAGGATGCTGATGTACGGATTGGACGCCGTCTGCAGCAGGGCCAGGCCCGCGCCGATCACGAACAGGCCGGACAGCGCGCCGCCGTAGACGCGCATCGACACGAACTGGCCGAACAGCACCGCGCCGATGGCCATCACGAACAGGCCCAGCGCCATGCCCTTCTTCATGCCGGTGCGCTTGAGCACCGCGGACGAGGGCAGGGCGAGGAAGAAGTACGAGCAATAGAACACCATCGGCACCAGGAAGGCGTTCACGTCGTCCAGGGAAAACGCCAGCTTGACGAAGGTGATCAGCGGCCCGTTGAGCCAGGTGACGAAGCCGAAGATGAAGAACAGCAGGCCGATGATCAGCATCGGCACCAGGCCGGAGGCCCGGGCGTGCGTATCGCCGGTAGCTAGCGTTGTGGACGACATGTATTGACTCCCCGAATGTGCCGATGCCGACGAAGGCCCGCGGGCCGCGTCGCCTCCCGTCGTTTTATCGGCGCTAACTAGCAACGTTGTCAATCGGCGTTCCCGGCCGGCCAGTCCGGGGCAACCCGGGTCATCCCCCTGTCCGCCCGGCCATGGCGCGCCGCGGCATGGCCGTTCCGGACCCCGCAAAAACCGTGCTAAGTGGCGCAGCCATGCGGATTGGCGGGCTTTTGGCACGGCCGTCACCTGCGTTATGGCGAAGTGTTTGCTGCGTCGCGGAAACGTCTTTGCGGGTCTAGGAAATTCGACCTGTTGACAACGTTGTCATCGCGCTCCCATATTCCGCCTCCATCGGGGGCTGTGACAACAGCATGACGTCGGCATGACCGCGTCGATCGTGAAACGGGGAGGGGCTTGTGGCGGAACTGGCCAACCAGGGCGTCGGGCTGAAGGGTGCCTCGCAGGGCACGCTTTTCCTGGCGGCGGATGTCGGCGGCACCCATGCGCGGATCGGGCTGGTCAGCCAGCGCCCGGACGGCGCGCGGCCGGTCACCGTGCTGCAGTACCACCGCTACGCCTGCGCCGAATGGCCCAGCCTCACCGCCGTGCTCAAGGATTTCGTCAGCCAGCTGGGCGCCACCGTGCACGTGGACCAGTGCGCCGTGGCCAGCGCCGGCTACGTGCTGGGCGATGCCATCGTCAATGACAACCTGCCCTGGCCGGTGTCCATCCGCGACATCCGCGACAGCCTAGGCATCCAGCAGCTGGCGGTGGTCAACGATTTCGAAGCGGTGGCCTACGCCACCCAGTTCCTGGTGCAGGCCGACACCACGCCGGTGATCGAGGCGCAGACGCCGGGCGGCGCCGGCCCCGTGCTGGTGATGGGGCCGGGCACCGGCCTGGGTTCGGCGGTGCTGCTGCCGGGCAAGCCGCACGCCACAGTGCTGCCGACCGAAGCTGGGCAGATCGCCCTGTCGCCGGGCAACGAGCGCGAGATCGAGATCCTGCGCGTGCTGTCGGGCGAGCGTCCGTACGTGTCGTTCGAACACGCGCTGTCCGGCCCCGGCCTGCTCAATCTCTACCGCGCGCTGTGCGTGCTGCGCGCCGAAACGCCGGTGCTGGCCAAGCCCAGCGACATCACCCGCGCCGCGCTGGAACGCAGCGATGCGGCGGCGGTGGAAGCGCTGGAGGTGTTCTGCGGCCTGCTCGGCAGCTTCGTCGGCGATCTCACCCTGCTCTACGGCGCGCGCGGCGGCGTGTTTCTCGCTGGCGGCATCCTGCCGCAGATCCGCGAAGTGCTGCTGGCCAGCACGTTCCGCGAGCGCTTCTTCAACAAGGGCGTGATGCGGGCCTTCTTGCAGCAAGTGCCCGTGCGCCTGATGGAACACGGCCAGCTCGGCGTCATCGGCGCGGCTGGCATGTACCTGGACGGTCATGCGCCGGCCGGGGAGGCAACCAGGCAATGAACTCACCAGAGTTGTAACGCAACGACGTATCCGGGGGCCTCGGCCCAGCCAGTCACACCACGCGAGGCCGTTCGCTCGTTTGGAACACATAAGCCTTGAGGGAGGTTTACATGTCGCACCGTAGAACTATGCTCGCCGCGAGCATCATCGCCAGCCTGTGTATGGCCGGCGCGATCCATGCTCAGGACGCCACGACGCAGAGCCAGACCACGCCCAACCCGAACGCACAGGGTCAGAGCAGCCAGTCGCAGGCCGACCAGAAGAAGGCCGTCGACCTGCAGGGCGTCACCGTCACCGGCATCCGCGCCAGCCTGCAGCAGTCGCTGGACACCAAGCGCAATGCCGACGCCATCGTCGAAGCGGTCACCGCCGAAGACATCGGCAAGTTCCCCAACACCAACGTGGCCGAAGCCATGGCGCTGATTCCCGGCGTCACCATCGACCGCCAGTTCGGCCAGGGCGACCGTGTCAGCATCGACGGCACCGACCCCAGCCTCAACCTCACCTTCCTCAACGGCCAGCCGATTTCGCAGACGCCGTGGCAGTACGGTGCGCAGCCGAACCGCGGCTTCGACTTCACCATGCTGGCGCCGGAAATCGTCGGCCGCCTGGAGGTGTACAAGAGCCCGGAAGCGCGCCTGACCGAAGGCAGCCTGGGCGGCACCGTGCTGCTGCACACGCTGCAGCCGCTGGACCTGGCGCCGAACACCTGGCGCGGCTCCTTCAGCCTGAACTACAACGACCAGGCGGAGAACCATCGTCCGTCCGGCTCGCTGCTGTACAGCTGGCATAACGACGCCAAGACCTTCGGCGTGATCGCCTCGGCGCAGCACTTCGAGGAAAAGATCGACCGCCAGGGCATCGAGATCTTCGGCTACCACCCGGTGTCCGACTACGCCAGCAGCCCGGCCGTGGCCGCCGGCATCGCCAACGGCTCGCTCAATCCCAATGCCAAGGTGCCGGACGAGATCAACTCGGCGTTCTTCCAGCAGGAGCGCAAGCGCGACACCGTCACGCTGGGCTTCCAGCTGCGTCCGACCAGCAACTGGGACGTGGATTTCAACAGCCTGTACATCCGCGAGAACTTCAACAACTGGAACCAGTCGCTGTATCCGTTCACGCATGCCACGCCCGGCCAGATCACCAGCTTCACCCAGGGCGCCAACGGCATCGTCACCGGCGGCCACGTGTGCGGCAAGCTCGACGACCCGACCTGCGGCGACATCGCCCAGGGCACCTTCGACAGCAACATCCGCCACTCGGTGGTGCGCACCACCGCGTTCGACCTGAAGAGCAACTACCGCGGCGACGGCTGGACCCTCGGCGGCGCCGTCGGCTACAGCAAGGCCAACAACAACGACATGTCGCAGGTGGCCATGGAGCCGGTGTACGGCGGCGGCTACAGCTGGGATATCAACCGCGGCTTCCAGTTCGACAGCCCCGCCCTGGCGCGCAATCCGGCCAACTGGCACATGGGCGACACCCCCGGGATGGGCGGCTGGCCGGGCAACTACGGCGTGTTCCATGCCAACGCCAAGGACACCTACGGCCAGCTCGACTTCACCAAGGACTTCGACAGCTTCGTCAACACCGTGCTGGTGGGCGCGCGCTACAACCGCCACGAAGAAAGCATGGAGCAGCACGTCTACGGTCCGAACGGCCCGATCTCGCTGGCCAACCTCGGCACGTCCGGCTACACCGACACGCTCGGCGGCTTCTCCGGCATGCTGCCGGACGCGGCCAGCCACATCCAGCCCGACCGCGACGCGGAGTGGAACTGGGTGCGCAGCACCAACGGCGGCAATGACGATCCGGGCTCGTATCTCAACGGCACCTGGAAGATCGTGGAGAAGACCACGGCCGCCTATCTGCAGGCGGACTTCGGCTCGGGCCCGTTCCGCGGCAACGTGGGCGTGCGCTACGTGCACACCGTGGACGACGCCAGCGGCTTCAACTACAGCGGCGTGCCGGTGTACCCGGCCCCGGCCGGCTGGTGGCAGACCACCTCCACCACGCACAACAACTGGCTGCCCTCGCTGAACGTGTCGTACGACCTGACCGAGTCCGTGGTGCTGCGCTTCGCGGCGGCCAAGGTCATCTCCCGCGCGCCGTACAACATGCAGGTGAACAACCTGTTCCTCAACGACTCGGTGCTGACCGGTTCGGGCGGCAACTCCAAGCTCGACCCGTACAAGTCGAGCAACTTCTCGGCCTCGGCGGAGTGGTACTTCGCGCCGCAGTCGGTGCTGGCGCTGACCGGCTTCTACAAGAAGATCGACAATTACATCTTTGTCGATTCGGCCATCGAGCAGCACTACAACTCGGCGCACGACAACGACCCGACCACCTTCGCCCGCCTCGTCGCCAACGGCCAGTGCACGGCCAATGGCTTCTGCGGCTACGACATCAGCCGTCCGCGCAACGTCGGCGGCGGCAAGGTGAAGGGCGTGAGCCTGTCCTACCAGCAGCCGTTCGCCGATACCGGCTTCGGCGTGGTGGCCAACTACACCTATGCCGATGCCACGCTCGACTCCGGCGGCGCCCTGCCGTACAGCTCGAAGAACTCGTACTCGCTGAGCCCGTACTACGAGAAGGGTCCGTACAGCGCCCGCCTGACCTACAACTGGCGCAGCTCCTACCTCGCCGGCGGCTACATCGCCGGTGCGCCGCCGGCCACGACCGGTTCCTACAAGGACCTGGGCGCGACCATCGGCTACAAGCTCAACGACAACATCTCGTTCACCCTGGACGGCATGAACCTGCTCAACTCCAAGTACGTGCAGTACCTGCAGAGCGAGTCGATGCCACTGAACAAGTACACGACCGGCCGCCGCTACATGCTGGCCGCGCACGTGAACTTCTGATCGTGCTCTGTGCCCCTGCGCTTCCTTCATCGGAAGCGCAGGGGATGGCTCGACGAGGAACAGCCGCCCTTGCGGGGCGGCGCGCCGCGGGCGCATGAGACCGGCCAGGGTTGGCCTTTCCCCTCATGCCGCACGCGGCCGCGCCGGGGCGGTGCCACCGCCTGGTCGAGCGACGTCCGCTTCGGTGGCAGACTTGAGCAACAACCTCCCCATTGGGCCCGGCATGTCCGGGCCCTTCTTTGGGAGGAGCCCCGAAAAGTTGTAGGTTGGGGTGAGCGCAGCGAACCCCAACGGACGTCTGGACACGTGCCTTCGTTGGGGTTCGCTGCGCTCACCCCAACCTACGCCAGACTTGAGCTACGAGGAACGCAGCCAGTGACTTTTGCACCACGCCTTGGCCGGACCCTGATGCTGGCCGCACTGGCCATCCTTCCGTCTTTTACGCTCGCCGCGGAGCAACGCTCCGACGTGCCGCTATCGCTGATTCCGCTGCCGGCGAAGCTCACGCGCGCCGTTGGCAGTTTTACCGTCGACGCCCATACCGTGCTGGTCGCCGCCGATGCCGAAAGCCGCCGCACCGCCGGCTGGCTGGCCGGGCAGATCAAGCGCAGCCGCGGCGTGGAGCTGCGCATCGTCGACAAGGCAGGCAACGCGCCCGCCATCGTGCTGAGCCACGATGCCAAGGCATCCACGCCGGCCGAGGGCTACATCCTCGACGTCGACGCGCATGGCGCGCGCATCGTGGCGCGCGACGGCGACGGCCTGTTCCACGGCGCGGTGACGCTGTGGCAGCTGCTTACCCAGGGCGAGGCCAAGGCCGCCGCGCCCTTCGTGCATATCGAAGATGCGCCGCGCTTCGCCTGGCGCGGCCTGATGCTGGATTCGGCGCGGCATTTCCAGAGCGTCGCCGAGGTCCAGGCGCTGATCGACCAGATGGCGCTGCACAAGCTCAACGTGCTGCACTGGCATCTCACCGACGACCAGGGCTGGCGCATCGAGATCAAGCGCTATCCGGACCTGACCCGCATCGGCGCCTGGCGCACGCCGCCGGATGCCGGCAGCAACGGCGAGCCGCAGCGCTATGGCGGCTTCTATACGCAGGACGAGATCCGCGCCGTGGTGGCCTATGCGGCCGCGCGCCACATCACCATCGTGCCGGAGCTGGACATGCCCGGCCATGCGCAGGCCGCCGTGGCGTCGTATCCGGAGCTGGGCGTGACTGGCAAGCGTCCGCCGGTGTCGGTGGACTGGGGCGTGCACACCTATCTGTACAACGTGGACGACGCCACCTTCGTGTTCATGCAGCACGTGCTGGACGAAGTGATGGCGCTGTTCCCCTCGCGCTATATCCACGTGGGCGGCGACGAGGCGGTGAAGGACCAGTGGCAGGTCTCGCCCGCGGTGCAGGCGAAGATGCATGCGCTGGGCCTGAAGAACGAGGACGCGCTGCAGGGCTGGTTCATCGCGCGCATGGGCACCTACCTGAAAGCGCATGGGCGCCGCCTGATCGGCTGGGACGAGATCCTGGAAGGCGGCGTGCCGGCCGATGCCACGGTGATGTCGTGGCGCGGCATCAAGGGTGCGATCGAAGCGGCGCAGAAGGGCCACGACGTGGTGTCCTCGCCGTCGCCGGATTTGTACCTCAACCAGCTGCAGAGCGACCGCGCCGACGAAAGCGCCGGCCGCGAGCCGGTGCAGGACCTGGCCAGCATCTACGCCTTCGAAGCCGTACCGAAGGAACTCGATGCCGCCCAGGCGCGCCACGTGCTCGGCGCCCAGGCCAATGTGTGGACCGAATACATCACCAGCGACGCGCTGCTGCAGCACACGATCTACCCGCGCCTGGACGCGCTGGCCGAAGTGGTGTGGTCGCCGGTGGCCACGCGCGACTGGCCGGGCTTCCTTGCACGCCTGCCCGCGCAGCTGGCGCGTTACCGCGCGCAGAACGTGGGCTATGCGGACAGCGCGTTCGCGCCGTCGATCGAGGTGGACCGCAATGCCGCGCTCGCCGCCGGCAAGGCCAGCGTGACGCTGGGCAACCAGACGAAGTTCGGCGAACTGCACTACACGGTGGACGGCAGCGAACCCACCGCGCAATCGCCGCGCTACCAGGCGCCGTTCGAGGTGAAGCTGCCCACCACGGTGCGTGCCATTGCGCTGGATGCCAGCGGCCATCCGCTGGCCGCGCCACGCGAGCGCGTGCTCGACGCCACCCATCTGCTGACCCGCGAGAACGCCGAGCTGCGCAACTGCCCGGGCAGCGATTTCCGCCTGCGCGTGCAGCCGCTGCCGGATGCCACCAGCACGGCGCCGGCCTACAGCATCAATATCTTCGATACCTGCCAGCGCTACCCCGAGGCGCGCCTCGACGGTATCCGCAGCATCCAGGTGGAAGCGGTGCGGCTGGAGCGCAACTTCCAGCTCGCGCACGAGGCCAAGCTGGTGGTGTCGCGTCCGGCCAGGACCGCGCACGGCGAAATGGTGGTGCACAAGGACCGCTGCGACGGCGAAGTACTCGCCAGCATGCCGCTGCCCGACCCGTCCGGCCCACGCCGCTTCCAGCTCGCCGCCGCACTGCCCGACCAGCGCGGCGTACACGACCTCTGCCTGGTCTTCACCGCCCCCATCACCGGCCCGCTGTACGGCATCGAGCGCGCCAGCCTGACCCCGACCGCCCAGCCATGACCCCCGCCAGCCAGCCTCGCCTCGCCTCGGTCGACGCCCTGCGCGGCTGCACCGTCGCGGCGATGCTGCTGGTCAACGATCCGGGCGACTGGGGCCATGTGTATTGGCCGTTGGAGCACGCCCAGTGGCATGGCTGCACGCCGACGGATCTGGTGTTTCCGTTCTTTCTGTTCGTGGTGGGTGTATCGGTGGCATTGGCGATCGCGCCGCGGATGGAGCAGGGCGCGGACCGCGGGGTGCTGTTGCGCGCGGCGATGGTGCGTGCGCTGCGCATCGTCGGCCTCGGGCTGCTGATCAATGTGGCGGCGGCACTGATCCTGCCGGATGCGCATATGCGCATTCCCGGCGTGCTGCAGCGGATCGGCATCTGTTTTGGCGCGGTGGCCGCGTTCCAGCTTTATGCGAATGCGCGGGCGCAGTGGGGTGCCATTGCGCTGTTGCTGATCGGCTACGCGGCGTTACTGGTGCTCGGCGGCACGCTGGAGCCGTTCCACAATGTCTTGAGCCGTACCGATACGGCGATCTTCGGCCATTACGCGTATCGCTATTTCCCTGCCACGGGGTTGGGGCATGACCCGGAGGGGTTGCTCGGCACGCTGCCTTCTATCGCGACGGCGCTGCTGGGGTTGCGTGCGGGGCATGGGTTGCGCGGCAATGATCGCCGTGCGTTGCTGTTGAGTGGCACTGTCTATGTGTTGCTTGGCGCGATGTGGGGGCTGTTGCAGCCGCTCAATAAGAATCTGTGGACGCCGTCGTTTGTGTTGTGGACGGCTGGGTGGGCCACGTTGGCTTTGTTGGTGTTCCACCTGTTGGTGGATTTGCGTGGGTGGCCGGCGTGGGGGCGGCGGTTTGGCGTTAACGCGGTGGCCGCCTACGCCGGCTCGGAGTTCATGCAGATCCTTCTGCCTGGTTTGGGGATACAGGATCCGTTGTATCGAACGGTGTTCGGTGGGTGGATTACGCCGGTGGCGGGGGCATATGTCGCTTCGTTTGCTTATGCGGTGGCGTTTGTTGCCGTGTGGTGGGCCATTGTTTGGGCGATGGATCGCCGGCGGGTTTACCTCAAGCTGTAGTGCGCTTTTTTTGCGTGGTCGCGATTGGGCCGCTTATGCAGCGGGCATTCCGGACGCCTGCCGGCGCCCGGGTCACTTTCTCTTTGCTGGCCCAAAGAGAAAGTAACCAAAGAGAAATGGCCTCAAGTCAAAGGCTCGCGACGCGACTAGAAGGAGCGGTGGGCGGCTGCGGTAGCCTGATTAACCTGGGTCTACACGAAACCACAGTGCGTTTACGTAGCGGGTTCTTCAACGTGCCGTGGCGAAGAGGATGTTCAAGGAGCGAGGCCGGCGTTTGGGCTTAGCTCTGTTCGTTGCGTACGGCGTAGGTTGGGGTGAGCCGTAGGCGAACCCCAACACTCGCACCTTCATGCGCCTTGCCACGTTGGGGTTCGCTATGCTCACCCCAACCTACGCGTGCTAAAAAAATCGGCGAAGCCTTTCAGATCAGATTGAGGTGATATCCACCGCCGCGCTCCGCCCGAACCCTCACCCCGACCCTCTCCCCGGAGGGGAGAGGGAGAAGTGATGTGGCGTCGCAAACAGGAACGAAGAGCCAAAGCTAGCCTCGTTCCTTGAACATCCTCTTCGCAACGGCACGTTGAAGCACCCGCCACGCAAACGCACCGTCGTTTCGTGTAGACCCAGGTTAATCCGGTTACCGCAGCCGTCCACCGCTCCTTCTAGTCGCGTCGCGAGCCTTGGCTCTAAGGCCATTTCTTTTGGGTTACTTTTTCTTTGGGCCAGCAAAGAAAAAGTGACTCGGGCGCCGGCAGGCGTCCGAAATGCCCGCTGCATAAGCGGCCAAATCGCAGCACCACGACAACCGAGCGATACAGAAACTGGATCCCGGCCTACGCCGGGATGACGAGCAAGGCGGAATCACAGCCCACACCCGTGAGCTATCATCCGCGGCTTGCCGCACCCGCCCCACCGACGAGAGATCACCCATGACCCATTCGTCCAAGCTAGCGCAACGCGCGCTGACACTCTCCCTCAGCGCGCTGATCACCGCCTGCGCCAGCCAGCCCATGGCGCCAGCCAAGCAGAACACCGCGGCAGCGATTGACGTCCCGCAGATCAAGCGCCCCGAAGGCGAAACCCCGCAATGGTGGTTCCGCAACGGCGCCGCGCAAGCGGCCAAAGTCTCCGCCCAGGCCAGCGTTCAAGGACAGCGCGCCAAGAACGTCATCGTGTTTCTCGGCGACGGCATGAGCATCCCCACCATCGCCGCCGCGCACGTGCGCGCCGGTCAGCGCAAGGGCGTCGATGGCGAAAGCTACAAGCTGAGCTTCGAGCAGTTCCCGTTCAGCGCGTTCAGCCGCACCTACGAGACCGATCAGCAGACGCCGGATTCCGCCGGCACCATGACCGCGATCATGACCGGCGTGAAGACGCGCGCCGGCTATATCGGCATTTCGCAGGTGCCGCGTAGGCAGGATTGCGCGGCCAGCAAGGGCCAGGAACTGGTGACGACGCTGGAGCTGGCCGCGGCCGCGGGCATGAGTACCGGTGCGGTGACCACCACGCGCATCACCCACGCCACGCCGGCGGCCACGTATGGCCATCTGCCGGAGCGCAACTGGGAAGTGGATGCCGAGCTCAGCGCGCAGGCGAAGGCGCAGGGGTGCAAGGATTTCGCGGCGCAGCTGGTCGATTTTCCCGCCATCGACGGGCTTACCGTGGCGATGGGCGGCGGCCGCACCGAGTTCATGCCGGCGGGCGAGACCGATCCGGAGTACGTCAACAAGGTGGGGCAGCGCCTCGATGGCCGCGACTTGATCGCCGAGTGGAAGGCCAAGCATCCTGGTGGCACCTACGTGTGGAACGAGCAGCAGCTCAAGGGGCTGGATCTGTCGAAGACGCCGCGCCTGCTCGGCCTGTTCGAGCCTTCGCATATGAACTACGAGCATGAGCGCCCGCAGGACAAGGCCGGCGAGCCGAGCCTGGCTGAGATGACCACGGCGGCGATCGATGTGCTCAAGCAGAACCCGAACGGTTTCTTCCTGATGGTCGAAGGCGGCCGTATCGACCATGCACTGCATGCGGGCAATGCCTATCGTGCGCTGGACGAGACCATTTCGATGGCCGATGCGGTGGCGGCGGCGCTTGCTAACACCGATCCCAAGGACACGCTGATCGTGGTCACCGCCGATCACGCGCATACGATGACCTTCGCCGGTTACCCCAAGCGCGGCAACGACATCCTCGGCCTGGTGCAGGGCCATACCGACAGCTACGACGAGGAAGGCGGCGCGGGTCTGGCGCGCGATGCGACCGGCAAGCCGTACACCACCTTAGGGTTTGCCAATGGCCCGGGCTATACCGGCGCTACCGACAAGCAGCCGGAAGGGCCGAAGCGTTATCCGCACAACCCCAATGAGTACTCGCCGGCCAAGAAGGGGCGGCCGGATCTGACCAAGGTCGATACGGCGGCGCCGGATTACATGCAGGAGTCGATCGTGCCGTTGAAGGGCGAGACGCATGGTGGCGAGGACGTGGCGATCTTTGCCAATGGCCCGGGCGCGTCGGCATTCCATGGGGAGATCGAGCAGAACGCGATCTTCCATGTGATCGTGCAGAACGCGCCGCGCTTGCGGGAGGAGTTGTGCAAGCTGGGGAGCTGCAATGCGGACGGGGTGCCGGTGGAGCGGCCGACGTATGAGGCTTGGTTGAAGCAGGTGAGTAAATAAGGCCCATCGAAGCAACTCTTCGCCCCTCCGGGGAGAAGATGCCGGCAGGCAGATGAGGGGCGGGTGCTCGCGGTGGCGTTGCTACGAAGAGAGGAGAAGCCTTTGGGCTTTCTCGATCATCAGCGCACTGCTCCGCCCGGCCCCTCACCCCGACCCTCTCCCCGGAGGGGAGAGGGGGTTGAGAGGGTGTCGCTCGATTTGTTCTAGGAAGCGTCGCGGTCATCGTCGATGGTCGCGTGTTCCTCGGCGCGTACCTGCAACCACTGCATCCGCAAATGCGCCTGCGTCGCGCAGCGCGTTCCCATTTCGATAAACGCCGCGATGCTTTCCAGCATGACCGGTAGGCGCTGTGTATTCACGCTGCCGCGTTCGTCGCCCAATTCAGAGAGCCACCGAATCGCGTTATGCGCGTAATGCAGCCACTCGGTCGCATCGTTCAACAACGCATCCGGCCCCGCCTCCGGATCGGAAAAATACTCCACGTGGCGCGTCATCCACGCTTCGCCATAGATATCCATAAGCAACTCCTTGCCATGCGCCGCCCTCGTTCCGAGAACGGCACGCCGCCGGACAGCACGGCGTGCCGCGACCATACGGACTCGAGGCTTACCGGTCACCTGGGACACAGGCGCCGGGCGGCTTGATTGATGAAGTAGGTTGCGGCTTCAGTCGCTTTCGCCGTTGCACGAAGCAACGCGCCGGGTTGCACGGCTAGGAATCATTACCTGCGAAAACTCTTAAGTCCGCGGTTCTTCAACCGTGCCCGCGACGTATGCGGACGACCTGGATGCTCGGTGGAGGTGTCGCCCTGGGGATCGGCGAGCGTGCGAGTGACGTATGATCTGGCCTAGCCATGATCGACTCCCTAGAAGTTGGTGATGGTTAGCGGGTCAGGGGTGTCCTACCACCCTTGGCCCGCGCTCTCACGACATTGCTGCCATGGTTGTCCGCGACGCGCTTGAAATCACTCCGCGGACAACACCTGCAAAACTAGCAAGGCAACCTCGCCTTGTCTTTAGTCGAAATCTGAAAAATTCAAATCAGCAGTTGCGAATGTGGATGGCTGCCGAAAGGTGCGGCGCCATCCACGCGCAAGGCAGCAGCGAGAAACGCCCATAGCGCCTCTGGCGCAGCAGAATTTTCTGACGGCGAACCATCCGGCAATTGCCGTCCCGCGGAACCTGTTCTCAGATATTTCCCAATCACCGTCGCCGTCCCGCCCTTCGCATGATCGGCACCGGGCAGCGTGCGGCTGAACTCGCCCGTCAGCAGCGTCACCACATTGCGGCCGCGCAAGGTGAGCATGCGCTGCAGGAACACCGAAAGGCCGGGTGTGATCGGCGCCATGATCTGCCGCGCAAGCTTGCCGCTGTCGTCGTGATGCGTATCGAACTGCCTGTCCTCACGGCCGGTGAAAGCGATCTGCGCGAAGACCACGCGGGTATCGGCACGGATCAGCGCTTCGACGGCCGCGAAGGTGCCGGGCAGATCCTCCACCGCCGAACGTCCCTGACTCACGCCATACGCATGGCGAATATCTTCGCGTTCGGCAGCAGCAAGCCCCGCATCCGCAAAGTTGCCGACGTGCCGCCACGCGATGCCGCGCTCCGCCGGCGGATCGGACGCAACACCCACAGGAAGACCGAGCCGATTGACGATCGCGCAGGGCAGAGGGCTGACCGGCAAGGCCGCAGCCATCCGCAGCAGCTGGCTGCGCGGCCCCGCTTGCAGCATCGCCACGCGCGCATCGTTGTGGCTGTACAACCCATGCTTGAACGGCACGGCTGCCATATGCGCCAGCGCGACCGGCGGCAGCGCGCCCAGCGAAGCGGCATCGACATACAAGCCATGGCCCAGCGCGCGGACATTGCCGGATGTCACGCCAAACGCGCCGTTGGCAAGAAACGCGTCGGCACTGTTGAACAAGCCAGCGGGCCCACCGTTCAACCACAGCACGACCAGGGCCGGGCGTTCGCGTGGCGATGCCAAGGCATCGAAGGGGCCGAGCGCAAGCGCGCCGGCGGCGGCAAGGCCGGCTTTCAGCAGGCTGCGCCGGGAAGGGGAATGGGTTGGCATAAGCGTGGCCGGTGGTGGGGAAAAGCCGTTGCGGCGTGGGGTGCCGCGGGCACAGACTTAAGCTAGCCCTGTCCATCCATCGAACGGCAGCCATCCTGTGTCGCGAATCAGACAGCCAGCGAAGCGCGCCGCCGCGTGGCCGATGACCGCGCTGGCCAAGGACTACCCGCGCGGCTGCCACGTGCCCAGGCACCAGCATCGTCGCGGCCAGCTGATCTACGCCGCCAGCGGCGTGATGCAGGTGACCACGCGCGAAGGCATCTGGATCGTGCCGCCGCAGCGTGCGCTGTGGATACCGATCGGTATGCCGCACGAGATCCTGATGGAAGGGCGCGTGGCGGTGCGCATGCTCTATCTCGACCGCGCCACCAGCGCGCCGTTCGGCACGCATTGCCGCGTGCTGGCGGTGTCGCCGCTGCTGCGCGAGCTGGTCCTGGCCGCGGTGCAGGCGCATGGCGAACGCGATGCGTCCACCTTGCAGCTGGCCATGCCGTTGCTGCTGCATGCGCTGCTGAAGGCGGACGAAGCGCCGTTCCGCATCCCGGTGCCCGCGGACCCGCGCCTGAAGAAGGCCTGCCAGCGCCTGCTCGACGATGCCACGCGGCCCGATACGCTCGAACAGCTCGCGGCGCGCGTCGGCGCCAGCAGCCGCACGCTGGCGCGCCTGTTCGAAAGCGAATTGCGCATGTCCTTCGTGCGCTGGCGCCAGCACGTGCGGCTGGCGCGGGCGATCAGCCAGATGAGCCTGGGCCGTCCGATCAAGACGGTGGCGCGCGAGGCCGGCTATGCCAGCTGCAGTGCGTTCTGCAGCATGTTCCACCGGATCATCGGCGCCAGCCCCACGGAGTATCTGCGCCAGGTCGAGGGGCGGCCCGCTTTGTGACCGGGCGCCCGCGCCCGTCATCCCATCGTCAAAGAACCGACATCTGCCCGCTTCACGATATTTGAACGTCCGCGTCCCCACGCGCGGCGCCCCGATCTCCTGGAGCTCTGCATCTCATGAAGAAGAACCTGCTGGCGATGGCCACCGCCGTCGCGCTCGCCGCTTTGTCCCACGGCGCCATGGCCGAGGACCTGCCGACCGCTGACGCCACCGCCAAGCCCGACGCGGCCAAGAATCTGGAAGGCGTCTCGGTGATCGGCCAGGGTGAAACCCGCCAGGTGCAGCGCGTGACCACCAAGGACGTCGCCGTGCTGCCCGCGGGCACCAGCCTGCAGAAGATCCTCAACCGGATGCCGGGCGTGAACGTGCAGTCCAACGACGCCTTCGGCGCCAACGAGGAATCGCAGACCATCAGCCTGCGCGGCTTCAACGGCCAGCGCCTGGGCTACACGCTGGACGGCCTGCCGCTGGGCGACAACGCCTACGGCAACTACAACGGCCTGAACATCAGCCGCGCGCTGATCGCCGAGAACGCCGCCGGCGCCGAGCTGGCGCAGGGCATCGGCAGCTTAGGCATCGCCTCGACCAGCAACCTGGGCGGCGCCATCCAGTATTTCTCCGCCGATCCGCTGCCGACCTTCGGCGGCCGCTTCGCGCAGACCTTCGGCAGCGACCAGAATCGCCGCACCTATCTGCGCCTGGATACGGGCGACTTCCACGGCTTCTCCATGTACCTGTCGGGCGTGCGCGCCACCGCCGACATGTGGGCGCCGCCGGAATCGCCGACCACCACCAAGCAGTTCAACGCCAAGGCGGTGTACCAGTTCGACGGCGGCCGCATCACCGCCTTCGCCGACACCTCGCGCACCTCGCAGGCCGACTATGCGTATCTGTCCAAGAGCGGCATGGCGCGCGGCCTGGGCTGGGACTGGAACCTGTACGCGCCGGACTGGAAGCGCGCGCTGGCCGCGGCGTACTGCGCGCCGGCTTACACGGTGAAGGGTGCGAAGGACGCGCGCTGCGGCTATTCCGGCGGCGTGGACAATATCGACGACGCCTACTACCAGAGCCGCGCGCTGCGCCGCGACGACCTGTACTACCTCGCCGGCGACTTCTATCCCAGCGACGCGGTGACCGTGCACGCGCAGGTCTACCACCACGAGAACGCCGGCCAGGGCCACTGGTGGTCGCCGGGCCAGAAGTCCAACCCGGGCACCGCGCAGGAGCTGCCGATCTCGATCCGCAGCACCAACTACAAGATCAACCGCAACGGCGTGCTGGCGTCGCTGGGCTGGGACCTGGGCAGCCATCACCTGGAAGGCGGCGTGTGGTACGAGCAGAACCACCACAACGTCGAGCGCAACTTCTATTACATCCCGTACACGCTCAGCAGCCCGATCAGCGACGACACCTATCTGAGCGATCCGGACCGCCGCCTGTTCAACCAGGCCTACACCATCACCACGCGCCAGGCCTATCTGCAGGACAGCTTCAAGCTGCTGGACGACCGCCTCAGCGTGGACATCGGCGTGAAGAGCCCGCACGTGACCATGACCGCGCGCCAGGCGCCGGGCAACTACGAGGCACCGGTGGCCAACGGCACGCTGAAGGCCGAGAAGAACCTGCTGCCGCAGGTGGGCCTGGGCTACAAGCTCGATGCCGGCCAGGAGCTGTTCCTGTCCTACGCCAAGAACATCGCCGCGTTCCAGGGCGGCGGCGCCAGCGGCCCGCTGCTGGTGACGCAGGCCTCGTTCGACGCCACCCGCGGCAACCTCAAGCCCGAGCAGTCGCGCACCATCGAAGGCGGCTACCGCATCGTGCAGCGCGAGTTCGAGGCCTCGGCGGCGGTGTACGACGTGAAGTTCGACAACCGCCTGCTCTCGCTCAACCCCTGCCCGAGCATCCAGCAGGGCACCACGGCGGCGTGCACCACGCGCTTCTACAACGTGGGTTCGGTGAGCAGCCGCGGCGCGGAGTTCACCTTTATCTGGAAGCCGTTCGAGCATTTCCAGTGGTACAACTCGGCCTCGTTCAACCGTTCCACGTATGACGACAACTACGTGCAGAACGGCGCGGTGGTGCCGACCAAGGGCAAGATCACGGTGGATACGCCCAAGCGCATGTTCGCCAGCGAGATCGCCTGGACCTACGGCCCCTGGAACCTGAGCCTGCGCGGCAAGTACACCGGTTCGCGCTACTACACCTACACCAACGACCAGGGCTTCGGCGGCTATACCTCGTTCGATTTCGGCGCCGGCTACGACTTCGGCGCGGCGTGGTTTGCGCAGGACGTGCGGCTGTCGCTCAACGTGAGCAACCTCACCGACAAGCGTTATGCATCGAACCTGACGGCCTTCGCCAACACCGATCCGAACGGCCGCCAGCTGGCGTTCCACGCCAGTGCGCCGCGGCAGAGCTTCCTGACGCTCGACGTGAAGTTCTAAGAAATTAAGGGGCGGGCGGGATGGCGGGCCGTGTACGGGCCCGCCATCCCCAACCCGTATGCTGCGCAGGTGCCTTGAGGAACACGCCGATGAAAACGCTAAGCTGCATGGCCGTCACCCTGCTGGCCCTGCTCATGTCGCATCCGGTCGATGCCAACGAACGTCCCCTGGCGGCCAAGCCGCTGGTGCTGGGCCATCGCGGCGCCAGCGCTTTGAGGCCGGAGCACACCCTGGCCTCGTACGCCAAGGCGATCGCCGACGGCGCCGACTTCGTCGAGCCGGACCTGGTGATGACCAAGGACGGCGTGCCGGTGGCGCGCCACGAGAACGAGATCGGCGGCACCACCGACGTGGCGGCGCATCCGGAGTTCGCCGGGCGCAAGACCACCAAGACCATCGACGGCCACCCTGTCACCGGCTGGTTCACCGAAGACTTCACCCTGGCGGAACTGAAAACCCTGCGCGCGCGCGAGCGCCTGCCGGAATTCCGCGGCACCAAGTACGACGGGCAGTTCCAGATTCCCACCCTGGACGAAATCATCGATTTCGTCGCCGCCGAATCCGCCGCGCAAGGGCGCGTGGTGGGGCTGATCCCCGAGATCAAGCACGGCACGTATTTCCAGAAAGCCGGCCTGCCGATGGAAGACCGCGTGCTGGCCATCCTCGATGCGCATAGCTATACGCGTACCGCGCCGGTGGAGATCCAGTCCTTCGAGATCGCCAACCTGCGCTACCTGCGCGGCAAGCTGGGCAAGAGCCATCCGAACGTGCGCCTGCTGCAGCTGCTGGACGATCCGAAGGAGCAGCCATACGACGTGGCGGCGGCGGGCGGCAAGCTCACCTATGCCGACATGATGAAGCCGGCCGGGCTGCGCGAGATCGCCGGCTATGCCGACGCGATCGGCCCGAACATCCGCGCCATCATCCCGCTCAACAAGGACGGCACGCTGGGCCAGCCCACCGCGCTGGCGCACGACGCGCATGCGGCGAAGCTGGAGCTGCACCCGTATACGTTCCGCCCGGAGAACCATTTCCAGGCGAAGAACTTCTGGCAGGGCAGCGATCCGAAGACCTTCAACGAGGCCGGTTCCATCGCGGAAATCCGCGCTTATCTGGATGCCGGCGTCGATGCCTTCTTTACCGACGACCCGGCACTGGGCCGCAAAGCGGTGGACGGTCGCTGAGCTGCCATCACGCTGTCACCGCGGACGGGTTCACTCGCCCGTTCATTCCTTGCGCGGTGACTCCATGCGTCTGCAACGTGGCTTCGCGGCCGGCCTGCTCGGCCTGGCCTTTCTCGCACCGGTACATGCGGTACCGGTGCTGCTGATCTCGATCGACGGCCTGCGCCCGGCCGACGTGCTGCAGGCCGCGCAGCACGGCCTGAAGCTGCCCAACCTGCAGCGCTTCATGACCGAAGGCAGCTACGCCACCGACGTGCGCGGCGTGCTGCCGACGCTGACCTATCCGAGCCACACCACCTTGCTGACCGGCGTGTCGCCGGATAAGCACGGCATCGCCGGCAACCTCACCTTCGACCCCACCAACAAGAACCAGCAGGGCTGGGCCTGGTACGCCAGCGATATCCGCGTGCCCACGCTGTGGGACGCCGCGCATGCCGCGGGCCTGAGCACCGCCAATGTGCACTGGCCGGTGAGCGTGGGCGCGCAGGTGGACTGGAACCTGCCGCAGATCTGGCGCACCGGCCTGCCGGACGACCGCAAGCTGCTCGCCGCGCTGGCCACGCCCGGCCTGCTGCCGGCGCTGGAGAAAGAACTCGGCCCTTACGCCGACGGCATCGACGAGACCCTGGCCGGCGACGAGAACCGCACGCGCTTCGCGGTGAAGCTGCTGGAAGAGCGCCAGCCCGCTTTCATGACGGCGTACCTGGCTTCGCTCGATCACGAGCAGCACCACAGCGGCCCCGATACGCCGGAGTCGAAGCGCACGCTGGAGCGCATCGACAGCCTGGTCGGCGAGATGGTGGCGGCGGCGCGCCGCGTGCATCCGGATGGCGTGATCGCGGTGGTGTCCGATCACGGCTTCGCGCCGGTGCAGCAGGACGTCAATCTCTATGCGCCCTTTATCCAGGCCGGCCTGATCACCTTGAAGGACGGCGCCGTGGCCGACTGGCAGGCGATGCCGTGGAACGACGGCGGCAGCGCGGCGATCGTGCTGAAGGAGCCGGGCGACGCGGCGACGGTGGCGAAGGTGCAGGGCCTGCTCGCGCAGCTGCAGGGTAATCCGGCGTACGGCATCGAGCGCGTGCTCGATCATGCGCAGACGGTGGAACGCGGCGGCACGGCGCAGGCCTCGTGGTTCGTGCTGTTCAAGGCCGGCTACGAGATGGCGATCAAGCCGGACGTGCCGCTGCCGGCGCCCAGCCATTACCGCGGCATGCATGGCTACGACCCGGCCTGGCCGATGATGCGCTCGACGTTCCTGGTGGAAGGGAAGGGCGTGCCGGTGGGCAAGAACCTCGGTGCGATCGATATGCGCGATATCGCGCCGACGCTGGCGAAGTCGCTGGGCGTGGCGTTGCCGGCGGCGCAGGGCAAGGTGCTGTTCTCGCCGTAACGCCATGCCCGCGTAGGTTGGGGTGAGCCGCAGGCGAACCCCAACATCACCACGTTCAAATGCATCGCATCGTTGGGGTTCGCCTGCGGCTCACCCCAACCTACGCCCTCCGCTCTGCGGCCGCGAATTCCTGCGTAATTCCCGCGTAACTGACGCCAATCTTGCGCCAACGCACATCCGCGTCCACTGACATGCGGATGTAAATCCGATTTCACAAATCCCCAGCAAGCTTGCACACCAACGGCTGCTGGCGGTCGCGTCATGTCGTCCTTGCAGGGCAGCTTCAGGACGCAAAGGGGTGATGCGTCCGCCGAAGGGGCAGCCGTTCTTTTTTCCCATTCACCTGTTCCACCTGTCGACGTGGCTTCCCGCGAGGGGAACGGCTGCGCAAAGGAAACGTACGCATGTCAGTCCGCAAGGGTTCCATCCGCCTTACCGGCCTCGCGCTCGCGCTGTTCGCGGCGCTGCACGGCACGGCCGCCGCAGCTCCCGGCGACAACGACACCACGCCCGCCGCGCCGGCCGATGCCGCCGCCGACAAGGCCAAGACGCTGGAGTCGGTCTCCGCGATCGGCCAGGGCGAAGTGCGCCAGGTGCAGCGCATCACCGTGGAAGACGTGAAGATCCTGCCGCCGGGCACCAGCGCGCTGAAAGTGCTGGCCGGCAAGCCGGGCGTGCATTTCGAGTCGTCCGATCCGTTCGGCAACTACGAGTGGTCGACCCGCTTCAGCCTGCGCGGCTTCAACCAAAACCGCCTGGGCTTCACGCTGGACGGCATCCCGCTCGGCGACATGAGCTACGGCAACAACAACGGCCTGCACATCAGCCGCGCGCTGATCGCCGAGAACCTCGGCAGCGCGGAACTTGCCGAAGGCATCGGCGCGCTCGGCACGGCGTCGACCAGCGACCTCGGCGGCACGGTGCAGTTCTACTCGTCCGACCCGCTGCCCAAGTACGGCGTGCAGTTCTCGCAGGGCTTCGGCACGGATGCGGCGCGCCGCACCTTCGTGCGCCTGGACACGGGCAATGTCGACGGCTTCGCCATGTACATCTCCGGCGCCTATTCCGACGTCAACAAGTGGAAGGGCGACGGCGACCAGGAGCAGATGCAGTTCAACAGCAAAGCCACCTACGATTTCGGCGACAGCCGCATCGGCGCGCTGGTGACCACCTCCGACCGCGACGAGACCGATTACCAGGATCTCTCGCTGGACATGCTGCATCGCCTGGGCTGGAACTGGGACAACTACGCGCCGGACTGGAACCGCGCGGTGAACGCGGCCAAGGGCATCTACACCGGCGGCGTGACCAATGCCGACGACGCCTATTACGCCGGCCGCGGCGTGCGCAAGGACCGCATTGCCAGCCTGTTCGGCGACTTCGCGCTGGCCGAGGGCGTGCGCCTGAAGACCACCGGCTACTACCACTACGATCGCGGCCAGGGCCACTGGTTCACGCCGTACCAGGCGTCCTTCCCGGGCACCGCGCAGGAAACCCCGATCTCGATCCGCACCACCGAGTACGGCATCGACCGCGCCGGCGGCACCGCGGCACTGACCTGGGAGTTCGGCGCGCATCACCTGGAAGCGGGCGTGTGGTACGAGGACAGCAATCACAACGTGCAGCGCAACTATTACTTCATCACCGGCCCGGTGGATGACCGCAAGTTCCTCGAGAACCCGAACCTGCGCCTGTTCTACCAGCACTACGAAACCACTACGCGCCAGTTCTACGTGCAGGACAGCATGCATTTCCTGGACGACCGCCTGAGCGTGGACGTGGGCTTCAAGGCGCCGCGCACCGAAGTGGAAGCGACCAACCTGCCGGGCACGCGCACCGCTTATGCCAGCGGCGACCTGGTGGCCAAGAAGAACTTCCTGCCGCAGGTCGGCGCGGCCTACCAGCTGGGCGGCGGCTACGAGCTGTTCGGTTCGTACTCCAAGAACATCGCCGCGTTCCAGGCCGGCATCTCCGGCCCGCTGGCCACCACCCAGGTGGCGTTCGACACCTTCGGCCGCTCGCTCAAGCCGGAACAGTCGCGCACCTTCGAAGGCGGCCTGCGCGCGGTGTCCGACTTCTACGAAGCTTCGTTCGCGCTGTACGACGTGAAGTTCGACAACCGCCTGCTGGCGATCTCGCGTTGCAGCGGCATCGTGGGCTGCCCCAGCGCCTATGCCAACGTTGGCTCGGTGACCAGCCGCGGCGCGGAACTGGCATTGAACTTCAAGCTCACGCAGGAACTGCGCTGGCGCAACTCGCTGTCCTACAACCGCTCGCGCTACGACGACAACTACGTCGACGGCGGCGTGGTGGTGCCGACCAAGGACAAGACCGTGGTGGACAGCCCCAAGCAGCTGTTCTTCACCGAGCTGGCCTGGGTGTCCGGTCCGTGGGACCTGCGCGCGTCGGCCAACTACACCGGCAAGCGCTACTACACCTATATCAATGACGGTGCAGTGCCCTCGTACTGGCTGTTCAACGCTTCGGCCGCCTACGACGTGGGCAAGCTCGGCGTGGTGCAGGACCTGAAGCTGGCGCTCAACGTGACCAACCTGGCCGACAAGAAGTACTTCGGCTCGATCGGCACCAACGGCTTCGTGGCCAGCGACCCGCAGGGCCAGTTCGCCACCATGCAGGTGGGCGCGCCGCGCGCGGCGATGCTTACGGCAACCTTGCGCTTCTAAGCTTCGAGTTCTCCAAGTCCGAATCCTTCTCCCTCCGGGAGAAGGTGGCGGCAGCCGGATGAGGGTACGGGCGGAGCGCAGCGTTACGCTCCGCTCGTACCCTCACCCCAACCCCTCTCCCGGGGGGAGAGGGGCTAATCGCCAGCCCCCAAACGCGACCTGCACCCGGGAAAAATAAAGTGGCGATTCCGGGAAAGCCTCGCCCCACTTATGATCGCCGGCGTATCTCCGCCCGATCCGCCCGCATGGCCGCCATTTCTTCTGCTGTTCCGATCCAAGCCGTTCCCCGCTGGATGGCCCTTGGCGTCCTGTTGTCGGCGCTGGGCGCTATTGCCGGCGCGATGCTGGCCGACACCGAGGACGGCAGCCAGTGGATGTGGCTGCACTGGGCCTGCAAGCCGCTGGCGACCGGGCTGGTGTTCGCCCTGGCCTGGCGCGTGCGCGAGCCGATCTCAGCGCGCTACCGCGCCTGGGTGCTCGGCGGCCTGGGCCTGGCGCTGGTTGGCGACGTCTTATTGATGCTGCCGCAGGATCTGTTCGTGGAAGGCCTGGTGGCCTTCCTGTTCGCGCATCTGTGCTTTCTGGTGGCGCTGACCGGCGATGCGCGCCTGGGCGCACGGCCCATCGCGCTACTGATCTGCCTGGGCTATGCGGCGCTGTGCATGTGGTCGTTGTGGCCCACCCTGCCGGTGGAGCTGCACCTGCCGATCGTGATCTACACCCTGGTGCTGGCCCTGATGGGCGGACAGGCGGTGGGCCGCGCCTGGTACCACGCGCTGACCCGCGATGCCTTGGCGAACCCGGCCTGGCTGGCCGGCGCGGGCTCGATCCTGTTCATGCTCAGCGACACCTTGCTGGCCTGGAACCGCTTCCGCATCAGCCTGCCGCTGGCGGCGCTGTGGATACTCGGCAGCTACTTCGGTGCGCTGTGGCTGCTGGCGCGTTCGGTGATGCGTGCGTCCCCGGAGGACGCGGCGCTGGCGTGAATACCCAAGAGGTCATCATCGGCTGGGCCACGCCCGCCTTCTTCGCGCTGATCGCGCTGGAGCTGCTGGTGGCGAAGTGGCGCGGCCGGCGCGTGTACCACGCCAGCGATGCGGTCAACAGCCTGTCGCTGGGCGTGATCTCGCAGATCGTCGCGGTGTTTTCCAAGCTGCTCGCCCTTGGCATCTATGCCTGGTGCGCCGCGCACCTGGCGCCCTGGGCGCTGCCGGCCGACCGCTGGTGGGTGTGGGTGAGCGGCCTGCTGCTGTACGACTTCCTCTATTACTGGCTGCACCGCGCGGGGCACGAGGTGAACATCCTGTGGGCCGCGCACGTGGTGCATCACCAGAGCGAGGACTACAACCTCAGCACCGCGCTGCGCCAGACCGGCAGCGGCGTGCTGCTGGGCTGGCTGTTCTATCTGCCGATGGCGCTGCTGGGCTATCCGCTGGAAGTGTTCGCGGTGGTGGCGCTGATCGACCTGCTGTACCAGTTCTGGGTGCACACCGAGCTGGTGGGGCGGCTGGGCTGGTTCGACCGCGTGTTCTGCTCGCCATCGAACCATCGCGCGCACCACGCGGTGAACGAGCGCTACCTCGACCGCAACTACGGCGGCATCCTGATTCTGTGGGACCGCCTGTTCGGCACCTTTATCGAGGAAGACGACACCGACCCGCCGGTGTACGGCACGCGCGCGCCGCTGCGCAGCTGGAATCCGCTGTGGGCGAATGCCGAGGTGTACTGGGCCACGGCCAAGGACGCCTGGCATGCGCGGCGCTGGCGCGACAAGCTGCTGGTGTGGCTCAAGCCCCCGGGCTGGCGGCCGGCCGACGTCGCCGAGCGGTTTCCCAAGCCGGCCTTCGACATGGCCCGCCCGCGCTATGCGCCCGCCTTGCCGCGCAGCCTCACCGCCTACGGGATCGCGCAGTTCGCGCTGCTGCTGCTGATGGGCGTGTGGTTCCTGGACATGGCCAAGCGCATGCCGGCCTCCGCGCTGCTGGCCTATGCGGCCTTCCTGCTCTTCAGCCTCACCGCGCTGGGCGTGCTGCTGGAAGGCCGGCGCGCCGGCAGCTGGCTGGAAGCGGCGCGGCTGGCCGCGACGGCGCTGGCCGCGGTGATCACCGGCGGCTGGTTCGGCGCCGCCGCCGCACCGCCGGCGCTGGCGCCGGCCATCGTGGCGCTGTGCCTGGGCAGCGCCGCCACGCTCGCCACCATCCGCCTGCGTACGCGCCAGCCCGCCTGACCGCGCGCACCCGCAGCATGGCGGGGCAGGGGGCATTCGCTATCATCGCCGCTTCCTTTGCGTGGGATATCCAGCGATGAGCGTGGTCAGCAAGCTAATCCGCCACAAGTCGGTCGAGCAGTTGCAGGCGGACGTCGGCAAGCGCGGCGACTTCCGCCGCGTGCTCGGGCTGTGGCAGCTCACCGCGATCGGCATCGGCGGCATCATCGGCGTCGGCGTGTTCGTGCTGGCCGGCCAGCAGGCCGCGCTCAACGCCGGCCCCGCGGTGGCGATCTCCTTCCTGATCGCCGGCATCGCCAGCGCCGCGGCGGCGCTGTGCTACGCGGAATTCGCCGGCCTGATCCCCGTCACCGGCAGCGCCTACACCTATGGCTATGCGGTGCTGGGCGAGCTGGCTGCCTGGCTGATCGGCTGGGACCTGCTGCTGGAGTACGCGCTCATCGTCGCGGTGGTGGCGATCGGCTGGTCCGGCTACGTGCAATCGGCGCTGGCCAGTGTCGGCGTGGACTTGCCGGTATGGGCCAAGGGCGCCATCGGCACCGGCGAAGGCCATGTGTTCAACGTGGTGGCGGCGCTGGTGACGCTGGGCGTGTCGGCGCTGCTGATCTTCCGCACCGAATGGGGCGCGCGCTTCAACACCCTGGTGGTGGCGATCAAGGTCGCGGCAGTGGCGCTGGTGATCGGTATCGGCGCCTTCTACGTGAAGCCGGAGAACTGGGTGCCGTTTATTCCGCAGCGTATCGTCGGCCCCGATGGCGTCGGCCATTTCGGTTTCCAGGGCGTGGCGACCGCGGCGGCGGTGGTGTTCTTCGCGGTGTTCGGTTACGACACGCTGACCACCGCGGCGGAGGAATCGAAGAACCCGCAGCGCGACCTGCCGCGCGCGGTGCTGCTGTCGCTGGGTATCTCGATGACCATGTACCTGGCGGTATCGATGGTGCTGACCGGCATCGCGCACTACACCACTTTGAAGACGGATGCGCCGGTGGCGGATGCGTTCAAGGGGCTGGGGCTGCATTGGGTGGCGTTGACGGTGTCGGTGTCGGCGGTGTTCGGCCTGATCAGCGTGCTGTTCGCCTTCATGCTGGGGGCGACGCGGATCTGGTTTGCGCTGGCTCGCGATGGCTTGCTGCCGGGGTGGTTTGCGAAGCCGCATCCGCGGTATGGGACGCCGCATCGGCCGACGGTGGTGCTCGGTGTGTTCACCGCCTTGGTGGCGGGGCTGCTGCCGATTGAGGAGGTCGCCAAGTTAGTCAATATTGGCGTGCTGTCGGCGTTTATTGTGATTTGTTCTTCTGTGTTGATTTTGCGGAAGCGGAAGCCGGATTTGCATCGGTCGTTTCGGACGCCGTGGGTGCCGGTGGTGCCGGTGGTGGGGATCGCGTTTTCGATTTGGTTGTTGGCGGAGTTGCCGTTGGTTACCTGGGAGGTGTTCCTGATTTGGGTGACCATTGGTCTGGCTGTTTATTTTTTCTATGGCATGCATCACAGCAAGCTGGAGAAGGCGTGACCTGCTCGTCATCCCAGCGGAAGCTGGGATCCAGTGACTGTCTCGCTTGGTTTTCGCGGTGACGCGAATGGGCCGCTTATGCAGCGGGCATTTCGGACGCCTGCCGGCGCCCGAGTCACTTTTTCTTTGCTGGCCCAAAGAAAAAGTAACCCAAAAGAAATGGCCTGAGAGCCAAGGCTCGCGACGCGACTAGAACGAGCAGTGACGGCCGCGGCAACGGATTAACCAGAGTCGACACGAAGCCACAGTGCGTTTACGTAACGCGCGCTTCAACGTGCCGTGGCCGAGAGGATGTTCAAGGAACGGGGCCAGCTTTGGCTCTTTGTTCCTGCTTGCCTCACTCTTTCACCCCTCTCCCCTCCGGGGAGAGGGCAGGGTGAGGGGGCGGGCGGAGCGGGGCGTGTGAGGTCACTTTTCACATGACCTCTGGCATGCGGTGTGGCGGTCGCATCGGCCTAGCATCCGGGGGCATCACTCACCGAAGGGGAGATGCCGTATGTTCGCCAGGACGTTGCTGGGGTGGTCGGTTGCGTTGGCTTTGGGGGCGGTGCCGTTGGCGCGGGCGCAGGCGGTGGATCCGGTGGATCAGGCTTATCCGGGGACCTTGACGCTCAAGGTGGATGTCACCGATGCGCCTAAGCGCATCTACCGGGTCGCGCAGACCATTCCGGTCAAGCCGGGGCCGCTCACCTTGTATTACCCGAAGTGGATTCCGGGCGAGCACATTCCGTCGGGGCCGATCAACAACGTCAGTGGCCTGGTGATTACGGCCAACGGCAAGCAGTTGCCGTGGCGGCGCGATCTGCGCGACATGTTCTCGTTGAACCTGGACGTGCCCGAAGGCACCAGCAGCCTGCAGCTGGATTTCCAGTTTCTGGCGCCGGGGGAAGAGGGCGGCGGCTTGTATGGCGCGACCGGTTCGGCCACGCCGAAGCTGGTGGATATCGAATTCAATCAGGTGCTGTTCTATCCGGCCGGTTATTACGCCAGCCGCATCGAGGTGCAGCCCACGGTGACCCTGCCGCGCGACTGGAAGTTCGCCAGCGCGCTGGAAGTGAGCGAGCAGAGCGGCGCGCAGGTGGCGTTCAAGCCGGTGAGCCTGGAGAAGCTGGTGGATTCGCCGCTGGTGGCGGGCGAATACTTCAAGCGCGTGCAGCTGAGCACGGATGCCAAGGGGCCGGTGTACCTGGACATCGTCGCCGACGATCCGGGCAATCTGAAGCTCAGCGACAAACAAGAAGCGCAGCACAAGGCGCTGGCGGTGCAGGCGGTGAAGCTGTTCGGGGCGCGGCATTACGCGCATTACGATTTTCTGCTGACGCTGTCCGATCACAACGGCTCGTTCGGCCTGGAACACCAGCAGTCCAGCGATGACCGGTTGCCGCCGGCCTTCCTGACCGACGACAACATGTACCTGGCGGCGGCCTTCGTGCTGCCGCACGAGTTCGTGCATTCGTGGAACGGCAAGTTCCGCCGCCCGCACGACCTGTGGACGCCGAACTACAACGTGCCGATGCAGGGCGATCTGCTGTGGGTCTATGAAGGCCTCACCAATTACTACGGCGAGGTGCTGACCGCGCGCTCGGGCATGTGGACGGCGGAGCAGTACCGCGACTGGATCGCCGAGACGCAGGCGGCGATGGTCAATCGCACCGGCCGCGAGTGGCGTTCGTTGCAGGACACCGCCGATGCGGTGCAGCTCACTTCCTCGCAGGGTTCGCGCTGGGCCAACCGCATGCGCGGCGTCGACTACTATCCGGAAGGCACCCTGCTGTGGCTGGAGGCGGACAGCCGCATCCGCGAGCTCAGCGGCGGCAAGCGTTCGCTGGACGATTTCGTGCGTGCCTTCCACGGCGTGCAGGACGGCAGCCAGGTGCCGCTCACCTACACCTTCGACGACGTGGTGGCCACCTTGAACAAGGTGCAGCCCTACGACTGGGCCAAGTTCCTGCACGAGCGCCTGGACTACACCGGCGACAAGCTGCCGGAACAGGGCGTGGAGCAGGCGGGCTGGAAGCTGGAATACAACGACCAGCCCTCGTCCATGCAGAAGGCGATGGAGAGCGTGCGCCATTCGGTCAACCTGCTCTACGGCATGGGCCTGGCGCTCAACCGCGAAGGCAAGGTGACCGACGTGCAGTGGGGCGGGCCGGCGTTCAAGGCGGGCCTTGTGCCGGGGCTGAAGCTGGTGGCGGTGAACGGGCGCGATTACTCGGCCGACGGGCTGAAGGACGCGATCAAGGCAGCCAAGGACAAGGGCACGCCGATCCAGCTGCTGGTGAAGAACAACGAGTTCTTCCAGACCGTGTCGATCGACTACCGCGATGGGCTGCGTTATCCGCACCTGACCCGCGCCACCGGCGCGGATCGGCTGGGGCAGATTGCCGCGCCGCTGAAATAAGCCGCTGCCTGATGAAAAGAAAAAGGGCGCCCGCTGGGGCGCCCTTTTTTTTGTTGCTTGCGCGAAAAGCTGCGCTTAGAAGCGGTACTCGATCGAAGCCGAGTAGGCCGCCACGTTGACGTTGGCCTGCGACTGGCTGGCGCCGGCGCGGCCGTACTTCACGCGGTAGTTGTCGTAGTTGAGCGCCAGCGCGACGTTGTCGGTCACGTTGTAGCCCACGCCCACGCCGGCGTACCAGCCGTTGTTCCAGCTCTTCTCGCTGGCGTGCAGGTTGCCGTAGGTGGTCTCGGCCGTGGTGCGCGAACGCAGGTAGCCGCCGTGGCCGGTGACGAACCAGTTGCCGTAGAAGCCGTACTTGGCGTTCACGCCGAGGATCACGGCCTTCGGCTGGAAGCCGACGGTGACCGGGCCGATGTACTGCTTGGCCTGGCCCAGCGAGGTGTAGCCGACTTCGGCGCCGACGATGTTGTTCCAGCGCCAGCCGAAGCGAACGCTCTGGAACACGTCCGACTTGTCGGACAGGCCGCCCACGCGGTAGTTGCTCTGACCGAGGTTGCCGGTCACGAAGAAGTTGTTGAGCTGGTTGCTGCTGGCGGCGGCGTCATCGGCCTGGGCAGCGAACGGGGACAGGGCAGCAGCGGCCAGCACGGCCGAGAGCAGAAGCTTGTTCATGGAGAACTCCATTTTTCTTTTTGGGGTTTTCCGCGGCGCGATCTGAGGGGGAAATCGTCGCTGCGGTCCGCGTGGGGTAGCGCGGGCCACGAAGGATAAGGGCGTTTTTACATTTCCAAACCCCCGGCGGGATTTGAAGCAAGGCATGGTTCAGCCTGCCGCATGACCTCTGGCAGGGGGTGCGGCACGCCGCCGCGGTCTAGCATCGGACAGTCATGTTTCGTTCAACGTCCGCCCAGGGCGTTGCGCGTCTGCCACCAGGAGACTGTTTTGAAAGCTTCGCGCCTCGCTTCCGCTATCCTCGCCGCGGGCTTCGGCCTGTGCGGTTTCGCCGTCCATGCCGACGTCCCGGCGCCGCAGGACGTGCCGTTCAACGGCACGCTCAAGGTGAGCGTGGATGCCACCGACATCGCCCGCCGCATCTTCCGCGTGCACGAATCGGTGCCGGCGCAGCCCGGTCCGCTGACTCTGCTGTACCCGCAGTGGCTGCCGGGCAACCACTCGCCGTCCGGCCCGATCGACAAACTCGCGGGCCTGAAGGTGTCGGCCAACGGCAAGGAACTGAAGTGGACGCGCGATCCGCTCAACGTCTACGCCTTCCACGTCGACGTGCCGCAGGGCGCCAGCAGCGTGGACGTGGACTTCCAGTTCCTCTCCCCGCAGGACACCCGCCAGGGCCGCGTGGTGATGACGCCGGAAATGCTCAACGTGCAGTGGAATACGGTCACGCTGTATCCGGCCGGCTATGTCGCCGCCCGCATCCAGGCCGAGGCCAGCGTGAAGTTCCCGGCCGGCTGGCAGTTCGGCAGCGCGCTGGAGCAGGCTTCGCGCGACGGCGACACGGTGACCTTCAAGCCGATCAAGTTCGACGACCTGGTCGATTCGCCGATCTACGCTGGCAAGTACTTCAAGCGCGTGGACCTGGACCCGGGTGCCAAGACGCCGGTGTTCCTCAACATCGTGGCCGATGACCCGAAGTACCTGGAAATCAAGCCGGAACAGCTGAAGGCGCACCAGAACCTGGTGCAGCAGATGTACAAGATGTACGGCGCGCACCACTACAACCACTACGACTTCCTGTTCTCGCTCAGCGACAAGATGAGCGGCAACGGCCTGGAGCACCACCGCTCCAGCGAGAACGGCGTGGGCCCCGGCTACTTCACCGAGTGGGACAAGAACGTGCTGGCGCGCGACCTGCTGCCGCACGAGTTCAACCACTCCTGGGACGGCAAGTACCGCCGCGGCGCGGATCTGTCCACGCCGAACTTCAACGTGCCGATGCAGGACAGCCTGCTGTGGGTGTACGAAGGCCAGACCCAGTTCTGGGGCTATGTGATGGCCGCGCGCTCGGGCCTGTGGAAGCCGGAAGAGGCGCGCGACATGCTCGCCAACGTCGCCGCCAACTACGACAAGGGCCGCCCGGGCCTGCAGCAGTGGCGCAACATCCAGGACACCACCAACGATCCGATCATCGCCCAGCGCCGGCCGTTGCCTTACCGCAACTACCAGATGAGCGAGGACTATTACTCCGGCGGCCAGATGATCTGGCTGGAAGTGGACGGCAAGCTGCGTTCGCTGTCGGGCAACAAGAAGTCGATCGACGATTTCGGCAAGGCCTTCTTCGGCATGAACAATGGCGAGTGGGCGGTCAACACCTACACCTTCGAGGATGTGGTGAAGACGCTCAACGACATCCAGCCGTTCGACTGGGCCAGCTACCTGCGCGAGCGCCTTGACGGCCACGGTCCGCTGATCGGCGGCATCGAGGCGCACGGCTGGAAGCTGGTCTACAACGACAAGCCCTCGCCGGTGGTGAAGGCGGCCGAGGCCCGCTTCGGCGGCGCCAACCTGGTGTATTCGCTGGGCGTGTCGCTGGGCAAGGGCGGCGACATCATGGACGTGCTGTGGGACGGCCCCGCCTTCAAGGCCGGCCTGTCGCCGGGCATGAAGATCGTGGCGGTCGACGGCAAGGAATTCTCCAGCGACGCCATCAAGGACGCGGTCACCGCTTCGGCCAAGGACAAGAGCAAGCCGGTCGAGCTGCTGGTGAAGAACTTCGACCAGTACCAGACCCTGCGCATCGACTATCACGATGGCCTGAAGTACCCGCACCTGGAGCGCGTCGAAGGCAAGCCGGACCAGCTCTCGGAGCTGCTCAAGGCGCGCTGAGCGATCCATCGGGCTCACGCCGCGAAAGGCCCGCCGCAAGGCGGGCCTTTTCGTTATCGGCGGCCCTCGTCGCACGCATGGCCCCAAGCCGCTATACTCCGCGCTCCGCCGCCGTCCGACAGGCCGCCGGCGGCCTCGCCGCACCACGCGCCCGTAGCTCAGCCGGATAGAGTAGTGGCTTCCGAAGCCATTGGTCGGGGGTTCGAATCCCTCCGGGCGCGCCATTTCCTTGATTGAAGAACAGCGCGATACCGTCGCGCCGCATGTGCCGTGGCCATGGGTGCCCGTTGGCGCGTGAGCCGAATATCGACCATAATCGGCTCATTCCGTGAGCCGAATAAGTCGCGTAATCGGCTCACCCCCTTGGGAGTCCGCCGCATGGATCACCCCCGCTGGATCTGGCAACAGCCGGATTGGCCCACCTTCCGCTGGCATGCCAAGACGCTGGCGCCCCTGCTGCGCTCCTGCCAGCAGCTGCAGGGCCGCCTGCTCGGCATGGCCGGTGCGATCGCGGGTGACGAACAGGTCGAAGGGGAGCTCGACACCCTGCTGCAGAACATCATCACGTCCTCGGCGATCGAGGGTGAGCGCCTCAACGTGGCCTCCGTTCGCTCCTCGCTGGCGCGGCGGCTGGGCGTGGCGCAGGACGAGAGGGCGGCCACCAACCCGCGCAGCGAAGGCCTGGCCGAACTGATGCTCGACGCGACGCAGCGCTACGGAGAGCCATTGACCGCGCAGCGCCTGTTCGACTGGCATGCCTGGCTGTTCGCGCAGCAGGATTCGCTGCTCGCACGGCCCATCCGCGTCGGCAGTCTGCGCGGCAACGAGCCGATGCAGGTGGTGTCCGGCCGCCTCGACCGCCCCACCGTGCATTTCGAAGCGCCGCCTCGCGCCGGTCTGGAGGTGCAACTCGATGCCTTCCTGGCCTGGTTCAACAGCAGCCACGGCGACGCCGCGCTCGATCCCCTGCTGCGCGCCGGGCTGGCGCACTTCTGGTTCGTCACCCTGCATCCGTTCGACGACGGCAACGGCCGCCTGACCCGTGCCATCACCGACCTGGCCCTGGCGCAGGCCGAACATCAGGCGATCCGCTTCTACACTATGTCGGCCAGCATCCTGGCCGACCGCGCCGGCTACTACCACGTGCTCGAAACCAGCCAGAAGGCCACGCTGGACGTCACGCCGTGGCTGCGATGGTTTCTCGCCACCTTGCAGCACAGCTTGAACGAGGCTCTGCAGCGCATCGACCGTGTGCTGGACAAGGCGCGCTTCTGGCTGCAGCACTCGTACCAGGGCCTGTTGCCGGAACAGATCAAGGTGCTCAATCGCCTGCTCGATGGCGGCGAGCGCGGCTTCGAGCAGGGCATCAGCGCATCGAAGTACCAGGCCGTAGCCAAGGTGTCCAAGGCCACCGCCACGCGCCATCTGGCCGACCTGGTCGAGAAGGGCTACCTGGAGCGCCTGCCGGGCGGCGGCCGCAGTACGCGCTATCACGTGAAGCACTGAGCTTCGCCGGCAAGCGTCGGCGGGAGCCTCTCAACGCAGCGTGCTAAACGCTCGCCGACGCACCCGCCACCACACGCGTTGCCGCCGCACCCATCCACGTGGCCACCACCCGGTTGCGTCCTTCGCTCTTGGCGCGGTACAGCGCATGGTCGGCGCGCACCAGCAGTTCGCTGACGTCGTAGCCGGCGCTGTGCGTGTCGGCCACGCCCAGGCTGGCGGAGACGGAGAGTTCGCCGCTTTCCAGCGGCGACAGCGCGCCGATCGCCGCGCGCACTTGTTCGGCGCGGGCCAGGGCCTGCTCGGGCGTGCAGTCCGGCAGCAGCACGGCGAATTCCTCGCCGCCCAGGCGGCCGAACACTTCGCGCGAGCTGAGCAGCGGGCGGCAGGCTTCCACGATGTGCTTGAGCGTGTGGTCGCCCACGGCGTGGCCGAAGGTGTCGTTGATCGACTTGAAATGATCCAGGTCCAGGATCAACAGCGCGGCCGGCTGGCGCGTCTTCGCCGCCGCCTGCAGGGCCATTTCGGCTTCTTCGATGAAATGCTTGCGGTTGCAGATGCCGGTGAGGCTGTCCAGCCGAGACAGCCACATGAAGCGCAGCTGCGAGCGCTTGAGGCGGTAGATCCACAGCGTGATGAAGCCCAGCGCCATCAGCAGCAGCACGATGTACAGGCGGCTGGCTTCCACCGCCTTGCGGTCCAGCGCCTGCTGCAGCTGCAGGATCTGGTTCTGCTTGTTGAGCGTGTCCAGCTGCAGCCGGCCAGACAGCACCTGCTGCTTCACCACCTGGTAGGCCAGCGCCTTGGCGGAGACGTCGTCGAGATAGCCCTTGTCGGCTGCCATGTACTGCTCGAGATAGGCCAGCGCCGCAGCAAGGTCGCCCTGCTTGCGCGCCACCCGGTACAGCACCTGGTAGGCCATGCCCAGCGGCGCGGTGTATTCGCCCTTGATGCTGTTCTGCACCGCGGCCAGCGCGTGCTTGCGCGCTTCGGCCAGGTTGCCCAGGCTCAGGTGCGCCTTGGCCAGGGCCGCGTCGAACTGCGCGATCAGGGTCTGGTAGCCGTCGTGCTGCACGTCGGCGTAGTTGCGCGTGAGCACGGCGATGGCCTGGGTGGCTTCGCCGCGTTCGAGGTCGGCCACGGCCAGTTCGGCGCGCAGCGTGTTGGCGTAGACGGTTTCGCCGACGGAGACGCAGCGGTCGATGGCCTGGTCCAGCTGCTCGCGCGCGTTCGGCTTCTCGCTGCGGTAGGCCGACTCGGCCTTGAAGAACAGGCCTTTGCAGGGGCCTTCGCCGGGCGGCAGGTTCTTCAGCATCTCGTCCGCGTACTGCGCGGCGAGATCGTACTGGCCGGCCGCGACCAGCAATTGCGCAGCTTCGCCCAGGCCTTGCAGGCGGGCGCGCTTGTCGGTGATCTGCGGCAGCTGGCTGGTGAGCTTGTCCAGCCGGGTGAAGGCTTCTTCGTAGCGGTGGCCGATGCCGAGGATGTTGATCGAGGTGGCGGTGGCGCGGAAGCGCAGGGTGGGGTCGACATCCTGCGCGATCACTTCGTCCAGCAGCGGGCCGGCGCGCTCGTAGTCGCCGTAGTAGGCCACGTCCCAGGCTTTCAGGTAGCGCAGATGCCATTGCTGCTGCGGCGACAGCTTCGAAGCCTCCGGCTCCATCTGCAGCAGCAGCTTGGCGAAGGTGCCGTGGTCGGACGTCTTGATGCTGTCGGCCACGTCCAGCAGGGCGGGCGGAGCGTCGGCCGCGCCGGCTTCCGCGGCGGACGCGGCCAGTGGGCACAGCAGGCAAGCCCCGGCAAGGAGGAACCCGTAAAGGCGCCGCATGCCGGAGCGCCCGTTCACGCGACGGCGGCCTCGCGCCGCAGGCTGTCTTCGGCCGGCGACGGTTCGTCGCCCTCGCCTTCGTCTTCCTGTTCTTCTTCTTCCTCTTCGGCCGGCAACTGCACGGCCATCAGCGCACCCAGGCCCAGCAGGGCCTGCAGGCCGGCGCTGTCGCGGGCCAGCAGAACCGCTTGGTGCGCAGGTTCCAGGCGCGCCCCGGCCAGGGCCAGTTCCAGCTCGGCGGCGGGCGCATCGCGCAGGCGGGCGTCTTCGCCCATGCGCTCCAGGAACTCGATGATGTCGGACATGTACTCCCCCTGTGATCCGTTCTTCAGCTTGTGCGATGGCCCGCGTACGGCGCCATCATTTATGGAGACCGCTTTTTATCGGCTTGAGCGAACAACTGACACGACCTGGGCGCAGGGAACGGGAAAGCCGCCGCGCGGCGCCGGCGCGAAACATGGAGCGTTGCGATGTCCCCCGACCCTGGGTCCGTGCGGCACCGATGGAGCCTCCACGCGGACGGTCCCCGGCATCATAGCCCGGCTTTTTGCGCGGCGTGTGATGGAAAAACCGCTAAAGCAGCTTGTATGCCAGGGGTCGGGGTGGCTTCCGGCAGGGCGCGGAGGCTTCAGTGGATGCGGTGCCAGATGACCGCTTCGGCTTCGGGCTCGGCGTCGGCTACGGCAGCCAGGTGCAGGAACACGATGGGCCGCAGGGCGCCCAGGCAGGCGATGCCGTCGAACAGCGCGGCCCAGTCGCGGCCCGGCAGCTGGTAATCGAGGGCGCCCGGCGGGCGGCGTTTCGGCGCGGCGGCTTCGCGGCCGGCGGGCGCCAGGCCGAGGAATTCGATAAGTGCTACCGGCGTGGTGCGCATGATGTCCACCTCCCCTTGCGTGATGGACCTTCGCGTGAGCTTCGGCGCCGATTCTGCGCGGGCGCGCGGGGAAATCCTCTACCTCGTGCCGGCTATGCCTGGCCTATGGCTTTCCACCGATAGCCAAGCCAGGAGCGAAAGGCGAGTAGCGAGGGCGCCGTCACGTACACGCCCGGCCGGTTCACCGACAGAGCCTAGCCGCGCGTGACAGGGGACGTACGCGCACAGGCTTGTGCCCTCGTTACTCGCCTTTCGCTCCTGGAAAGCGTAGGCGGAAACGCAGGTTAGGCGCGGCCCGGGGGCGTGTCGATGTCACTTAAGGCGGGCCGCGGCTCGGCCGAAAGCGACCCGCCGGCCGGCCGTCACAGCCGCGATACGCTCCGCTCCTGTTAGCCTGTGTCGTTGCGGCCGCCAAGGCCGTTCTTTGTGGAAGGCGCCCTGCATGCGGAACCTGGAAGAGGCCCGGATCGCCATCGTCGGCCTGGGCTATGTCGGCCTGCCGCTGGCCGTGGAATTCGGCAAGACGTACGACACGGTGGGCTTCGATATCCGCGCGGCGCGGGTGGAGGAACTGCGCGCCGGCAAGGATTCGACGCTGGAAGTCGATGCACAGGAGCTGGGTTCGTCAACGCGCCTGCGCTACAGCGATGCGCTGGAGGATCTGCGCGACCGCAACGTCTACATCGTGACGGTGCCCACGCCGATCGACGCCGCCAAGCGGCCGGACCTGGGCCCGCTGACCCGGGCCAGCCAGATGCTGGCGACGGTGCTCAAGCGCGGCGATGTGGTGGTGTACGAGTCCACGGTCTACCCAGGCTGCACCGAAGAAGTGTGCGTGCCGCTGCTGGAAGCCGGCTCGGGCCTGAAGTTCAACCAGGACTTCTTCGCCGGCTATAGCCCCGAGCGCATCAATCCGGGCGACAAGCAGCATCGCGTCACCAGCATTCTGAAAGTGACCTCCGGCTCCACGCCGGAAGCAGCCGGCTACGTCGATGCGCTGTACTCCAGCATCATCACCGCCGGCACGCACAAGGCCAGCAGCATCAAGGTGGCCGAGGCGGCGAAGGTGATCGAGAACACCCAGCGCGACCTCAATATCGCACTGGTGAACGATCTGGCGATGTTGTTCAACAAGCTCGGGATCGACACGCTGGAAGTGCTCGAAGCGGCGGGGACGAAGTGGAATTTCCTGCCGTTCCGTCCCGGCCTGGTCGGTGGCCACTGCATCAGCGTCGATCCGTACTACCTGACGCACAAGGCGCAGGAGGTCGGCCATCACCCCGACGTGATTCTCGCGGGCCGCCGCACCAACGACGGCATGGGTCCTTACGTGGCCGGCGAGGTGGTGCGCCTGATGGTGCGCAAGGGCATCAACCCGGTGCGCGCCAAGGTGCTGGTGCTGGGCCTGGCCTTCAAGGAGAACTGCCCGGACCTGCGCAATACCCGCGTGATCGACATCGTGCAGGCGCTGCGCAGCTACAACGCGCAGGTCGACGTGCACGATCCGTGGGTAGATGCAGCCGAATGCGAACACGAATACGGCCTGGCGACGATCGGCGAGCCGGTGCAAGGCCACTACGATGCAGTGATCGTTGCCGTGGGCCATCGCCAGTTCAAGGCGCTGGGCGCCGCGGGCATCCGTGCGTTCGGCAAGCCGGAGTCGGTGGTCTACGACGTGAAATACGTGCTGCCGCGCGAAGCGGTGGACGGGAGGTTGTGATGAAAGTGCTGGTGACCGGCACGGCCGGTTTCGTCGGTTCGCACGTGGCGCGCAAGCTGCTGGCGCGCGGCGATGAAGTGATTGGTGTGGACAACCTCAACGATTACTACGACGTGGGTTTGAAGCGGGCGCGGCTGGCGCGGGTGCAGGCCTATCCGGGCTACACGCATGTGCATGCGGACCTGGCCGACCGCGCGGCGATCGAGAAGGCGTTCGCAACGCACAAGCCCGAGCGCGTGGTGAATCTGGCAGCGCAGGCCGGCGTGCGGTATGCGGCGACCAATCCGCATGTGTACGTGAGCAGCAACGTCACCGGTTTCCTGCACGTGCTGGAGGGTTGCCGCCAGCATGGCGTGCAGCATCTGGTGTTTGCTTCCACCAGTTCGGTGTATGGCGCCAATCGCGACCTGCCGTTTTCCGAGCATCGCCCGGCCGAGCATCCGTTGACGCTGTACGCGGCGACGAAGAAGGCGAACGAGCAGATGGCACACAGTTATGCGCATCTGTACGGCGTGCCCGCCACCGGCTTGCGCTTCTTCACCGTGTACGGCCCGTGGGGCCGGCCGGACATGGCGCTGTTCCTGTTTACCAAGGCCATCCTCGCGGGCGAGCCGATCCGCGTGTTCAACGAAGGCCGGCACAAGCGCAGCTTCACCTACATCGACGACATCGTCGAAGGCGTGGTGCGCGCGCTGGATACGGTGCCGGGCAAGGATCCGGCCTGGGATGCCATGCATCCGGACCCGGCGACCAGCGGCGTGGCGCCGTACCGCCTCTACAACATCGGCAACGAGCATCCGGTGGAGCTGCTGCGCTATATCGAGGTGCTGGAGGAGTGCCTGGGGCGCAAGGCCACGATGGAAATGCTGCCACTGCAGGCCGGCGACGTGCCGGAGACCGAGGCAGATGTATCGAGCCTGGTGGAGGCCGTGGGTTATCGGCCGAAGGTCTCGGTGGAGCAGGGCATCGCGGCGTTTGTGGCGTGGTATCGCGAGTACTACAAGGTCTGACGACCTCGTAGGTTGGGGTGAGCCGCAGGCGAACCCCAACGGTGCGCAGCGTCCGGGGCCGCGATGTTGGGGTTCGCCTGCGGCTCACCCCAACCTACGCCGGCTTCAAGGCTCAGGTTTTTGCGACTTCGAAATCCTGCGTCGACACCACCTTCCCATCCACCGCAATCACCACCTGGTACTTCCCCAGCGGCCACTGGTTCGGATTGCGCACCTCGAACGTGGTTACCGCCGGCCCGTCGGTGGCGATCGACTGGCTGGTGCTGACGATCTGCCGCGAGCTTCCTTCCAGATAGCTCCACGTCGCGCTCAGCGTGGCGCTGTCGGTCAGCCCTTGCGTTTCCACCGCGGCATAGATGGTCTTCGCGCCCGGCGCAAAACGCGTCTTCGCTTCGGTGACGCGATGGTCCGGCGAGACATCGTCGCCGATGGTGACGCTGGCCACGCGGAAGGTCCGGTCCACCGGCGCCGCCGGGACGGCGGCCTTGGCGGTGGATGCGGAGGACGCCTTCGGCAGCGTGATGTCCGGAACGGCGGCCGGTGCCGTGGCGGGTGCCTTGGCCGGTACGCTGGCCGCCGCTGCCGGCGCGGCGGCGGGCGGTGCTGCTTCGTGCTTGCCGCAGGCGCCCAGCGCGAGCGCGGCGATCAGGCAACAGCCGCCGGCGGCGTGGCGTTGAAAGCGATGCATGGCAATCCCCCTTTCCGGTCGTCGATCCATGGATGAACGGAGTAAACGCATGGCGTTCCCGCAGCGCCAAGCTAGGCCCGCCGCGATGAAGCCGCCATTAGCGGCGAACGCGGCGCGACAGGTTTTTTACGAACGTTTCGCGCCGCCTCCGCACGCCATGCTATTGGCGCGCGCCGCGCGGATTGCCGGGCGTTGACGCGACGCTGGCACGGAACGGATTGATGTCCAGGCCACCGCGCCGCGTATAGCGCGCATAGACGCTCAGGCTTTGCGGCGCGCAATGCCGGCTCACGTCCACGAAGATGCGCTCCACGCACTGCTCGTGGAACTCGTTGTGGTTGCGGAACGAGACCAGGTAGCGCAGCAGGCCCGCGCGGTCGATGCGCGGCCCGCGGTAGCGGATCTGCACGCTGCCCCAGTCGGGCTGGCCGGTGACGGGGCAGTTGGAGCGCAGCAGGTCGGAGACCAGGGCTTCTTCCACCACCTCGCCCGCATCGGCATGCAGGTAGTCGGACTTGGGAGGGCCGTAGTCGTCGATGTCGAGGTCCAGCGCATCGATCGAGGCGCCTTCCAGATCCACCACCGCATGCGCTCTCGCGCTGGGCTCGCTCAGATGTACTTCCACCTCGGCGCCGGCCGCGGCGGACAGGTCGCGGCGCAAGGTCGCCGCAAGGGCTTGCGCATCATCGATGCGTTCCTGCGCAAAGCCGTTGAGGTACAGCTTGAACGACTTCGATTCGATGATGTTCGGCGAGGCCGCCGGCACGCGGAATTCGGCCAGCGCCACGCGCGGCTTGCCGCGCGCATCCAGCCAGGAGAGTTCGTAAGCGTTCCAGATATCCACGCCATGGAACGGCAGCGGCGCGCTCACGCCGATCTCGTCGCGCTTGGCCTGGCGGGGGATGGGGAACAGCAGGGAGGGGTCGTAGCGGTCGGCGTAGACGGTGGTCTTGCCGAGGGGGGAATGTTCGGGAGTGCTCATGGCGGGCATTTTACCCGCCATGAGCCGTGTTGCCGTGCCGGTCAGGCGTTGAGGAACTTCAGCATCGCTTCCGTGTAGCGCGGGCCGGCGACGGCATCGGGCGGGAAGACCGCGTCGATAGCCGCAAGCTCGGCGGCGCTGAGGGTCACATCCAGCGCGCCCAGGTTCTCGTCCAGGCGGTCGCGGCGCTTGGTGCCGGGGATGCCGATCACGTCCTCGCCCTGGGCCAGCACCCAGGCCAGGGCCAGCTGCGCGGGCGTGCAGCCCTTGTCCTTCGCCAGCTCCTGCACCTTGTCCACCAGCTGCAGGTTGCGGGTGAAGTTCTCGCCCAGGAAGCGCGGGCTGCTGCGGCGGTAGTCGTCGGCGTCGAAGTCCTCGGGGCTCTTGTAGGCGCCGGTGAGGAAGCCGCGGCCCAGCGGCGAGTAAGCCACCAGGGCCACGCCGAGCTGGCGGCACATGGCCAGCACGCCGTTTTCCTGCGGGTCGCGCGTCCACAGCGAGAACTCACTCTGCACCGCCGCGATGGGGTGCACCTTGTGCGCGCGTTCCAGCGTTTCGGCCGAAACCTCGCTCAGGCCCAGGTAGCGCACCTTGCCGGCCTGCACCAGCTCGGCCATGGCGCCGACGGTGTCCTCGATCGGCGTGCGCGGATCCAGCCGGTGCTGGTAGTACAGGTCGATCTGTTCGACGCCCAGGCGCTTGAGGCTGCCGTCGACGGACTCGCGCACGTATTCCGGCCGGCCGTTGACGCCACGCATCTGCGGATTGGCCGGGTCGCGCACGATGCCGAACTTGGTGGCCAGGAACACCTTTTCGCGGCGGCTGCGGATGGCCTTGCCGACCAGTTCCTCGTTGGTATGCGGGCCATAGACGTCGGCGGTGTCGAGCAGGGTGAGGCCGCGGTCCAGCGCGTGGTGGATGGTGGCGATGGACTCGGCGTCGTCGCGCGCGCCGTAGAACTCGCTCATGCCCATGCAGCCCAGGCCGAGGGCGGAAACCTTGGGGCCATTGCGGCCAAGCAGTCGTGTTTGCATCGCAGCGCTCTCTTTCAGGTGGGAGAAAAGGTGGGCACATGCTGCGCTTGCATCGTTGATGGATAAATGCTCAATAATCGCCAGGTCTGTTTCATTCATATCAACAATAGGACGCCCCGGCCATGGACCAGCTGCAAGCCATGCGCGTGTTCGCCCGCATCGTCGAGCTGGGCAGCTTCACCCGCGCCGCCGACGACCTGAACCTGCCGCGCGCCACGCTCACCCACACCATCAAGCGGCTGGAGGCGCGGCTGGGCGCGCACCTGCTGCAGCGGACCACGCGCAGCGTCAGCCCCACCCGCGACGGCGAGACCTACTACGGCCATTGCGTGCGCCTGCTGGCCGACGTGGACGAAGTGGAAGCCGGCTTCCGCGACGCCGCCACTCAGCCCAAGGGGCGGCTGCGCGTGGACATGCCGGCCACGCTGGCGCGGCACCTGATCGCGCCGGCGCTGCCGGATTTCTTCAAGCGCTATCCGCAGGTGGAACTGGAGATGGGCACCAGCGACCGCTACGTCGACCTGGTGCGCGAAGGCGTGGATTGCGTGGTGCGTTCGGGCGAGCTGCCCGATTCCGAACTGGTGGCGCGCCGCATCGCCACGATGCAGCAGGTGACCATGGCCAGCGCCGACTACGTGCGGCGCCACGGCATGCCGGCCAGCCTGGCCGACCTGCACAAGGGCCACCTGGCGGTGAACTGGGCCTCGCCGAACACGCGCCGCGCGGTGCCGCTGGAATTCATGGTGGGGCGCAGCCTGCGCGAGGTGACCCTGCCTTCGATGATCACCGTCAACGGCTCCGACGCCTACGCCGCCTGCTGCGAAGCCGGCCTGGGCATCGCGCAGTTCCCGCGCTACCGCTTCGGCGACGCGCTGGCCAGCGGCCAGCTGGTGGCCCTGCTGACCGATACGCCGCCACCGCCGATGCCGCTGCACGTGGCGTATCTGCGCCAGCGGCAGTTGCCACTGCGGCTGCGGGTGTTCATCGATTGGGTGGCGGGGTTGGTGTCGACGCTGGCCTAGGTTGGGGTGAGCGCCAGCGAACCCCAACGCTGCGGGGCGACCGTGGATGTTGGGGTTCGCTTGCGCTCACCCCAACCTACGCCGGGCGCTCAGGCCAGCGGCGGCACATCCGTCGGCGTGCCGTTGGAATCCAGCGCCACCATCACGAAGCGGCCGGTGGTGCAGACGCGGCGGTCGCCGGTGAGCGGATCCTCGGCGGTCATGGTCACTTCCACGTGCATGGAGCTTTTGCCCACCTCCACGATGCGCGCCAGCAGTTCCACCAGCTGGCCCTTGCGCACCGGCACGCGGAAGCTCACTTCTTCCGAGCGCGCGGTGACCACGATACGGCGCGCATGGCGCGAGGCGACGATAAATGCGGCCTTGTCCATCCACGCCAGCGCCTGGCCGCCGAACAGGGTGCCGAGATGATTGGTGTGGTCGGGAAACACCATCTCCAGCAAGGTGGCTTCGGGCAGGGCGGCGGCGTGCTTGGTCATGGCGTGCGGTCTTGGGCGGGGGGAACGCGTATTTTGACGCATGTTTCCCCCCAGGGACTTCTGGCAGGGGTCGGGGCATGACCTCCGGACTACGATCCATGACTTTGGATCGCCGGCTACAGCTTCCGGCAAGCCATGGCGGGCTTCGTATCACGCCAATCCTCAAGGGGAGTCGACAATGGGTTTGAAGATGGATGGTTCGCGCCTGCTCGGCGCGCTGGTAGTGAGCGCGCTGTCGTCCGGCGTGGCCGCACAGGCGGCACCGGCCAGGACGCTGACGGCGGACGATTACGCCCGCGCCGAAAGCTTCATGTACTACCGTGCCGGGCCGCTGATCGACCACGCGGTGACCAGCGCCAGCTGGCTGGACGACGGCCATTTCTGGTACCGCGACCACGACGCCCAGGGCGACCACTACCTGCGCATGGACGCCGCCACCGGCAAGGCCGAACCGGCCTTCGACCAGGCCAAACTCGCCGCCGCGCTGACCAAGGCCGCCGGCAAGCCGGTGGATGCCAACAAGCTCGGCATCACCGAATTCGACGTGGCCGCCGACGGCCAGCTCGACGTCAGCCTGCGCGGCAAGCACTACCTGTGCGACCTCAAGGGCGAAGGCGTATGCGCGCAGCCCAAGCACGGCGACGCCGGCGAGGAGCCGGGCGTGCTCTCGCCCGACAAGAAGACCGAAGCCTTTATCCGCCACTGGAACCTGTGGCTGCGCGACGTCGCCACGGGCAAGGAAACCCAGCTCACCACCGACGGCGTCGAAGACTACGGCTACGCCACCGACAACGCCGGCTGGAAGCACACCGACAGCGCCATCCTGGTGTGGTCGCCGGATTCGAAGCAGATCGCCACGTTCCAGCAGGACCAGCGCAAGACCGGCGACATGTACCTGGTCACCACCAATGTGGGCCATCCGAAGCTGGAGAAGTGGAAGTACCCGCTGGTCGGCGACGAGCACATCACCATGATCGAGCGCGTGATCATCGACGTGCCGGCCAAAAAGGTGCTGCGCCTGAAGATGCAGCCGGACCAGCACCGCTCCACCCTGTGCGACGACATCAGCTGCGGCCGCGACGGCGGCTGGGACGACGTGCAGTGGGCGGCGGACGGCAAGACGCTGGCCTTCGTGTCCACCTCGCGCGACCACAAGCAGTCCTGGTTCCGCATCGCCGACACCAAGAGCGGCGAAGTGCGCACGGTGTTCGACGAAAAGGTGAAGACCTACTACGAGAGCGGCAACGACAAGGTCAACTGGAGCTACCTGCCGGAAACGCACGAGGCGATCTGGTTCAGCGAGCGCAACAACTGGGGCAACCTGTACCTGTACGACCTCAACACCGGCAAGCTCAAGCGCGCCATCACCACCGGCGAGGGCAACGTCACCCAGGTGCTGCGGGTGGACGCGAAGTCGCGCACGCTGTGGTTCCGCGGCGTGGGCCGCACCGCCGGCGTCGATCCGTATTACCAGCAGTACTGGAAGGTGAGCATCGACGGCGGCAAGCCGACCCTGCTCACGCCGGAAGCCGCCGACCACACCGTCGCGCCGTCGCCCGACGGCAAGCTGTTCGTCGACGCCTATTCCACCAGCACCACGCCGCCGGTGACGGTGTTGCGTTCCAGCGACGACGGCCGCACCGTGGCCCAGGTGGCCAAGGCCGATATCAGCCGCCTGCTCGCCAGCGGCTGGAAGGCGCCGGAGCCGTTCACCGTGAAGGGCCGCGACGGCAAGACCGACCTGTACGGCCTGATGTACAAGCCGACGAACTTCGACCCGAACAAGAAGTACCCGATCATCGACTACGTCTACCCCGGCCCGCAGACCGGTTCGGTCGGCACGCGCAGCTTCACCGTCGGCCGCGATCACCAGTCGCTGGCGGAGCTGGGCTTCATCGTGGTGGCGATCGACGGCATGGGTACGCCGTGGCGCTCCAAGGCGTTCCACGACGCCTACTTCGGCAACATCATCGACAACACCTTGCCGGACCAGGTGGCGGGCCTGAAGGAGCTGGGCAAGCGCTACGCGTGGATCGACATGGACCGCATCGGCATGTGGGGCCATTCCGGCGGCGGCAACGCCACCGTGGGCGCGATGTTCATGTATCCGGACTTCTTCAAGGTCGGCATCGCCGAGAGCGGCAACCACGACAACCGCAACTACGAAGACGACTGGGCGGAGAAGTGGCAGGGCCTGCTGGTGAAGGACAAGGACGGCAAGAGCAACTACGACAAGCAGGCCAACCAGGTCTATGCCGACAAGCTCAAGGGCCATCTGCTGCTGGCGCACGGCACCATGGACGACAACGTGCCGCCGTACCAGACGCTGCTGGTGGTGGATGCGCTGATCAAGGCCAACAAGGACTTCGATCTGCTGCTGATCCCGAACGCGCACCATGGCTATGGCGCGGCTAGCCTGTACATGACGCGCAAGCGCTGGGATTACTTCGTGCGGTACCTGATGGAAGCGACGCCGCCGAAGGAATATGAGTTGAAGATGCCGAAGGATTGAAAAAAAACGGGCCCATCAGGGCCCGTTTTTTTCTGCGTAGGTTGGGGTGAGCCGCAGGCGAACCCCAACAAACCTTGCAGCGCATCGCAACGTTGGGGTTCGCTGTGCTCACCCCAACCTACGTCTCTGCTCAGAGCGCTTCCACCGGCTTGGCCACACCCTTCGCCAGCGCTTCCTTGATCAAGGCATCGAGCTGCGCATGCGCCTTCTGGTTGGCGAGTTCCTGCCGCTTGCCCAGCGCACCCTGCTTCTCGCCCAGGGCTTCCTGCTGCTTGCCGAGCGCATCCTGGTCGTCCGCCAGCGCTTCCTGCTCGCGTTCCAGCGCTTTCTGCTGCGTCTCCAGGTCGGCGCGCGCGGCGGCGATCTTCTGGCGCCCGGCGGCGAGATCGGCGGCGGGTTTGCCCTGCGCTTCCATCCCCGCGAGTTGCGCTTCGCGGCCGGACAGCTCCGCGTCCTTGCTGGCCAGGCTGCCCTGGCGCGAACCGAGCATGCCCTGACGCTGGCCCAGGCTGCCCTGCTGCGCGCCGAGCTTGCCTTGTTCGCCGCCGAGCTTGCCTTGTTCCTTGCCGATCGCTTCCACCTCGGCGTAAGCGGCCTTGGCGCGATCCAGATACGCCTGGTCGCGGATCACCCAGGCCTGCCCGCCGCGGCGGAACCACAGCAGCGAACCCTTGCCGTCCTGCAGGCGGCGCACCGCTTCCACGTCGCGGTCGGTGCCGTCGAACATCACCGAGTCGCCATCGATCAGCGCCAGCCCTTCGGCGGCCTCGCCACGCGTGTGGATGGATACGTGGCGGGCGCCGAAGCCACCCAGGTCGGGCGGCGGCGGCGGGGGCGGCGACGGCGGAACAGGTGGTACCGGCGGCGGGGGCGGAGGAGAGGGCGGCGGGGGCGGTGGCGGCGCGGCCGGCGGCGTTGGCGGCGGCGTGTACTGCGCGGCCAGCAAGGTGAGCGGGGCGGCGAACAGCAGTGCGGAGAAGATCGCCACCCGCCATTCGGCGCGGCGCGGCAGTCGGAGAGCGGGCGGATGCAGCTTCATCGATAAGGCCTCGTCAGAGAGAAGGGGCGATCAAAGGCGCGTGCTGGGTTGGGCCAGACCGTCGGCGACGGCCTGGTCCATCAAGCGGTCGAGCTGGCTGTAGACCTGCCGCGAGACTTCGCGCTCGCGTTTGGACAGTTCTGCCTGCTGGCGCGAGAGCTCGGCCTGGTTGCGGCTGAAGTCGGCCTGCCGCCGGTCGATATCGGCCTGCTGGCGCTGCAGGTCGGCGCGCTGCGCCTCGATGCCGCTGAGGCGTCCTTCGAACGAGGCGGCGAGGCCTTCGGCCTCCGCGCTGTTGGCCTGGGTTTGCATGCGTTGCTGCTGGAGTTCCCGCGTCAGGGCGACGCGTTCGCTGTCCAGCTCGGAGCGGCGCACCGACAGCGCCCCCACTTCCGCGGCCAGGCCGCCCTGGCGGCCGGCCAGCTCGCCCTGCTTGCCGGCGAACTCGCCTTGCTGGCGTGCGAGATCGCGCATCGGCGCATAAGCGTCCTTGGCCTGCTGCAGCAGCGCGCGGTCGCGCACCACGTAGGCCTTGTCGCCGCGGCGGATCCACAGCACCGGCGCGTTGCCGTTCTGCAGGGCGCGCGCATTGGCCAGATCGTTCTCGCTGCCCTGCACGGTGAGGAAATCCGGCTCGACGATGGCGAAGCCGCGGGGCGCGCCGTTATCGAGGTCGATGTCGACATGCGAAGCCTTGCCCACGCGCACCGGCGACGGCGGTGCCGGCGGAGGGGGCGGCGGCACCGGCGCCACCGGCGGTGGCGGCAGCGCGCTCATTGGCTCCATCGGAGCCATCGGGGCCATTGGCGCGGGCGGCGGCGTGGGGATCGGGCCGAGAGCGACCATGGCGCGCGCGGCGGGCTTCGCGGCGGGAGCGGGCGTTGCCGTCGTCGCCATGGGCGCGACCGGCGCAGGTGCCGCGGCGACCGCGGGCAGCGGATGCGCGGCGACGACACCCGTGGGCGAAACCAGCGCCGCGGGTGCGGCTTGCGGTGCGACCGCAGGCACGGCATCCGCTGCCGGCGCGGGCGATGTTGCCTGCTGTTCGTCCATGGTCGCGCCGCCGCCGGCATGCACGGTCATGTCCATGCCGCGCGCGGTGACGCGATAAGGCAGCGCACCGGCCAGTGCCACCAGCGCCACCAGCAGCCAGGCACCCAGGCGCGGCGGCACGCGGTCGGTCTGCTGCAGCAGGGTGAGGCGGCGCTTGAGGTTCTGGAAGGTGGGCGAGGCGCCCGCCAGGCCGGAAGACACCGGGAAAGCCACGCCCAGGCGCAGCAGCAGGCGGCCGTAGTCCTGCGGCTCGGCGCTGGAGCGGTCCAGCACCTGCGCGTCGCAGGCGGCCTCGCGGTGGAACGCGTACTCGCGCATCGCCCAGCGGGCCAGCGGATGGAAGAAGAACGCACGCTGCGCGAGCGCCGGAATCCAGCCCAGCCACAGATCGCCGCGGCGCAGGTGCGCCAGTTCGTGCGCCAGCGCCATGGCGCAGTCATCCGCATCCAGCGTGTGCTCGGTCGGCAGCAGCACCACCGGGCGCCACAGGCCGGCGACCTGGGGCGACACGATCACGTCAGAGCGGCGCAGTTCCGGGCAATGGCGCAGGCCGAGCGCGCGGGCCTGTTCGGCGCACTGCGCGAGCAGCCGGGTATCGCGCACCGGTTCGGCGCTGCGCATCACCGCGCGCGTCTCGCGCCATTCGCGCAGCGCGGCGACCAGCTGCAGCGCCATCGCGATCAGCCACAGGCTGGCCAGCGTTTCGCGCCACGGCCAGGGCTTGGCCGGCGGCGCGTCGGCCGCTTTAGCCGCCGCGGCGAGCGGCACGGGGATCGAGGCCAGCGGGTCGCCGGTGACCGCGGTATGGATGGCAATGCCATGTTCCTGCGCCTGCTCGCCGGACAGCGCGGTGGTTTCCACCGACGGCGTCAGCAGTGGCAGTTCCAGCGGACGGCCCAGCATGAGGCCAAGCATCAGCTGCAGGCCCACCAGCCACCACAGCAGGCAGCGCATGGCCGGCGACCAGCGCGGCAGCCAGCGGCACAGCAGCCAGACCGCGCCGATCAGCGCGCCAGCTTGAATGGACGTCCAGACGAGGCGGTCGAGCAGCAGGTCGGCGAAACGGAAATAGCCGTCCATATCATTTCTCCTTGCGCCGCGACTGCAGTTGATTGACCAGGGCTTCGAGTTCCGCCAGCTCGTTGTCGCTGACTTCGGCCTTCTCGGACATCCACGCCACGAACGGCGACACCGAACCGGCCAGGGTCTTCTCCACGAACTGATCCACCGCCTGCCGCATCGCTTCGCCGGGACCGGTGGCGGTGCTGTAGCGGTACACGCCGCCGCCCTGGCGGCGGCGCAGATAACCCTTGCCGCGCAGGCGTTCCATCATGGTCAGCACGGTGGAGCGCGCCAGGCCGCGCGCCTCGCCGAAGCCGGTGGCCACTTCGCCGACCGAGGCCGGCTCGTGTTCGGCCAGGTAATGCAGCAGGGCGAGTTCCTGGTCGCCGATCGAAGGCTTGGACATGGCAGGTCATCCGGGGTTGACTACAGATGTAGGCACGCTACCCCTTGACTACAGGTGTAGTCAATAGGCCGGAACGCCCGGATCGCCCCCGCTGTAACGATGTAGCGTTTTCGCTCCGGCGCGAAAAAGCAGGAGTAAGATGCGCCGCCATCACCACCCGACCCCGCGCACTGGAGTGCGCATATGAAGACTTTCGACGCTCGTCGCCTGGCTTCCTCTCCCCATCGCGCCGCCATCTCCGTCCGCCGGACCTGAGACCGCCAACCCTCCCTTAAGGCCCACGCCGAAACCATCGGCGCATCGCCTGCTGCCCGCGTGCGCGCACGCGCCGGGTGGCGATGCGCGGATCGCTTCGCATCCGCCATGAACTTCCATCAAGGAGTCGCCGCCATGAAAGCGCTGTTCGCGCAGGTGCTGGCCAGCCCCTGGCTGCTTGCGCTGTGCCTGCTGCTGTACGTGGGTTTCGTCGGCCCGCAGCTGATCTCCGCCACGAGCACGTTCGCCGTGATCGCTGGCCTGGTCCTGCTGGGTCTGCTTGCGGCCTGGAGCTATTGCCTGCTCAGCCGCCTTCTTCGTCACAAGGAATGACTGTTTATGAATCGCACGATCAAACGTCTCTCGATGGCTGCCGTCGCGCTGTGCGCGCTGCTGCTGGCGGCCTGCGACAAGGTGCCGGCCGGCAACGTGGGCGTGAAGTTCCAGCTCTATGGCGACGGCAAGGGCGCGCTGCAGGAATTGCCGCCGGGCCGCTACTGGGTGGGCTGGGGCTATGAGCTGTACACCTTCCCCACGTTTACGCAGACCTACACGTTCAGCCGTTCCTCGAACGAAGGCCGCCCGATCGACGAGTCGCTGAGCTTCCAGACCGCGCAAGGCCTGATCGTCAACGCCGACGTGGGCATGACCTATCACATCGATCCGACCAAGGTGACCTTGATCTTCCAGAAATACCGCAAGGGCATCGACGAGATCACCGACGTCTACCTGCGCAACATGGTGCGCGACGCGCTGGTGAAGGAGGCCGCGAACCTGGATATCGAATCGGTCTACGGCAAGGGTAAGGCGCATCTGATCGACGCGGTGCAGAACGACGTGGCCGCGGATGTGGCGCCGGTGGGCATCGTGATCGAGAAGATCTACTGGATCGGCGAACTGCGCCTGCCGGACAACGTGGTGCAGTCGATCAACGCCAAGATCCAGGCCACCCAGATGGCCGAGCAGCGCCAGAACGAAGTGGCGCAGGCGCAGGCCGAGGCGCAGAAGGTGGAAGCGGAAGCCGAGGGCCGGGCCAAGGCAGCGGTGACCATCGCCGAAGCGGAGGCCAAGGCGATCGCGCTGAAGGGCGACGCGCTGCGGCAGAACCCGAACGTGGTGCAGATGTCGGCCATCGAGAAATGGGACGGCCACCTGCCCACCTACAACGGCGGCGGCATGCTGCCCTTCGTGAACCTGCAGGCGCGCGAGGCGTCGAAGTAAGGCAAACGGCGGAGCCTGCGGGCTCCGCCTTCGTTTCAACGGGCGCAAGTTCTTGTCGAGCTGAACGCGCGCAGCCCAACCGATGGCAGGGTGGCCTTGATGTCATCCGCCGCACGCATACTTCGGCACTTACGCGCGCGGACCAAGCCGTCGCCCACCACCACGAGGTAGCACCCCATGACTCCCCAGGAACAGCAACTTCTCGACGATTTCCTGCAGCGCCTGGCCGCCGCCGGCGGCGTGGCCAAGGACATGCAAGCCGACGCGCTGATCCAGCAGCGCCTGGCCGGCCACCCCGACGCGCTCTATCTGCTGGTGCAGCGCAGCCTGCTGCAGCAGCAGGCGCTGGAGAATGCCAAGGCGCAGATCGCGCAGTTGCAGGCGCAGGTGAGCGGGCAGGGCGGCGGCAGCTTCCTCGGCGGCCAGGCCGGCGGCTGGAGCCAGCCGCAGCAGCCCTCGACGCCTCCGCCGATGCCGCAGCAGCAGGCTGCGCCGGGCTGGCGCGAGCGCCTGTTCGGCGGCGCCGCACCGGCGCCTCAGCAGCCCGCAGCCGCGCCGAGCTTTCTCGCCAGCGCCGCGACCACGGCCGCGGGCGTGGCCGGCGGCATGTTCCTGTTCAACGGCATCGAAAGCCTGCTGGGCGGACACCACAGCGGCGGTTTCTTCGGCGGCGGTGGGCAGGAGACCGTGGTGGAGAACATCACGCAGAACAATTTCTACGACGACAACAACAGCGGCAACGCGTTGCAGAACGATCACGCGTTCGCGCAGGACAACAACGATTTCAACGGCGACCTGAGCGACGTCGGCGACGTGGGCTTCGACGACAGCGACAACGACAACAGCTGGGTGTAACGCCTAGAAGTGGAATCCTTCTCCCCGCCGGGGAGAAGGTGGCGGCAGCCGGATGAGGGGCGGGTGCTCGCGACCGAGGGTAAACGAAGCGTCGCTCGTTCTGTGCTCCCGCTTCTAAGCTCCGTAGGCCCCCCTCACCCCAACCCTCTCCCCGCAGGGGAGAGGGAGCGCGGTGCTCAGAACGCCATGTCGAACGCCACTTCACCCTCGACGCCGACCTGATACGCCGACACGCGGCGTTCGAAGAAGTTGGTCACTTCCTGCACGTCCTGCAGGTCCATGAAGTCGAACGGGTTCTTCGCGCCGTACTTCTTCGGCAGGTCCAGCTGCACCAGGCGCTGGTCGGCGCAGTACTCCAGGTACTGGCGCATATCCTTCACCGACAGGCCGGCCACGCCGCCGGACAGCACGTCCTCGGCGAACTGCGTTTCGCAGGCGATGGCGTCTTCCAGCATCTCTTCCACTTGCGTGCGCATGGCTTCGTCGAACAGGTCCGGCTCTTCCGCGCGCACCGTGCGCACCACTTCGAAGGCGAAGCCCATGTGGCCGGATTCGTCGCGGAACACCCAGTTGGTGCCGGAGGCCAGGCCGTGCAGCAGGCCGCGCGAACGCAGGAAGTACACGTAGGCGAACGCCGCGAAGAAGAACAGGCCTTCGATGCAGGCGGCGAAGCAGATCAGGTTGAGCAGGAACTGGCGGCGCTGTTCGCGCGTCTCCAGGCGCTGCAGGTTCTGGATCGAGTCGATCCACTTGAAGCAGAACTCGCCCTTCTGGCGGATCGAAGGGATGTTCTGGATCGCGCCGAAGGCCTTGTTGCGCTCGGCCGGGTCGGGAATATAGGTGTCCAGCAGGGTGAGGTAGAACTGCACGTGCAGCGCTTCCTCGTACAGCTGGCGCGACAGGTACATGCGCGCTTCCGGCGCATTGATGTGCTGGTACAGGTTCAGCACCAGGTTGTTCGCCACGATGGTGTCGCCGGTGGCGAAGAAGGCCACCAGGCGATGGATCAGATGACGGTCCGCGTCGCTCATCTTGGACTTGAGGTCCGTCACGTCCAGCGAGAAGTCCACTTCCTCCACCGTCCAGGTGTTCTTGATGGCGTTGCGGTACATCTCGTAGAACTCGGGATAGCGCATCGGGCGCAGGGTGAGTTCGAAGCCGGGGTCGAGGATGTGCTGGCGGCGGGTGGTTTCGGTGGACATGGTTGATCCTTGCGACAACGTGGGGCGAGCAACCCTTCTCCCGTCGGGAGAAGGTGCCGGCAGGCGGATGAGGGTGCGGGCGCAGTGATGAGCATCACTGCGCCCGCACCCTCATCCCAGCCCCTCTCTCGATGCGAGAGGGGCTACGCATGTACTTACTGGCAGGCCTCGCAGTACTCGGGGTTTTCCAGCGAGCAGAACACCGCGGCGTTCGCCTGTTCCTGCTCGGCTTCCGGCGCCGGCTTCGCTGCCGGTGCGGTGGCGGATACCGTGGTCTTGGCGATCTTGGTCGCCGGCCTCGAACGCAGGTAATACGTGGTCTTGATGCCGGACTTCCACGCGTACATGTACATGGAGCTCAGCTGCCCGATGTTCGGGTTCTCCATGAACAGGTTCAGCGACTGGCTCTGGTCGATGTACGCACCGCGCGCGGCGCCCAGGTCGATCAGGGCCTTCTGCGGCAGCTCCCATACCGTGCGGTAGATCTGGCGCAGGCGCTCGGGGATGTTGGCGATGCCCTGGATCGAGCCTTCGGCCAGCTTGATGGCGTCGCGGACTTCCGGCGTCCACAGGCCCAGCGTCTTGAGCTCTTCGACCAGGTAGCGGTTCACCACCAGGAAGTCGCCGGACAGCGTCTCGCGCTTGAACAGGTTGCTCACCTGCGGCTCGATGCACTCGTAGCAGCCGGAGATCGAGGCGATGGTGGCGGTCGGCGCGATCGCGATCAGCAGCGAGTTGCGCAGGCCATGTTCCTGCACGCTCGCACGCAGCGATTCCCAGCGCGGGGCATCGTTTGGCCTGGCCTGCGGCCAGTAGTCGAACTGCAGCTCGCCGTTGGCGGCGCGGCTTTCGGCGAAGCCCGGATGTGCGCCGTGCTCGCGCGCCAGCTCGTTGGACATGGTCAGCGCGTGGAAGTAGATCTCCTCGGCGATGCGCGTGGACAGCGCCAGCGCGTCGGCCGAATCGAACGGCAGGCGCAGCTTGAAGAACACGTCCTGCAGGCCCATCACGCCCAGGCCCACCGGGCGCCACTTCTGGTTGGCGGTGCGCGCGGTGTCGATCGGATAGAAGTTCAGGTCGATCACGCGGTCCAGCTGGCGCACCGCGGTGCGCACGGTGGCGGCGAGCTTGTCGAAGTCGAACACGCCATCGACCACGTGGCGCGCCAGGTTCACCGAACCCAGGTTGCACACCGCGGTCTCGCCCGCGTTGGTCACCTCGAGGATCTCAGTGCACAGGTTGGACAGGTGGATGACGTTCTCGGCCTTGGCCGTCTGGTTGCTGGTGGCGTTGCTGCGGTCCTTGAAGGTCATCCAGCCGTTGCCGGTCTGGGCCAGGGTGCGCAGCATGCGCGCGTACAGCTCGCGCGCCTTCACCTTCTTCACCGCGATGCCGGCGGCTTCCGCTTCGCGGTAGGCGCGCTCGAAGGTCTCGCCCCAGCTGTCGACGAAGTGCGGCACGATCTTCGGATCGAACAGCGACCAGTCGCCGTCGCTCTCCACGCGGCGCATGAATTCGTCGGGAATCCAGTTGGCCAGGTTGAGGTTGTGCGTGCGGCGCGCCTCGTCGCCGGTGTTGTCGCGCAGCTCGAGGAATTCCTCGATGTCGGCGTGCCACGGCTCCAGGTACACGCAGGCCGCGCCCTTGCGCTTGCCGCCCTGGTTCACCGCGGCGACCGAGGCGTCCAGCGTCTTCAGCCACGGCACCAGGCCGTTGGAATGGCCGTTGGTGCCGCGGATCAGCGAACCGCGCGAACGCACGCGCGAGTAGGCCAGGCCGATGCCGCCGGCGAACTTGCTGAGCTTCGCGACGTCGCCGTATTTCTCGTAGATCGACTCCAGCGAGTCGGTCGGCGAGTCGAGCAGGAAGCAGGAGCTGAGCTGCTCGTGCGCGGTGCCGGCGTTGAACAGGGTGGGCGAGCTGGCCATGTATTCCAGCGAGGACAGCAGGCGGTACAACTCCAGCGTCTCGCCGATCTCGCTGCCGCCCAGCGCGCAGGCGATGCGCATGAAGAAGTACTGCGGCGTCTCGATCACCTTGCGCAGCTGCGGGTGGCGCAGCAGGTAGCGGTCGTACACGGTGCGCAGGCCGAAGTATTCGAAGCGGCGCGTGGCCAGCGGATCGATGGCGTCGTTGAGCTTGCGCGCATTGGCGGCGACGAAGTCGCGCAGGCGCGCGTTGAGGATGCCCAGCTCCGCGCCGCGCGCGATCGACTGGGAGAAGCTCTGGATTTCCTGGCCGCTCACTTCCTTGTCGACGTAGGCGCCGAGCAGGCGCGCGGCGAGTTGGCCGTATTCCGGTTCCTCGGCGGTGAGCGCCGCGGCGGTGCGGATCGACAGCTCGTCCAGCTCGCGCGTGGTGGCGCCGTCGTACAGGCCGCCGATCGTCTTCAGCGCCACGCGCAGCGGATCGACCGCATGCAGGCCTTCGCCGCTGCGGGTCACCGCGCGCACGATCTTGTTGACGTCGACGATCTCCTGGCTGCCGTTGCGCTTGGTCACGCGCATCTGGCCGGGGTTGTGCGGCGGGGTGAGGGCGAAGGGGGTCTCCGCCACGGCTTCCATGCGAACGGGCTCCGGCGCGGCGGCAGCTGCGTCGGCGGCAGGGAAGGCGGATGCGTCCGCGCGGTCGTCGGTGCGCTCGCGCGAGTCGGTGTCGATAGGTTGCATGGCATCGCTCCAGGCCAAAGGCTTCAACGACCTGCTCCCGCGCGCAGGGCTGAGACGAAGGCGGTGTAGGCGGGGACGGCCGTGCGGCGGAGCCCGGGGCTCCGCGCCACGACGCGCTTCCCCGCGGAAGCCGCCATCACTCACCGCGGCCCTGAAGGCCACGATGTGCCGGCAGGTCTTCGGACTCGCAGACATGGATCGTTCGCTGGCGACCGATCCGACCTACTCGCCCCCGCTTCCCAGCCCTCGAGGACCAGTGCGATGGGAGCTTTCGTTTCCGCTTACCGCTGCGGGGCAGTTCCGGATTTGCACCGGATTCCCTATTAAGCCAATCCGACCGTGGGTCTGAGAAAGGCACCGACGGGGCACAACATATAGGGGTGGGGTGGGGCGGGTCAACCCAATCCGTTGTGCATATATCGGTGGATAAGTGGGGTAATTCAAGGCCTGGCGCGGCCTGGCGGCCATGCGAAAAAACTTGGCGATCGGTTCTGCCCGGGCGCTCAGGGCGCGATGCTGAAATCCACTTCGATCGGATACGGCGCCGGGCTGGCCGGCGGGGCCGGCAGCTTCCAGCTGGCGAAGCGGCTGAGCAGGCAGGTGGCTACGTCGGTGGGGGCGCGGACTTCGACCCGGCCCAGGCTGCCGTCGGCGTGCACGTCGGCGACCAGCACGAAAGGGGACTTGTCGGGCTTGGGCAGGGAGGCGATGCAGCTCTTGAGCACGTCGGTGGTGCGGTCGCCGATCGCGGCCCACATCTTCTTCTGGTAGTCCGGCCCGTCCTTGGCGCCCTCGGTCAACTTGGCCTGCTGCACCCGCGTTGAGAAATCGTCCGCCGGCATGCCGGGTGCGGACAGCAGGGCGAGGAAGAGCAGGCTGGTCATGGCGGGGCTCCGTGCAGGAAAGGCCACCACGTTACCGCAGTGCAAGCCATCGAAGGGGAGGGGAAGCATGTCGACGTCGCCGAAGATCGTGGCCGCGCTGCTGGCGCTGGCCGTCACCGCGCAGGCCTGGGCCGCGGAACGCATCGAAGTGCCACGTTCCGATGGAGCGAGCACGCCGCTGATGGTGTACGAACCGGCCTCGGCGAAGACCTGCCCGCCCCTGCTGCTGGTGTCGCACGGCGCAGGCGGCAGCGAGCAGGGCCTGCGCTATGTGGGCGAGGCCTTGAGCGCCGACGGTTGGCGCGTGGTGGTGATGGGGCATCGCGAAAGCGGCCTGCCGGTGCTGAAGCAGGACTTGCGCAGCGATGGCTTCAAGGGCGGCATCACCGCCCTGGTCACCGATGCGCCGGCTTATCGCGCGCGCTTTCTCGACATCGATGCGGCGCTGGCGTGGTCCGAACAGCGCTGCCATGCGCCATTCAAGGCGCTGCTCGGCCATTCGATGGGCGCGATCACGGTGATGCTGGAAGCCGGCGCGCACAACAAGCTGGGACTGGCGCCGAAGGGTGTCTTCGACGCCTATGTGGCCTTGTCGCCGGAAGGGCCGGGACCGGTGTTTCCCGAAGGCGCATGGGCACCGATCGCTGCACCCACGCTGCTGGTCACCGGCACGCGGGACCAGGGGCTGGGCGGCGACTACCGCTGGCGCATGCAGGCTTTCGATGGACTCGGGCCGGGCTGCCGCTGGCTGGCCGTGGTGGATGGTGCCACCCATATGAACTTCGGTGGCGGACAGTTCGCCGCAGGGGCCCAGAAGAGTACGACGACGCTGGTGTCGGCTTATCTGGATGCGTTGCGCTCCGGCCGCTGCGGTACGCCACCGGCCTTGGCGGGCGTGTCGGTTCGCCAGAAGCCGGACGAGTAGCGGGTTTCCCGTTGCGGCCTGCTCAGCCTGCGGCTTGCTCCGAGTGCGCCGCTTCGGTGGCCGGGGCCTGCAGATAGTCCAGCGTCGCCTGCAGCATCGAGGTCATGCCTACCTTCAGTGCGCCCTCGTCCATGAAGAACCGCGGGGAGTGATTGGCTGGCGCCTTCGCCGCATCCTGGCCGGCTGGCGTGGCGCCGACGAAGAAGTACACGCCCGGCACCTCTTTGGCGAAGTAGGCGAAATCTTCCGAAGGCATGGCGGGCGGCGCCTCGATCACATGTTCGCTGCCGATCGCCTTGCCGAGGCTGGCGCGCACGCGAGCCGTCAGCGCTGCGTCGTTGACCGTCACCGGTACGCTGTCGCCCATCGGAATCTGCGTCTGCACCGTGGCGCCGTTCGCGGCGGCCACGTGCTGGGCGATGCCGCGCAGGCCGTCGATGGCCTGCTGGCGCATGGCGGGATCGAAGCTGCGCAGGGTTCCCTGCAGTTCCACTTTGTCCGGCACGATGTTGTGGCGCGCGCCGCCCTCGACGATGCCGAAACTGAGCACGGCCGGCAGCATGCCGATATCCAGCCGGCGGCTGACGATGGTCTGCGCCTGCTCGACGATCTGCGCCGCGGTGACGATGGGGTCGACGCCGTTCCACGGCATGGCGCCGTGCGTCTGGCGTCCATGGACCACCAGCTTGAAGCCATCCGCCCCGGACAGCGCCGGCCCCGGCCGCAGCGCCACCGTGCCGACGTTGAGCGTGCTGATCACATGCATGGCGAATACGGCATCCGGTGCGAAGTCGCGGAAGACGCCTTCTTTCAGCATGAGCGCGGCGCCGCCCTGTTCGCCTGCCGGCGCCCCTTCCTCGGCCGGCTGGAAGACGAACATCACCTCGCCCGGCAGCTCCTGCTTCATGCCGGCGAGCACGGTGGCCACGCCAAGCAGCATGGCGGTATGTGCGTCGTGGCCGCAGGCGTGCATTACGCCGGTGGACTTGCCGCGGTATTCGCCCAGCGCTTTTGAGGCAAACGGCAGACCGGTTTCTTCGGTGACCGGCAGCGCGTCCATGTCGGCGCGGATCGCCAGCCTCGGCCCGGGCTTGCTGCCTTTGAGAATGCCCACCACGCCGTGGTGCGCGATGCCGGTATGCACGTCCAGGCCGAGCTTCTTCAGCTGCGCGGCAACCAGTGCGGCAGTGCGCGTCTCGCGGTTGCTCAGTTCGGGATGCTGGTGGATGTCGTGGCGCCATGCGACGACCTGGGGCAGTTCGCCCTGAATGTTTTGCGCCACATCGGTGGCATGGACAGGTACGGTCGATGCGACGGCAAGGGACAGCATGAGCAAGGCGCTGCGCATCATGAGCATTCTCCGGCGTGGATGTCCGCTGCGTAGCGTATGCGCAGCGCTGCATCGGTGGAGGCTTTGAGGGAAGCAATTGGGAGTATTCCGGATATGCGGTGTGTTGCGCGCCGCGAAGCTGACATGTCGGGGACAACTTTCGTATTTCTGCGATATCTGAAAAGCGCGACTGAGCGTCTACTCGTAGTCGCGTAAGCGCCGGCGCCCTGCACGCTTATCGCCATGCAGTTGCTAATCCTCTTCCATGAACCGGAGAAGTTCCATGCAAATGCGTTCGAGAAAGAAGACGGTCGCCAGGATCGTGGCGTGGATGGCGGGCATGCTCGCAGTCACCGCCGCGAGTTTCGCTTTCGCCACGCCGCGGGCATCCGTGGAAAACGACCCACGCATCGATGCGCGCATCATCGGCGGCAATGAAGTGTCCAGGGGAAAGTACCCGTTCATGGCTTCGTTGCAATTCGACGGACAGCATTTCTGCGGGGGATCGCTTTATCGTCGGAATGTGGTGATTACCGCTGCCCACTGTGTCGACGATGTAACCGACGACAACGCGGAAGAGCACACGGTTACCATCGGGCAAACCCTGCTTTCGGACGACATCGGGGCACAGCGGCGAGGCATCCGGGCGGTGGCGATCAGTACGATTCCAGACTCCGATCTGGCCCTGGTATTTCTCGACAGGGCTGTCAGCGGCGTCGTTCCGGTCAGCTTGCCCACGCTGGGCAGCGACGCCTTGTATCGGCCTGGCCAGATGGCAACGGTCATGGGGTGGGGCAACACCGACGCGGACCTGCCGTTCTTCCCGAACCGGCTTCGGGAAGTGGATGTGCCCGTCCTTGCATCGGAGGAGTGCGCAGCCAGCTATGAGGAAGGCAAGCTGAGCACTTATTTTTGCGCAGGCGTCCGAGGCAAGGATTCGTGCCAGGGAGATAGCGGCGGCCCGGTCATTCGCAGCATCGGTGGCCGCGTTTACCAGATCGGTGTCGTCTCGTTCGGCGAAGGATGTGCGGAGCAGGGGGCGCCCGGGGTGTACGTCAATCTCAGCTCGGGCGATTTGTGGAGCAGCCTGCGGTTTACCTGGATCCAGTCGACCGGTGACGAACGGCGACATGTCGCCGGATCAAACCGACGCTGAGCCTCGTTTGCCATGCTGTTCGTGGCGGAATGACGATAAAGCCATGGCTCTGGCGGCCATGTGGACCGATGGTGCGGCGGTAGACGCGAGCAAGGCCATCGGCCTGAGGAAGCATGGCCGCCAGAGCGAACAGTCATGCCGCAGAGCCGCCATCGGCCGGTCAGGGCAGATGCGGCGACGCCAGGTACTCCTCGCTCTGCATCTCGATCAACCTCGACTCCGTGCGCCCGAACTCCGCACGCAGCCGCTCGCCGTCGTACAGCTCGGTGATCGGCGCTGCAGCAGAAAGGATCAGCTTCACATGGCGGTCGTAGAACTCATCCACCAGCAGCACGAAGCGCCGCGCGGCGTCCTCGCTGTAGATGCTGAACTGCGGCACGTTGGAAACGATCACCGCAGGTCCCGCCTTGGCGATGGCGATGTAGTCGGCCACGGCACGCGGGCCTTCGCACAGCGCGTCGAAGTCGAACCACAGGATGTTTTCGGCACGCTTGCGCACAGGGATGGCGCGGTCGTTGACGACGATGTCGCCGCCTTCCGTCGCCTCGCCCTGCGCCTGGGTGCTGAAGATGCGCGCCAGCGAGCGCTCCGCCTCGGCACTGGGCGGGGTGAAGTACACCGGCGCCTGGGTCAGCGCGCGCAGGCGCCAGTCGCGCGAGGAGATCATCTCCACCACGTGGCACTGCTGTTCCAGCAGGGCGATCGCGGGCAGGAAGCGTGCACGCTGCAGGCCGTCCTTGTAGAGATTCTTCGGCTGGGTGTTGGAGGTGGTGATGAGGCTCACGCCGCGGGCGAACAGCGCCTCCAGCAGGGTGCCCAGTATCATCGCGTCGCCGATGTCGTTGACCAGGAACTCATCCAGGCACAGCACGCGGCAACGCGCGGCAATGCCCTCGGCCACTTCCGGCAGCGGATCCTGGCGGTTGCCCAGCTCGCGCAGGCGCTCGTGCACTTCGCCCATGAAGCGGTGGTAGTGCCGGCGCAGCGCAATGCCTTGCGGCAGGCTGGCCACGAACAGGTCCATCAGAAAGGTCTTGCCGCGGCCCACGCTGCCCCACAGATACAGGCCCGGCACGGCTTCGCGCGGCTCGCCGCCGAGCAGCGACTTCAGCCGTCCGAACAGGCCGCCGTTCTCTTCGCGCGCGGCGGTGAGCACCGCATGCATGCGGTCGAACTCGGGCAGCACCGCGAGCTGGGCCGGGTCGCTTTCCCAGCGGTGCGCGGCGACGCCTTCTTGGTAGCGCGCGCTCGGCGCGATCGAGGGTGTTTCGCTCATGGGAGAAATCGCGGAAGGGCGCGTCAGCCGCGCGGGGGCGGCAGCCAGTCCTGCACCACGTGCTTGATCGCACCGCGCAGGTCCATCAGGCGGCGGTGGAAGAAATGCCCGGTGTCGGGCATGCGCACCAGCTCGGGCTTCTTGTGCAGGCTGTCGATCCAGTCGAACACGGCCTGCGGGTCGACCACTTCATCGGTCTCGCCCATCACCACCAGCCAGGGACAGGACGGCAGCGGAATGGCGTCGAACTCGTAATGGCGGCGCGCGACCGGCGGCGCGATGCTGATGAGCGCGTCGGCATCCAGCTCGACCGCGCTGCGCAGGGTCACGTAGCTGCCGAACGAGAAACCGGCCAGCCACAGCGCGTCGCCGGGGCGCCGCGTGCGCACCCAGCGCACCACGGCGGCCAGGTCGTCGCGTTCGCCGTTGCCGTAGTCGTGCTGCCCTTCGGATTCGCCGGTGCCGCGGAAGTTGAAGCGCACCGTGTCCAGCCCGCGCTCGCGCAGGCTGCGCTCCACCATGGTCACCACCTTGTTGTGCATGGTGCCCCCTTCTACGGGGTTGGGGTGGCAGATCACGGCCACGCCGCGGCGTGCGTCCGCGGGCTCGGCAACATTGCTGATCGTTTCGAGCTTGCCGGCCGGGCCGCTCAGCGCGAAGCTGGCTTCTTCACCGGGGAACTGATCCGGATCGTTGGGGAAGGCGATGGGAGTCATGCGCAGAATGATAACCGCCGGGCCGGTCCGCCGCCCGCTCGTGCGGAAAGCTCGGGCATGAACCATCTTGCGCATGCCCTGCTGGCGGGCGATGACGACCAGCTGCGCCTGGGCGGCATGCTGGGCGACTTCGTGCATGGGACGCCCGACCCGCAACGGTTTCCGGCGCGGGTGATCGACGGCATCCGCCTGCACCGCGCCATCGACGTGTATACCGATGCCCATCCGGAAGTGGCGGACGCACGGCGCCTGCTGCCCTCGCCGTACCGCCGCTTCGGCGGGATCCTGCTGGACATGTGGTTCGACCATGAGCTGGCGCGGGATTTCGCGCGCTGGAGCGACCAGCCGCTGGATGCGTATTCCGCAGGGCTGCGCGCCCTGCTGCACCGGCACCACAGCCTGCTGCCAGACGGACTGAAGCGCTTCCTTATTTACATGGAAGCCCACGATCTCCCCGCCGGCTATGCCGAACGCGCCGAGATCGAGCGCGCGCTGCACGGTGTGTCCGCACGCCTGAGCCGGGCCAACCCGGTGGGCGAGGCGATGCCCGTACTGGTGGAGCTGGAACCGCAGCTCCGCGAGCGCTTCGAGGCCTTCTTCCCGCAGCTGCGGGCCTTTGCGGCGGACTGGATCGCCGATGGGGAAGTCTCCGAATTGCGCTGAAAAGGCTGTGCTAAGCTGCATAGCAATTGCTATACATGGCGCTCCTTCCATGAAGACTGCGGTCATTCCTCCCTTGCGCGTCGACCCCGAATTCCGCGAACAGGTGCTGGGCGTGCTCCGCCAGGGCGAAAGCCTGTCGGCCTTCACCGAAGCTTCCCTGCGTGCCGAGATCCACCGGCGCACGGCGCAGCGCGAGTTCATCGAGCGCGGGCGGGCGTCCGCGGAGAAGGCGCAGCGCAGTGGCCGTTATGTCGAGGCCGACGACATGCTGGGCCAGCTCGCTGCCCGGCTCGGGGCAGCGCCGCGGCGCGAGGGCGATGAGTGACTTATCGCGTCCGCTTCACGGAAGAAGCCCGCGAAGACCTGCTGCGCTGCTTCGACGCCCTGCTCGGCCGCGACCGCAGCGCGGCCGAGCGCGCGCTTGCCGCTGTCGCCAAGGCGACCGAGCTGCTCAAGGATTTTCCCTACGCCTGCCGCAAGGCGGATGAATCCGACCCGTTCCTGCGCGAGCTGCTGATCGGCTTCGGCGAGGCGGGCTATGTGGCGCTGTTCGAGATCCACGGGAGCGAGGTGCACGTGCTCGCGGTGAGGCATCAGCATGAGGATGACTATTATTGAGACGAAAGAGCTGATGTGGCGTCGCCGCGAGCCCCGGCCCCGCATCCCAACCTTCTCCCCGGCGGGGAGAAGGGGCGAACGAAAAACGCCGCCCTATGGGCGGCGTTTTGCTTTGATCGGATTGAAGCTGGCTTACTTCGCCTGATCCACAATCCAATGCACGGCGTTCTTCACCTGTTCGTCGGTGAGCGCCGGGTTGCCGCCCTTGGCCGGCATGAAGTTGCCGTCCGGGCCGTGGTAGCCCTCGATGGCGTGCTTGACCAGGGTGTCCAGGCCTTCGGCGATGCGCGGACCCCAGGCGCCCTTGTCGCCCAGCTTCGGCGCACCGGCCACGCCAGCGGTGTGGCAGCTGTGGCAGAGGTTGTCGTAGATGGTCTTGCCGTCGGTGCTGCCGCCGTAGGCGACCTGCGAGGCGGCGGCCTTGGCGGCGGCATCCGCCGCGGCCTGCATGGCGGCGCGGCCGGTGTCGCCGGCGTAGACGGCGCCCGCCGGAGCGATGCGCTCGGCGACCTTCTTGGCCGCGTCCGGATTGATTTCCTTGGGTTCGGCGTCGTAGATCATCCACGCGCCGCCGATCAGCAGCAGCGTCAGCACACCCAGGCCAGCGATCAGCAACGAGAAGCTGCGCATGAAGCTCTGGTCGGATTTGGTCATGGAACCGCTCACGCAATACTCCCGTTTTCGGTGGGCGAACCATCGGGCCTGGCCGGACCGCGGGTTCAGGCAATGAAGTCCCGGATTATAGACGAACGGACCGGCCTGTCTTCCAGCCATGGCACCATGGGCGGCGAGGGAACCGGATGCGGGCCGGTCCGGTCCCTCATGCCGACACCGGACGGACATCGTCGGACCGCATAGTGGCGCGGCTCATCCCTGCCATCGGTCATGCGCCCCCCCTGTCAACTGGCATTGTCCCTTTTCGTTGAACTGCCCCTATCCTTTCGCCGTCGTATCAAAACAGGCGCGCAGCCGCGCGCGGCGGGGTCGGGTAGGGGCCCGCCTATCATCCAGGAGCTTTTTTCATGTCGCGTTTTTGGAAGATCGCGCTGATCGTGATCGCCGTGATCATCGTCGGAGGAGTCGGTTTCCGTCTGCTGCACAAGCCGGGCGAAGGCCAGGGTGGACAGGCGGCCGGCAACGGCCAGGGCGGCCCGGGCAAGGGCGGCGAAGGCAAGGACAAGGAAGCCCCGGTGCCGGTGACGGTCGAGCCGGTGGTCAAGCGTGACGTGCCGGTTTACCTGACCGCGCTGGGCACCGTGCAGGCGCTCAACACCGTGACGATCAATCCGCAGGTGTCCGGCCAGCTGATGAGCCTGAAGTTCAAGGAAGGCCAGGAAGTGAAGCAGGGCGACGTGCTCGCCGAGATCGACCCGCGCACCTTCCAGGCCAATTACCAGCAGGCCGTGGGCAAGAAGGCGCAGGACGAGGCGCTGCTCGCCACCGCGCGCGCCAACCTGGCGCGCAGCCAGAACCTGGCGCCGCAGGGCTATATCTCCAAGCAGGACCTGGACACCCAGCGCAACCAGGTATCGCAGTACCAGGCCGCGGTCGAGGCCGACGTGGCGGCGATCGCCAGCGCGCAGGTGCAGCTGGGCTTCACCAAGGTGATCTCGCCGATCGACGGCGTCACCGGCATCCGCGGTGTCGACCCGGGCAACCTGGTCACCACCACCAGCACCATCGTCACCATCACCCAGCTGCATCCGATCTACGTGATGTTCACGCTGCCGGAGCAGAACCTGGAGATGGTGCGCAACGCCGTGCGCGACAGCAGCGCGCCGCTCGCGGTGACCGCGCTGGACCGCGTCGACGCGCATCCGATCGCCGAAGGCGGCGAGCTGAAGGTGATCGACAACCAGATCGACACCACCACCGGCACCTTCCGCCTGCGCTCGCAGTTCGCCAACGAGAAGAACGACTTGTGGCCCGGCCAGTTCGTCAACGTGCGGCTGCAGGTGCGCACCGTGGCCGGCGGCCTGGTGATCCCCTCGCAGGCGGTGCAGCGCGGTCCGGACGGCGATTACGTCTATCAGATGCAGGCCGACAACACGGTCAAGATGCAGCCGGTGAAGGTTGCCGGTGAAGTCGGCGACAGCCACGTGATGATCGGCACGGGCCTGAAGGAAGGCGACCAGGTGGTCACCGAAGGCCAGTTCCGCCTGAAGCCGGGCAGCAAGGTGAAGGGGCTCAAGCCGGGCGAAGTGCCGGCCGCGCCCACCGCCGAAGAGCTGCAGCAGCAGGGCAAGAAGGGTCAGCGCAACGGCGGCGGCCGCCGCGGCGGCTAAGCCACACCGGCCGGGCGCGCGCTTGCAGCGCGACGCCCGGCGCCACGCGCGGCGTATAGACGCGCCGCGCCTTGAAGTCCACAACGGACGGCCATCCAGGTAACCATGGGATTCTCGACGCTCTTCATCCGCCGGCCGATCGCCACCTCGCTGCTGATGGTGGCGGTGATGCTGCTCGGCATCCTGGGCTATCGCCAGCTGCCGGTCTCCGCGCTGCCTGAAATCGACGCGCCCAGCCTGGTGGTCACCACCCAGTATCCGGGCGCCAGCGCGTCCACCATGGCGGCGCTGATCACCACGCCGCTGGAACGCAACTTTGGCCAGATCTCCGGCCTGGCGATGATGACTTCGGACTCCTCCGCGGGCCTGTCGACCATCGTGCTGCAGTTCGCCATGGACCGCGACATCGACATCGCCGCGCAGGATGTGCAGGCCGCGATCAACCAGGCCAAGGGCACGCTGCCGAACAACCTGCCGTATCCGCCGGTGTACAACCGCGTGAATCCGGCCGATGCGCCGATCCTCACGCTGAAGCTCACCTCCGACACGCTGCCGCTGCGCAATATCAACGACATCGCCGACTCGATCCTGGCGCAGAAGCTGTCGCAGGTGCAGGGCGTGGGCCTGGTCTCGATCGCCGGCAACGTGCGTCCGGCCGTGCGCATCCAGGTCAACCCGGCGCAGCTGTCCAACCTCGGCCTGACGATGGAGGACGTGCGCAGCGCGCTCACCCAGGCCAACGTGAATGCGCCCAAGGGCACGCTCAACGGCAAGACGCAGAGCTACAGCATCGGCACCAACGACCAGCTGATCGACGCGGCCGAATACAAGAACACCATCATCAGCTACAAGAACGGCGCACCGGTGCGCCTGTCCGACGTGGCGCGCGTGATCGACGGCGTCGAGAACGACCAGCTCGCGGCCTGGGCCAACGGCAAGCCGGCGGTGCTGCTGGACGTGCGCCGCCAGCCCGGCGCCAACATCGTGCAGACGGTGGAGCACATCCGCGGGATCATGCCGGAGCTGCGCAGCGTGCTGCCGGCCGACGTGCACCTGGACGTGTTCGCCGACCGTACCGTGACCATCCGCGCCTCGGTGGAGGACGTGCAGTTCACGCTGATCCTCACCGTGTTCCTGGTGGTGGCGGTGATCTTCGTGTTCCTGCGCCGCCTGTGGGCCACCATCATCCCGTCGGTGGCGGTGCCGCTGTCGCTGATGGGCACCTTCGGCGTGATGGCCTTCGCCGGCATGTCGCTGGACAACCTCTCGCTGATGGCGCTCACCGTGGCCACCGGCTTCGTGGTGGACGACGCGATCGTGATGATCGAGAACATCGTCCGCTACATCGAGCAGGGCAAGAGCGGCAAGGAGGCGGCCGAGATCGGCGCCAAGGAAATCGGCTTCACCGTGCTGTCGCTGACCGTGTCGCTGATCGCGGTGTTCCTGCCGCTGCTGCTGATGCCCGGCGTCACCGGCCGCCTGTTCCACGAATTCGCCTGGGTGCTGACCATCGCGGTCGCCATCTCGATGCTGGTGTCGCTGACCCTGACGCCGATGATGTGCGCCTACCTGCTCAAGCCCGACGCGCTGCCGGAAGGCGACGACGCGCACGAGCGCCATGCCGCCGCCGGCAAGCGCACGGTCGACCTGTACGACCGCACCCTGGGCTGGGTGCTGGACCACCAGCGCTTCACCATGTTCGTGGCGCTGGTCACCGTGGTGGTCACCGTGTTCCTGTACGTGGTGATTCCGAAGGGCCTGCTGCCCGAGCAGGACACCGGCCTGATCACCGGCGTGGTGCAGGCCGACCAGAACGTGGCCTTCCCGCAGATGGAGCAGCGCACCCAGGCCGTGGCCGAGGCGCTGCGCAAGGACCCGGCCGTGAGCGGCGTGGCGGCCTTTATCGGTGCCGGCTCGATCAACCCCACGCTCAACCAGGGCCAGCTCAGCATCGTGCTGAAGGACCGCGGCGACCGCGGCGGCCTGGACGACATCCTGCCGCGCCTGCAGAAGACCGTGGCCGGTATCCCCGGCGTGGCGCTGTACCTGAAGCCCGTACAGGACGTGACCCTGGACAGCCGCGTGGCCGCCACCGAGTACCAGTACTCGATGTCTGCGGTGAACTCGGCGGAACTGGCCGGCTATGCCAACCAGATGACCCAGGCCATGCGCCAGCGTCCGGAACTCTCGGACGTGGACAACAACCTGGCCGACAGCGGCAACGCGCTCAAGCTCACCATCGACCGCGAAAAGGCCAGCCGCCTGGGCGTGCCGGTGCAGACCATCGACGACACGCTGTACGACTCGTTCGGCCAGCGCCAGATCTCGACCATCTTCACCCAGCTCAACCAGTACCGCGTGGTGATGGAAGTCGCGCCGGAATTCCGCACCAGCCAGGACCTGCTCAACAAGCTCACCGTGCGCGGCAACGGCAACGGCGCGCTCACCGGCAGCAACGCCACCACCTTCGGCCAGGTGGCGTCGAGCAACTCGGCCACGCCGGCGGGTATCGGCAATACCGGCAACGTCGGCTTCCAGGTCGGCGCCGGCGGCACCATTCCGATCGCTTCGCTGGCCAATGCCCAAGTGACCAGCGCGCCGCTGGTGGTCAGCCACCAGCAGCAGCTGCCGGCGGTGACGCTGTCGTTCAACGTGGCGCAGGGCTATTCGCTGTCCGACGCGGTCAAGGCGATCCACGAGATCGAACAGCAGCAGAATTTCCCGCCGCAGGTGCGCGGCCAGTTCATCGGCAAGGCGGCGGAGTTCTCCTCCTCGCTGGGCGACGAAGTGCTGCTGCTGCTCGCCGCGATCGTGGTCATCTACATCGTGCTGGGCGTGCTGTACGAGAGCTACATCCACCCGCTGACCATCATCTCCACCCTGCCGCCGGCCGGCGTGGGCGCGCTGCTGGCGCTGATCCTGTGCGGCATGAGCCTGTCGGTGGACGGCATCGTTGGCATCGTGCTGCTGATCGGCATCGTGAAGAAGAACGCGATCATGATGATCGACTTCGCCATCGAGGCGCAGCGCACCGGCATGAGTCCGCCCGAAGCGATCCGCCGCGCCTGCCTGCTGCGCTTCCGTCCGATCATGATGACCACCGCGGCGGCCATGCTCGGCGCCCTGCCGCTGGCGCTGGGCAACGGCATCGGCGCGGAACTGCGCCGCCCGCTGGGCGTGTCGATCGTCGGCGGCCTGCTGCTGTCGCAGCTGGTCACGCTGTACACCACGCCGGTGATCTACCTGTACATGGAGCGTTTCTCCGACTGGCTCCGGGTGCGCCGCGAACGCCGCGCGCTCGAACGCGCGGCCACCGGCGGAAGCGCGGCGGCGTGAGGCCGCCAGGGCCGGATAAACGACGCGGTGACGCGACCAAGGGGTGGAGCCGGAAGGCTCCGCCCCTTTCGGCGTCCTGGGCCCGGCGATCCGCACCAGTGCCAGAAGGCCCCGGCCCGCATGTTCAACCGATACCCGGCCGGTGCGTTCAGTTCATGAAACCCCGCTTCGCCCGACGCCCACGCCGCGCCGGCCATTCCCCCGCTACGCTTACCGCATGAACATCTCCGGCCCGTTCATCCGCCGTCCCATCGGCACTTCGCTGCTCGCCATCGGCGTGTTCGTGCTCGGCGTGATCTGTTATTCGCTGCTGGGCGTAGCCGCCCTGCCGGATATCCAGTTCCCGGTGATCTTCGTGCAGGCCGCGCAGTCCGGCGCGGACGCCAGCAATATGGCCTCCACCGTGGCCGCGCCGCTGGAGCGCCATCTCGGCCAGGTGCCGGGCATCGACACCATGCGTTCGCGCAGCTCCGAAGGCAGCGCTTCGGTGTTCCTGATGTTCCAGAGCGGGCGCAACCTGGATTCGGCCGCGCGCGACGTGCAGGCGGCGATCAATGCCGCCCAGCCGGACCTGCCCACCGGCCTCACCAGCCAGCCGAGCTACCAGAAGGCCAACCCGAACGACGATCCGATCATCGCCTTCGCGCTCACCTCGGACACGCAATCGGCCGCCGCGCTCTACAACGTGGCCGACTCGCTGCTGGCCCAGCGCCTGCGCCAGCTCGAAGGCGTGTCCTCGGTGGATATCGCCGGCGCGGCGACGCCGGCCATCCGCGTCGACCTCAACCTGCGCGCGGTCAATGCGATGGGCCTGTCGCCCGACCAGATCCGCAATGCGCTGATCGCCGCCAACGTCACCTCGCCGCAGGGCTTCCTGGACAACGGCCAGACCCTGATGGCGATCACCGCCAACGACAACCTGCACACGGCCGAGGAATTCGCCGACCTGGTGATCGCCACGCGCAACGGCACGCCGGTGCGGCTGTCGGACGTGGCCAAGGTCTATTCCGGCCAGCAGGACGCCTTCCAGGCCGCCTGGTACCAGGGCAAGCCGGCGGTGCTGATGTACGTGTACAAGAAGTCGGATGCCAACGTGATCGCCACCGTCGACGCGGTGCGTGCGCTGATCCCGACCCTGCGCTCGTTCCTGTCGCCCGGCACCAAGCTGATGCCGTACTTCGACGGCACGCCGACCATCCGCGCCTCGCTGCACGAGGTGCAGGCGACCCTGCTGATCAGCCTGGCCATGGTGGTGCTGACCATGGCGCTGTTCCTGCGCCGCCTCGCGCCCACCCTGATCGCCGCGGTGGCGGTGCCGCTGTCGCTGGCTGGCGCCTTCGTGTGCATGTATTTGATGGGCTACACGCTCAACAACCTCACCTTGCTGGCGCTGGTGATCGCGATCGGCTTCGTGGTGGACGACGCGATCGTGGTGATCGAGAACATCATCCGGCACATGGACGAAGGCCTGTCGCGCTTCGAGGCCACCTTGCTGGGTGCGCGCGAGATCGGCTTCACCATCGTCTCGATCACCGCCTCGCTGGTGGCCGTGTTCATTCCGCTGCTGTTCGCCAGCGGGTTCACCGGCCTGTTCATGCACGAGTTCACGCTGACCCTGGTGGCGGCCATCGTGATGTCGATGCTGGTGTCGCTGACCTTGACGCCCTCGCTGTGCGGCCGCTTCCTGCGTGCGCACGACGACAAGAAGCGCAAGGAGCCATCGCGCCTCGACCGCGCCCTGGACAAGTTCCACGAAGGCATGCTGGCGATCTACACCACGGCGCTGAATTTCTCGCTGCGCCACACCTTGCTGTTCGCGCTGACGCCGCTGGCGCTGATCGTCGCCACCGTGTTCCTGGCCGGCTCGGTGCGCACTGGCTTGTTCCCGCAGCAGGACACCGGCCTGATCTGGGGCCGTTCCACGTCCAGTGCCACGGTGTCCTTCGGCGAGACCATCAAGCGGCAGGAGCGCATCACCGCGATGCTGCAAGGCGACCCGGCGGTGAAGTCGGTGAGTTCGCGCCTGGGCACCAGCCGTACCGGCACCAGCGGCTCCTTCAGCATCGAGCTGAAGACCCGCGCCGAAGGCCGCCGTGAAACCACCTTCCAGGTGCTGGACCGCCTCAGCGCGAAGGCGGCCAAGTTCCCCGACCTCAACCTGCGCCTGCGCCCGCTGCAGGACTTGCCCAGCGGCGGCTTCGGCGGCAGCGGGCAGGGCGCGCAGTATCAGATTTCGCTGCAGGGCAACGATATCGACGAGCTGCAGGAGTGGCTGCCCAAGCTGGTCAATGAGCTGAAGAAGAATCCCAAGCTGAAGGACGTGGGCTCGGATATCGACGATGCCGGCCTGCGCCAGAACATCGTGGTCGACCGCGACAAGGCCGCGCGCCTGGGCGTGGGCATCGGCACCATCGACAGCGCGCTGTATAACGCTTTCGGCCAGCGCCAGATCTCCACCATCTACTCGGACATCAACCAGTACAAGGTGGTGCTCAACGCGCTGCCGAACGAGACGGCCACGCCGGAAGCGATCAATCGCCTGTACGTGGCCAATACCAAGGGCGAGATGGTGCCGCTCACCGCCTTCGCGCGGCAGCAGCCGGGCGTGGCGCCGTCCACCATCTCGCACGAGAACCAGTATTCAACGATGGACCTGAGCTTCAACCTCGCCCCCGGCGTAAGCATGGGCGAGGCGATGCAGATCGTGCAGGCCACCGTCACCAATATGCGCATGCCGGGCGACATCCGCCTCAACGTGGGCGGCGATTTCCGCCGCTTCCAGCAGTCGCAGGGCGGCATGCTGCTGTTGCTGCTGGCGGCGGTAGTCACCGTGTACATCGTGCTGGGCATGCTCTACGAGAGCCTGATCCATCCGGTGACCATTCTCTCCACGCTGCCGGCGGCGGGCATGGGTGCGCTGCTGGCGCTGTGGCTGACCGATACGGAGCTGTCGATCGTCGCGCAGATCGCCCTGGTGCTCTTGATCGGCATCGTGAAAAAGAACGCGATCATGATGATCGACTTCGCCCTGGTGGCGCAGCGCGAGCACGGCAAGTCGCCGCTGGAAGCGGCGCGCGAAGCCTGCGTGGTGCGTTTCCGCCCGATCATGATGACCACCATGGTGGCGATCCTCGCCGCGCTGCCGATCGCCATCGGCCTGGGCGAAGGCTCGGAGCTGCGCCGGCCGCTGGGTATCGCGCTGATCGGCGGCCTGATCATTTCGCAGAGCCTGACCCTGCTCAGCACGCCTGCGCTGTATGTGATCTTCACCTGCCTGGCCGATCGCTGGAAGGCGGCGCGCGCACGTCGGCGGGAGCGCTCGCGGCAGGCCGTGGTGCGGGCCTCCTGAGGCCCGCGCCCTTGCCGGTGAGCTGAATCAAGCCGGCTCGACAATAACGGCGCGTTAACCCCCAACTCGGAACACTGCCCGCTCCTTTCGGGAAGGAGGAGTGTTCGATGGGCAATGAAACAGGAAAACCCGATTTCTCCAACGTGCAAAGCGATGTCCAGTCGACGGCGCCCGACGCGCCCAAGGCGGACTTCAGCAACGTGGAGAGCAAGGTCGTTTCGACCGCGCCGGATGGAGACCAGACCTATACGGTCGTCGCCGGCGACAACCTTTCGAAGATCGCCAAGCATTTCTACGGCAACGCCGACTGGAAACGCATCTTCGACGCCAACCGCGACCAGCTGAGCAATCCTGACCTGATCAAGCCGGGCCAGGTGCTGAAGATCCCCGCCAAGGACTGAGAGAGGAGACACGCATGAAGATCACCGCCAATAAGATCAGCAAGACCCCATACCTGATCGCCTTCGCGCTCGCCGCCACCCTGAGCCTGGCCGCCTGCGGCAAGAAAGAAGACGCTGCCACGCCGACCGCCGCAGCCGCGGCCACCGCCGCGCAGCCGGCCACGCCGCCCGCGGCCGCCCCGGCGCCCGCGCCGGCCGTGAGCCTGGCCTCGATCGACCTGGGCAGCGCCGTCGGCGCCGACCAGAAGGTCACCACCGCCACTACCACCTTCACGCCGAAGGACAGCATCTACGCCGCCGTGAGCACCAGCGGCAGCGGCAATGCCACCATCGCGGTGAAGTGGACCTACCAGGACGGCCAGACGGTGAAGGAAGACAGCAAGACCATCGCTCCCACCGGCCCGGCCACCACTTCGTTCGAGATCAGCAAGCCGGACGGCTGGCCGGCCGGCAACTACAAGGTGGATGTCACCTTGAACGGGCAGCCGGCGGGGACCAAGGATTTCTCGGTGAAGTAACCGAGCTCGCCATGCAATCGTCACGAAGGGCGCGGGAGACCGCGCCCTTCGTCGTTTCAGACGGGTCTCAGCCGCGGATGGCCAGCTCATGGCAGGCTGGCGCGGGGCGCGCGGGCGTGTCCCGCGCGGGCAGCACATCCGGCACCGTGATGTCCGCGCCTTCGGTGCCGGCATAGAAGACGATCAGTGTCGCCGCTTGCTCGCCGGTGTAGCCGCGATGCACCTGGCCGACCAGCTCGGGCAAGACCTCGCCCTCGGCGAGCGAACAGGTGGCGTTCGCGCCTTCGGCGCGCTTCTCCACCGTGAGCGCGCCCTTGAGCACATACGCCGCATTGATGACCGGATGGTGATGCCAGGCCAGCGTGCTGTGCGCGGGAATCACGATGCGCAGCACGGTGATCTGCGGCTGCCCGGACGCGTAGGCCGGATAGGGCGTGCCATCCCAGGAGCGCGTGGTCTTGAGCAGGGTGGTGCTTTCGGCGGCCAGGGCCGGGCTGGTGGCGGCCGTCAGCGCGAGCAGGGCGAGGAGGGCCTGGGCGAGGCGGGGCATGGCGTGTCCTTGCGGGTCGGGGGTCGGGCCATGGTCCGATGTTTCACAGGGCGTATCCATGCGCCGGTCGCTTGCCCGATCCCATACCGCGCCGTACGTCCTGTTCGGAGTATTGGGCAAACGCGCGCCGCAGCGGTTCCGTCCCCCCGGCGAAAACGCGACAATGCTTGGCTTTCGCGGATGCCGTCGCCATGTGACCGGTTCCGCCCGCCGTCCAGTGGCGCCCCCTTCCTGTCAACGTCGTTGCAAGAGGCCAGACATGTCCAACACCCCGAAGATCATCTACACCCTCACGGACGAAGCGCCGTTCCTTGCAACGCAGTCGCTGCTGCCGATCGTCAAAGCCTTCGCCGGTTCCGCCGGCATCGCCGTGGAAACGCGCGACATCTCGCTGGCCGGCCGCATCCTGGCGCAGTTCCCCGACCTGCTGAAGCCCGAGCAGAAGATTGCCGACGATCTCGCCGAGCTGGGCCAGCTGGCCACCACGCCGGAAGCCAACATCATCAAGCTGCCGAACATCAGCGCCTCGGTGCCGCAGCTCAAAGCCGCGATCAAGGAACTGCAGCAGCAGGGCTACGCGCTGCCGGACTACCCGGATGAGCCGAAGAACGAGCAGGAGAAGGACGCCAAGGCGCGCTACGACCGCACCAAGGGCAGCGCGGTGAATCCGGTGCTGCGCGAAGGCAATTCCGACCGCCGCGCGCCGCTCTCGGTGAAGAACTACGCGCGCAAGCATCCGCACAAGATGGGCGCGTGGAGCAAGGATTCGCAGTCGCACGTCGCGCACATGGACGGCGGCGATTTCTACGGCAGCGAGAAGTCCACCACCGTCGCCCAGGCCACCTCGGTGAAGATCGAGTGGACCGGCAAGGACGGCAAGAGCACGGTGCTGAAGGACAAGACCGCGATCAGCGCGGGCGAGATCATCGACGCCGCCGTGATGAGCCGCAAGGCGCTGGCCGCCTTCGTCGACGCCCAGGTGGCCGACGCCAAGCAGCAGGGCGTGCTGTTCTCGCTGCATCTGAAGGCGACCATGATGAAGGTCTCCGACCCGATCATGTTCGGCATCGTGGTCGGCGAGTTCTACAAGGACGTGCTGGCCAAGCACGCCGACACGCTCAAGCAGATCGGCTTCGATCCGAATAACGGCATCGGCGATCTTTACGCGCGCCTCAACGCGCTGCCGACCGACAAGCAGGCGGAAATCACCGCCGACATCAAGGCCGAGTACGCGCGCCGCCCGGCGCTGGCGATGGTCAATTCCGACAAGGGCATCACCAACCTGCACGTGCCCAGCGACGTGATCGTCGACGCTTCGATGCCGGCGATGATCCGCGACTCCGGCAAGATGTGGAACACCGAAGGCAAGCTGCAGGACACCAAGGCGGTGATCCCCGACCGCAGCTACGCCGGCGTGTACCAGGTGGTGATCGAGGACTGCAAGGCGCACGGCGCCTTCGACCCCGCCACCATGGGCAGCGTGCCGAACGTGGGCCTGATGGCGCAGGCGGCCGAGGAATACGGCTCGCACAACAAGACCTTCCAGATCGCCGCCGACGGCGTGGTGCGCGTGATCGACGACGCCGGCAAGGTGCTGCTGGAGCACGCGGTGGAAGCCGGCGACATCTGGCGCATGTGCCAGACCAAGGACGCGCCGATCCAGGACTGGGTCAAGCTGGCCGTCACGCGCGCGCGCCTCAGCCATACGCCGGCCGTGTTCTGGCTGGATCCGCAGCGCGCGCACGATGCGCAGCTGATCGCCAAGGTCGAGCGTTACCTCAAGGACCACGACACCAGCGGCCTGGACATCCGCCTGCTGTCGCCGGTCGACGCCACCCGCTTCTCGCTGGAGCGCATCCGCAAGGGCCAGGACACCATCTCGGTCACCGGCAACGTGCTGCGCGACTACCTCACCGACCTGTTCCCGATCATGGAACTGGGCACCAGCGCCAAGATGTTGTCGATCGTGCCGCTGATGGCCGGTGGCGGCCTGTTCGAGACCGGCGCCGGCGGCTCGGCGCCCAAGCACGTGCAGCAGTTCCTGGAAGAGGACTACCTGCGCTGGGATTCGCTGGGCGAATTCCTGGCCCTGGCCGCCTCGTTCGAGCACCTGGGCAACCGCTATAACAACGCCAAGGCCGGCGTGCTGGCCAAGGCGCTGGACCAGGCCAACGGCAAGATCCTCGACAACAACAAGTCGCCCGCGCGCAAGGTCGGCGAACTGGACAACCGCGGCAGCCACTTCTACCTGGCCATGTACTGGGCGCAGGCCCTGGCCGAGCAGAACGACGACGCGGAGCTGAAGGCGAAGTTCGCGCCGGTGGCCAAGGCGCTGACCGAGAACGAAGACAAGATCATCGGCGAACTCAATGGCGCGCAGGGCAAGGCGGTGGACATCCACGGCTACTACCACCCGGACATCGCGCTGCTCGGCAAGGCGATGCGCCCGAGCGCGACGTTCAATGCGGCGGTGGATGGGTTGGCGAAGTAAGCGCCAGTCGTGTGGATGAAAAAGGGCGCCTTGATGGCGCCCTTTTTTTGTTTGGCGATTACCTGGGCCGGCCCGCGTCGATCCACTGCTTCGTCCGTTCCTCGGAGATCCGATACCTTGCGCTGTTGTACGGCTGCATGGCATCCAGTCGCTGTTCGAGCAATGCGCGGAACGCAGCCGTGTCTTCATGGCCCAGGTGCTGAGCCTCGATGGCGCGTTCCATCATTGCGCCTTCGCCGACGATCATGCCCACGGCGGACGTCAATGCCATCCGGTATCGCACGGCGAGCTGGTCCGGCGAACCCATGGATTCGATGACGGTGCGGTATCGCTTGATGGAGCGGCGATAGGTCCAGGTGAACAGATCGGTAGCCGCGCTGAAGTCGTTGAACTCGTAAATGCCCAGCATGGCCTGTGCGTAGTCATGGCGATTGATATCCATGAAGGCCAGCGGCGAGCAGTTGTAGAGCGTCAGGGGAATGTTCGCGGCAATGCGGCTCGTGCGCTTGTTGCCATCGATGAAGGGCTGCAGATAGGCGATCTGCACCCACAGGAAATAAGCCGCTTCGATCGGGTTGGGGATCGCACGCGATGTCGCCAGGATGTGCTCAAGCAACTCGCCAAGCGCCTGTGGCACCTGCAGAGGAATAAAGGTGGTTCCCGTGATGTACACGGGTGTCGTGCGGATCGCTCCGAGCTGCGCTTCCGGCATGAGGCCGTCCATCAGGAGCGCGTGGATGTTGCGCACCATGGACGTCGTAAGTCCGCGCATCGGGCCATCGTCGACGAGAAACTCGATGGCGCGCTTGTGGTTCAGGAGCATGACGGCGTCCTGGTCGGTGCCATGCGCTCCTTGCTGGAACAAGCGCTCCGTATCGAGCAGCGAATAGGTGTTTCCCTCCAGCCTGGACGACGACCACGAGAGTTCCACGAGCAGTTGCTCGAGCACCTTTCGGGCATACGTTCCGGCGGGTTGCTGATCGGGCCAGCGGCCCTCGGCGAGGAGCTCGGCGGCGAGCTTGTGCGGCAGCAGCGAGCTGACGCCGGGTATGTAGTCGTCGAGCAGGTGGCGCCGATAGGACACTGGATCGCGCGCTGTCATGGGCGCCGCCAGCTTTTGCAGCAAGGCGATGGCAGCCGGTGACCACGGAATATCGCCAGCATCCGGTTGATCTTTGACCTGGCCAGGAGGGGCAAGAGGTGGTGCGACGGCGAGCGAGTAGCGAGTGGCGCGTGCCCGGCCTTCGACGATGACTTCTCCATCGTCCACCAGCCGGCTGAGCTGGCGTAGCGCCGTGGATTCGGAAACGTTCGCTAGCGTTGCGACCTCGGCGACAGATGCCCAGGCGTGGCCTGTGGCCGCCAGGGCATGCATAGCTTGAAGGACAAGGACTCCACTGGTTGCCATTTGCCGGGATTCCTCAGGTGGTGAGGCTTGTGATGGAATCCGAGGGGCTAATCCCGTCAGATTGACGAAATTCTAGATCAAATTCCGTCAATATGATGTGATTCAAGATAATCGCGTCATACAAACTCCAATTTGACTGGATTTGATGGGATTTCGGTAAATCCCGTCACGATGACGCGATCAGCTCCAGGCACGGCCATGCCGTTGGCTAAGCCGGAAATTCCACCACCGTCGACTGCAAGCCCTGCAACGTCTGTGCATCGTCGATGGCCGCTTCCAGTTCGCCGAAGCCGAAGCGGCGGATTTCCACTGCATCCAGCGCCAGCAGGCCGGAGCGCGCCAGCGACACCAGCGCGAGGTAGTCCGCGCGGGTGTACATGAAATGCCCGATCAGCTCCCAGTTGTTGAGCAGCATCTGCCCGTACGGCAGCGGCAGTTCGTCCTGCATGCTGCCCATCAGCACCAGGCGGCCGCCGCGGCGAAGGCTGTGCAGAGCGGCCAAAGTGCTGTGGGGATCGCGGGCCTGGCCGACCATGTCGAACGCGAGGTCGACGCCGCCCTCTGCCGCAGCGCGGATCGCGGCCGCATCCGTGGCGGCGTCGCCGGTCAATACCACCGGCAACACCCGCCCGTGGCCGAGTTCGACCAGCGCCTGCAGGGCTTCGGCGCGGCGCGCCATCGCGATCACCTTCGCGGCGCCCATCGCCAGTGCGGCCAGCACGGCGCCGGAACCGAAGTAGCCGCCGGCGCCGTTCACCGCCACGGTCTCGCCGGCGGCGAGGCGCCCGCGGCGCAGGCCGCCGAATGGCACGGCGAACTTCGCGAGTACGGCCAGCCGCTCGGCCGGCAGATGATCGAGGCCATCCAGCGGAATCGCCGTCGACGCCGGCATCTCGGCTTCTTCGCGCAGCGTGCCGTGCGGGAAGACGGCCAGCATGCCGGCGCTGTCCGCGCTGATGCCGGTCAGCCCCAGCAAGACCTGCGCGGGCTCGGCGGCCGCCTCGTCGGCGATCCAATAAGGATTGAGCGCCACACGCTGACCGACGCGCAGGTGCTGCACGCCATCGCCCACCGCCAGCACCGTGCCGATGCCGTTGGTGCCCGGCGTGAACGGACCTTGCGGATAAGCGTAAGGCAGCTCGCCGCGCACGTAGGCGCGGGTGTAGCTCAGCAGGGGCACGGCTTCCATTTTCACCAGTACCGCGTTGGTGCGCACCGCGGGCGTGGCGGTTCCGCGCAGGGCAAGCGGCTGTCCGGGCTGATCGAGGAACCAGGCTTTCATGGTGGATCTCCGTGGGTGATGGCTTGCCACCTTAGGGAGCGCCGACCTATCTTTGAAATGAATAGTCGGGATAGGACCCATCAACGTGATTGATCTGCGTGGCCTGGATCTCAACCTGCTGCTCACCCTCGACGTGCTGCTGGCCGAACGCAACGTCACCCGCGCCGCCGAGCGCCTGCACCTGACCCAGCCGGCGGTGTCCACCCAGCTGTCGCGCCTGCGCCGCGTGTTCGACGACCCGCTGCTGATTCCCGCCGAAACCGGCCGCGGCATGGTGCCGAGCGCGCATGCCCTGGCCCTGGCCGAACCTTTGCGCGCCGCGCTGAAAGACCTCGAGTCGGTGCTGCGCTACCGCGCCGCGTTCGAGCCGCGCGGGGCGAAACGCCGTTTCGTCATCGCCGCCAATGACAACGCCACGTCGGTACTCGGCCTGCGTCTGCTGGCGCTGCTGTCGCACGAAGCCGGTCCCGGTGTTGGCGTGGCCTTCGTGGTGCCGGATCTGCCGCGCATCGCCGCGCAGCTGGAAAGCGGCGAAGTCGATCTATTGCTCGGTTCCGAGCGCATGGTCCCCGCATCGATGAAGGCACGGAAGCTGTACGAGGAACGCTTCGTGCTGGCACAGCGCAAGGGCCATCCGCGCGGCACGCGCCCGCCCACGCTCGCGGGTTACTGCGCACTGCGCCACGTGCTGGTATCGACCAGCGGCGGCAGCTTCCACGGTTTCATGGACGAGCATCTGGAAGCGCTGGGCCGCCGGCGCGACGTGGTCGCTTCGGTGCAGAGCTTCGCCATGGCGGTGGAGCTGCTGTGCGCGACCGATGACGTCTCCACCTTGCCCAGCCGCCTCGCCGCACTTCACGCAGACCGCCTGGACAGCTTCCGGCTGCCGTTCAAGGCGGGCGGTTTCACCTTGTCCGCCGCGTGGCATCCACGCAATCACGCCGACCCAGGCTTGCGCTGGCTGCTCGATCGGCTGAGCGCTGTCGTGAGCTGAGTAGTCGCCGGGCTAGCGATGGGCGAAAGGCGAGCGTTCGCCGGAAAGCCCGGCGTAGAAGGCGTCGAGCAGGCGCAACGCGCGATCGGCGTCGAATGTTGTTGTCCATACATTTTATCCGTCCATGCCGCGTGGACAGATAAAATCTTGGACAGACGACCTACTCCCGCAGCTTCTTCAGCTGCTCCTTGGCATTGGCGTTCTGCGGATTCATCCGCAGCGAAGTCTCGTAATTGCGGATCGCCAGCGCCTTCTCGCCCGCGTCCCGGTAGGCCTCGGCGAGGCTGTCGTAGGTGTTGAAGTCCTGCGGGTACTCGGTCACGTTCAGCTGCATCACCTGGATCGCTTCCGCATAGCGCCTGTCGCGCAGCAGGCTGTAGCCGAAGGTATTCAGGCTGCCGCTGCCGTGGTGGTAGCCGGCGAAGCCGGAGGCCTTGATGCGTGCATAGGTATCCAGCGCGGTGCGGGTGTCCTTCAGCGTGCGCACCAGGACCAGCATGTCCTCCAGGTCCATGGGCGGCTCGTAGTTCCAGCCGTGGTCTTTGGCGAGCTTGCCGATGGCCAGGTTCGCCACGGTCATGAAGGCATCGGAATTGCCGGTGGCGGCCAGTCCATAGCCGTGGTCGGCGAACATCAGCAGGATCGAGCCGAAGCCTTCGTTGCCGCCGGTGTGCCGGAACAGGTCCGGATAGCCGGGATAGCCCACGCCGAAGCCCAGGCCCACGCGGTCGTTGTCGTCCTCGCATTGCACCGCGAGCATTTCGCGGGTCAGCGCGCGCGACAGCACATGGTTGGCCTTGCCCTGCTCGGACAGTGCGATCTCGATGGCGAATTTCGCCAGGTCGCTGGGCGTGGTCCACAAGCCGTCGGGCGCCAGTTCCGGATAGATATGCCAGCCGCCGGGCACGGCCTTGCCGTCGATACCGGCGCCGGTCGCCGCGCGTGCGGCCTGCGCCGGCGGCAGGTCCTGGCGGAAGGTGCTGTCGCGCATGCCGGAAGGAAGCAGCACGCGGTCGCGCATGAAATCCTCGAACGGCTCGCCGGCGACGTCCTGGATCAGCAGGCCTTCGATGGTGACGCCGCCGCCGGAATACATGCAGCGCGTACCGGGCACGGTGTCGACGCGGATCGGCGGATGGTTGGCCGGCCTCACGCCGTCGAGCGACTGCACCAGGGTGGGAATCGGTGTGCCTTTCTCGTAGCCGGCGAAGCCATGGATATTCAGGCCAGCGTTGTGGCTCATCAGGCGGCGCAGCGTGACCTTCTCGCTGCGCGTGAATTCGTTCTCCGGCACTTTCCAGTTGGTGAGCCTGGCGTTGACGTCAGCGTCCAGGCTCAACTTGCCTTGCCCGACCAGCCACAACCCGCCGGCCGCCGTAACGGGCTTGCTGATCGAAGCGGCCTGGAACAGCGTGGCTGGCGTCACCGGGCGCTCGCCGCCGGGAGCGGTGACGCCGTAGCCGCGCGCCCAGGCGATCTTGTAGTCGTCGATCAGCGCAACGCTGAAGCCGGGCACCTTCAACGCGGCCATGGTCTGCCGCAGCGTGGCGCGCAGCGGCGGCTGGCCGTCGGCGAGCGGGAGTTCGAGGATCACCGTGTCGGGCGTGAGCTCGGCGGCGGCGGTGCGGTCCGGCGCGGAAGCGGCGTGCGCGCCGGCCAGTTGCAGCGCGAGAAGGGCGACCAGAAGCAGGGGGGCGGTGGGACGCATGCGGCCTAACTCCGTAAGGAAACCAGCCAGATGACCGCCCGAGTCTAGCGAGCGCTACCGCGGCGGAAATGGGCCAGAGGCCATGCCGTGCATGCTTCGATGCCGCACGAACCATCGCCGCGCCGCCGCCGACTAGACTGCATGGCATGACCGACGCTCCCGCCATGAACCGCTACCAGCTCGCCGAAGTCGGCGCACTGCTGGCCGAGCCCGCGCGCGCGGCGATGCTGCTGGCGCTGTCCGATGGCACCGCACGCCCGGCGGGCGAACTGGCGCGCGTGGCTGGCGTGGGCGCGGCCACTGCGAGCGCACATCTGAAGCGTCTGCTCGACGGCGGCCTGCTGGCGCTGCACGTGCAGGGCCGTCATCGCTATTACCGCCTTGCCGACGACGAAGTCTCGGCGATGCTCGAAGCACTCGCCATGCCGCGCACGCGCAGCGCGCTGCCGAAGACGTCCGCTGATGCGGCGGTGCGCCGCGCGCGCACCTGCTATCGCCATCTCGCCGGCCAGCTCGGCGTGGCGCTGTGCGAAAGCCTGCTGGCGCGCGATTACCTGGAAGCGGCCAGCGAAGGCCTGCGCCTGCTGCCTGCCGGTGCGCAGGCGCTGGCGGAAGCCGGTCTTGAACTCGAAGCGACCGGCCAGCTGCTGCGCCTGCACGGCCGCGGCTGTCTGGACTGGACCGAGCGCCGCCTGCACGTGGGGGGCCCGCTCGGCGTGGCGATGACTTCGGCCATGCTCGATGCGGGCTGGCTGCGCCGCGCGGCGCAGGGCCGTGCATTGGTGCCCAGCGTCGATGGCCTGCATCGCCTGGCCAGGCTGGGCGTGCGGCTGGACACCCCGTTGTAGGTTGGGGTGAGCCGCAGGCGAACCCCAACGTTGCGCTGCGCTTGGAGCTGGCGGTGTTGGGGTTCGCCTATGGCTCGCCCCAACCTACATGCCGCGGTTTACTGCGCCTTCTTGCGCCCGAACAGCCTGGCGAAGAAACCGCCGATCGCCACCACGCCCACCATGATCAACTTCTTGAAGCCCAGCAGGATCACGCCAAGCTTGGCGAACAAACCGGCCTTCGCCGCGATGCCGCCGGCCACCAGCGCGCCGATGCCGTAGGCGGCGACCTTGTCGGTCTTGGAGTTGTAGTCGGTGTAGCGCTCGCCGTCGTTGAACTCGGTCATCTCCAGCACCTTGGGCATGTCCGCGCGCACCTGAGCCAGCTGGTCGATCGGCGCCACCGCATTGAGCGAGAGATAGCCGCGGCGGCCGAGCACGCGGATCGCGTAGTTCAGCGAGGCGCCGTCGGAAGAGCCGTCGGCCTTCTTGAACTTGAGATTGCGCGCCCAGTACAGCTTGTGCGAAGCCGCGTCGTAATGCGGCTGTTCGGCCCAGCCGACCAGCTCGATCGCCGGATAACCCTGCTTGAGGCGCTCGGTGTTCTCGTCCTTGCTGGCCTCCTGCATGTCCTTGAGCATCTGGTTGTAGTCGAGCTTGGCCGCGTCCTCGTCGGACACATAGCCTTCGTCGACGAAGGTCACCACCACCGCCCAGGCCTTGTCGTCGAGCAGCACGTTCATGTTCTCGCTGGGCAGGATCATGCCCAGCACGTCCTGGTCCGGCGGGTTGTTCCACAGCCGGGTGAGTACGTCCTGCGCTTCTTTGGCCTGCAGGAAGCTGTAGCCCTTGTCCAGTTTCAGCGTGGCCTGCGCGCCCGGCACCACCACGTCGCCGGTGGCCGGATGCAGCGAGTTGAGGAAGCCCTGCGTCTGGGCAGGCACGCTGTCTTCGGCGGCCGGCGTGTCGGCCGGCGCGGCGAGCAGCGGCGAGGTCCAAGCGAAGGCGGCCAGCAGGCCGAGTGCCGGCAGGAATTTGCTTTGCATGTGTAGTCCCTGGATATCGTCCGTTGATGTAGGTGCGTCCGGTGCCGGCGCGCGTCCATCGCTCCCCCTGTGGCGCGACGGTTCGTGAATTCTTGCAGGGAGGGGCGGGACTTTGCCAGCCCTGGGCCGGCTCAGGCCACCGCGAGCAGCGGTTTCACGTCGCCGCCCGGCACGCCGCGCTGCACGCGCGCCAGCGCATCCGGCAGGTGCTCGGCGATGTAATCGATAAAGCAGCGCATCGCCGGCGTATGACCGTGGCGTGACGGGTATACCGCATGCACGTTGCCCGGCGGCAGGCTCCATGCCGGCAGCACCGGCACCAGTTGTCCGCGTGCGATCGGTTCGCGGCAGATGAAGCGCGGCAGCTGCGCGATGCCGAGCCCGCCGGTCACCGCCTGATACAGCACCTGCAGGTCGTCGCTCACCAGAGCAGGGTGATGCTCGACGCGCTGCGCGTGGCCGGCGGCATCGAGCAGGGTCCAGAAATGGCGGCCTTCGCAGGACAGCACGCTGACGCTCGGCAGATGGCGCAGGTCGGCAGGCTGCTGCGGCGGCTCGGCGCGCTGCAGCAGTTCGGGGCTGGCCACCAGGATCTGCGGATCCATGCCGAAGCTGCGTACCACCAGGCTGGAATCCTGCACCGACGCACGCACGCGGAAAGCGATGTCGTAGCCGTTCGCCACCACGTCGACCTGGTGATGGCAGATATCCAGATCCACCTGCACATCCGGGTGCCTGCGCAGGAAGCCCACCAGCACCGGTGCCAGCAGCAGTTGCGCGAACATTACGGGGCAGGCCACGCGCAGGCGTCCGCGCGGGATGGCCTGTGCATCGTCAATCACTTCCTGCGCGCGTTCGGCGGCGGCCAGCATCAGGCAGCACTGGTCGTAGTAGCGCCGGCCGATATCGGTGACGTGCGAACGCCGCGTGGTGCGCTGGATCAGGCGCACGCCGAGATGTTCCTCGAGCCGCGCGATGCGGAAGCTCAGTTGCGATTTGGCCATGCCCATCGCGCGGCTCGCGGCGGTGAAGCTGCCGTGTTCGACGACCTGCACGAAATAGAGGATGTCGTTGAGATCCTGCATGTCCCGGCTCCCGTCGCGGGATGAGCCCCCGCTTTTCAGGCTACCGCAAGCTTTGGCGGCGCGATGTTGCGTCGCCACAAGCTGCGATTGTTCTCGCGCCTTGGACAATCATTTTCGACGCGAGGGCTTATTCCCGTTCTGGCGACGGTGAATACTGCTCCGCGCCGGCCAAGGCCCGCTTCGGGGACGAGCCGTCGGCGCATCACGCTAGCCAATGGGGTTACGCCATGCGTGTGTTCCCGTTTCTGCCAGGGACGTTGCTTTGCGCGGCCATCGGACTGCTGGCCGCGCTGCCGGCACCGGGTGCGCGGGCGCAGCAGGCGGCCCCGGCCGGGTCGTCCGGCCTCAGCCAGAGCGATATCGCGCGGATGTTGCCGGCCACCGATATGGGCGCCAACGATGCGCGCAACCGCGACCCGCATCTGCGCCCCGTCAGCGACTCACCCGCCACGCCCTTCGATGCGGCGCCTATCCCGAAGAACCCCCTGGCACCCGACGCCGATGCCGTCGGCGCCAAGACCTGCATTGCCTGCCATGCGCTGGAAAACGTGCAGGCCTCGCATTCGCTGCATGTCGCTTCGTTCCGCGTCGGCGCTGCCCACAGCGGACCGCAGGCGGCCTGCGAAACCTGCCACGGGCCGGGCTCGCTGCATGCGAAGAACCCCGCGGCGAAAGGCTCGATCATCGCTTTCACCCACGACGGCGGCATGCCGGTGCAGGCGCAGACGCAGGTCTGCCTCGGTTGCCATGCCGGCGGCGCGCGGCAGCACTGGCTGGGGTCGGTGCACGAGAACCGCGGCCTTTCCTGCAGCGATTGCCACAACCCGATGGCGCGGCTGTCGCCCGAAGGCGTGCTGGCCAAGCCGTCGATCAACGAAGTGTGCAGCGGCTGCCACCAGGACATCCGCGCCAAGTTCAACCGCCGCTCGCACATGCCGCTGCCGGAAGGGCAGATTGCCTGCACCGATTGCCACAACCCGCACGGCACCATCACCAAGCCGCTGCTGAAGACCGACACGGTCAACGAGACCTGCTACAGCTGCCACGCCGAGAAGCGCGGCCCCTTCCTGTTCGAGCACGCGCCGGTGCGGCAGAACTGCCTCAACTGCCACGACGTGCATGGCTCCAACCAGCAGACCCTGCTGGTGGCGCCGATCCCGATGCTGTGCCAGCAATGCCACACCATGACGCAGCATCCGAACGACCTGCAGAGCGCCGCAGGCCTGGGCAATGGCGTGTCGCCGGACGAGCGGATCATGGGCCGCGGCTGCCTGACCTGCCACACCAATATCCACGGGTCCAACAACCCGTCCGGACCGAAGTTCCACAAGTGAGGGAGGCGGACGATGCGCAAGCTCCAGCTCCTTCTCCTCGCGCTGCCGGGCCTGGCGGTGGGCGCCGCTTCCGCGCAGGTGGCGGACGGCAGCGACACCATGCGCGTGGGCGACATGCAGTACGGCAATGCGCTGGATCCGCGCGGGTGGACGCCGATGATGGCGGGGATCCAGGATGGACTGCTCTCAAACGGCATGTCGTGGTTGCATGCGGGCATGAAGCGCACGCCCACCGGTGTGCCATACCCGTATCCGCCGCAGACCGATGACGGAACGCCTATCGCGCCGGGCAGCGACTGGACCTATCGCGGGCTGCTGCAACTCGGCTACATCCACCTCAACGGCGACCGCAACGCGGAATTCTTTCGCCAGTACAGCGATTGGAAGAACGGCTTCGCGCTGGGTTATCTGGGATTGATGTTCGACAACCGGCGCACTGGCGAGTACGTGGAGTTCCGCGCAAGCCGATTGGGCGCCGACGACCAGTACTACCGCTTGCGCGCCGGCAAATACGGCAGCTACCGGATCGAAGCGTTCTACCGCGATATGCCGCATACGGTATCGACCAACGCCTTCCCGATCTGGAACGGCATCGGCAGCAGCAACCTCACCTTGCCCGCTTCGCTCACGCCCGGCGGCAGCACGCCTGCACAGATCGCCGCGGCTTCGGCGGCGGCGCCAAGGCGCACCATCGGACTGACCCGCACCCGCAGCGGCCTGTCGCTGGAAGGCGAGTTGTACCGCGGCTGGATCGGTACGGCGGCGATCAGCAACGAGGAGCGCAAGGGCACGCGCCTGTGGGGCGGGCCGATGTTCTTCGCCTTCAACGATCTGCAGGGCGGCATCAACGAGACCGTGCGGCCGGTCGACTTCTCCACCACCGACGTCAACCTGTCGCTGCGCAAGGTGGGCAAGGTGTGGCGCTTCGTCGGCACGTATACCGGCTCGTTCTTCCGCAATCACAAGGATTATCTGGACTACCAAAGTCCGTTCCAGTTGCAGAACGTGGTGGGCGTGCCGCAGGTGGCGAATATCTACCAGGGCGAGTTCTCGCTGGAGCCGGACAACGACTACCACAACCTGCGCCTGGACCTGTCGCGCGAGCTGAAGGGCAATGGTCAATTCAGCGTTGCCGCCGCGTGGGGCACCATGCGCCAGAACGCAGCGTTGCGGCCACCGGCGACCTGCACCGGCGTGCTGGGTGTCGACATGACGCCGATCGGCGGCCCCAACTACACCTTGCCCTGCGCCGACTGGAACACGCCGGCCGCGCTGTCGCAGCGCAATGCCAATGCGCGGATCGATACCGGCCTGTTCGACGCGCGGGTGAATTTCCATCCGTCGTCCAGCTTCGGCTGGCATGCCGGCTTGCGCTGGTATCGCGAAGACAACAAGACGCGCTATCTCGCCTACAACCCGCAGACGGGGCAGTACGGCTATATCTCGGAGAACGGCTCGCAGGGCAGCATCGTGCCGGGCGAAGTGGGCATTTTCGATCCGCGCAATCCGCTGTACTGGTCGTCGAATGTCACGGTGCGCAACGTGCCGTATGGCTACGACGACACGCTGTTCGAGCTGGGCGGCGACTGGCAGTTCGGGCGGCGCAACAGCCTGGGCGTGGTCTATACCTTCGACCACAACGAGCCGAAGTATCGCGAACGCAAGCGGGTGGACGAGCACCGCATCAAGATCTCATGGATGTCGCGCTCGTTCGGCGATGCCACCTTGCGTGCCAGTTACGAATACGCACGCCGGCGCGGCGGGCCGTACAACTACGATCCCTATGCGCAGTTCTTCTCCGAATCGCTGCCGGGCTTCGTCGATCCCGCCAACGGCCTGCCCGCGCATACGGTCGCCGACATGCGCAAGTACGATCTCTCCGACCGCAACGAAAGCAAGGCACGGCTGATCGTCACCTATCCGTTCGGCGACGCCACCACGGTATCCGCCACCTTCTACGGCAACCGCGACCAGTACGCCACGCCGATCGGCCGCCAGGACACGCGCAGCACCGGCGCCACCTTGCAGTGGGATTGGCAGCCCAGCGCGCGCACCACCGCCAGTGCGTATCTGGGCATCGAGACTTCGCATATGGGCATCGCCAATGTAGGCGACTCCGACGGCGGCGCGGCCGGCGCGGCGCTGGGCACGCCGGGGCAGACCAACCCGAATCTCGGCGGGCCGCTGTATCCGTACGGCAACCAATGGTGGGAATTCGATCGCGAGCGCAACAGCAATGCCGGCTTCACTCTCACCCACGATTTCGGCCGCGTGCGCGCCGACCTCAGCTACAACTACAGCGGCTCGTTCGGCCATGTCGGCTACAGCTACGCCACCATCGGCGCGCTCGCCTACCGCGCGCCGGATGCGGCTACGGCAGCGGGCAATGCCTTCCCGGATAACAAGTACCGCAGCAATACGCTGGACCTGGGCTTCAACTTCGACTTCACCCGCCGCTTCGGCATGCGCCTGTTCGGCCGCCGCGAGACCGGCAGCTTCACCGACTGGCATTACCTGGGTTTCGACCAGACGCTGAGCTATGGCCAGCGCATCTATACCGACAAGGGACCGCAGCATCATTACGGCGTGACCATGTTGGGCGCCCTGTTCAACGTGAAGCTGTGAGGAGGCCGCGATGATCCGCCAACTTTCGCTCGCGGTCCTGATGGTGGTGGCGTCGTGCGCGGCTGCGCAGGACGCGCCGGCACCCGCGGCCAGCGCAGCCGCGAAGCCGGTGGCGATGCTCGACGTGCGTGCGCAGCCGCCGATCCATGGCGATGCGAATGCGGGCGCGGCCAAGGCGGCCGTCTGCGGCGCCTGCCACGGTCCGCAAGGCGTCGCCATAGCGCCGAACTTCCCGAACCTGGCCGGCCAGTCGGCGACGTATCTCTATCTGCAGCTGAAGGCGTTCAAGGGCGGCCAACGCAGCGATCCGATCATGACCGGCCAGGCCGCGACGCTCAGCGACCAGGACATGCGCAATCTCGCGGCGCACTTTGCCGCGCTGCCGGCCAAGCCGGCGGGCAAGCCCGATGCCGCGTCGCGCGGCGCGCAGCTGTTCCTTGCGGGCGATCCGGCCAAAGGCGTACCGCCATGCCAGGCTTGCCATGGTCCGGCGGGGCAGGGGCCGGCCAGTCCGTGGTCAGGCGCGCCGAATACTGCGTGGCATACCTTCCCGCGCCTGGCGGGGCAGTCGGCGTTCTATGTCGGGCAGGAGCTGGGCGATTACCGCCACGGCAAGCGCGTCGGCGTCAGCAACGGCAGGATCATGGAAGGCGTAGCGCAACATCTGGACGATGAAGATATCCAGGCGCTGGCCGCTTACATCCAGTCCCTATAGCGGCAGCACGCGCAGCGGCGAGCTGCGCACGGCCTTGCGCATGAAGGCATGCTCGGCGGCCAGCCGCAGCATCGCCGGGCTGACGTGGTGGCGGTGCACGCGTTCGATCAGCCCGATATAGATATCGCCGAACAGGTTCTTGCAGTGCACGCGCGTGCCGAGCGTGAGGTCGACGTGCGTGTCGTCGACGATGCGCACCGCCACGCAGGAGCGGAAGCGCAGGTGCTTGTCGTCCGCGCCCAGGATGACCTGCGCATGCCGCGCATCCACGGCTTGCGCGAGCACCGGGAAGCGACCGTCGAAGGTCTCGCCGGCCTGGCGCGAGAGCAGCGAGGACACCGGGCAGCCCAGGGGCGAAGTGCGCAGGCCGAGCGGACGCACCAGCGTGTTGCGCACCGCCATCATGCGCGACACGCTCGAGGGCGGATTGCGCAGGAAGCCGTCCAGCAGTTCGGCCAGCAGGCGCGGTGCGCCGGCGCGTGCCAGCGCCGGATCGTGCAGGCGGATGCGCACCATGTCCTCGTGCTGGTGGCAGTGTTCGAGCTGTCCGCGCAGCAGCGAATCCTTCGGCGGCTCGATGGCCTGCACCGGCAGGCGCCCCTGCGACTCCCACAGGAAACCGCCGGCCTTGCGGCAGGTGGCGCACAGGCCGCGCAGGCGGCCGAGCATGCCGCGCGCGACGCCGCACAGGCGGCTCTGCAGCGAACCCGGCGCGGCCTCCAGCGCGAGTGCGATGGTGGGAATGTCTTCGGGTGCCGGCGGGTTGGCGGCGAGCCAGTGCATCACCGCTTCGGGCAGGGTTTCGGTGAGCGAGGGAATCGAAGCGGCGCCCGCAAGCACCTGCTGGCGCGCGGCTTCGCTCAGCTCGCCGCCCAGTTCGTTGGTGTGGCAGGAGATGGCGAACAGCGCGGGGTGCGCGGCGTCCAGCGGAGCGAACTGGTGCCAGGTCGCACCGTTGAAGCGCACGGTGAACATGCAGTCCGGCGGAATATCGATGTGGTGAAGGGTGCGCGCGAAGTGCGCGGGATCTTCGGCCAGTTCCGCGCTGGTCGCCGTGGAGAAGCGCAACTGCGCGCCGCCGCTGCCGGAGACGGCGGTAAACACGCGGTGCCCCGCATGGCGATGGAACGGATGCCCCTTCGTGCCCACCGCGAACGTGTACAGCGCGGTGGCATCGCCCTTGGCGAAATCGGTGCCGCCCAGCTTGGTCGAAGGCTCGTCCAGCTCGTCGACAAAGGCCGGATGCGCGCGCTGCAGCGCCGAGGCGCCGGCGTGCATCTGGTCGCCCACGCCATGCCCGAGCTGCGCGATCAGCGTGACTTCCACCGGCAGCCCGCCGTGCGGGGAGGCGATCGTCGCCGTGGGAAAACTGCCGGTGCTGCGTGTCTGTATCGCCATGACGCACTTCTCCGTGGCGGCGCCGCTGGCACCACCGCTACGAACAGCTGGATTGAATCCCCTTGGGCTGGCGCGTTCGCCGCGTCAGCTTTGTCCTGTCAGCTTTCTTTGCGCGCCAGCCGGCGCGATTCGCGCTTGAGCGGCCCGGCCTTGGGACAGATCTCGAAGGCGAATCCGGTCAGCGTATTGACCAGGTTGTCCTTGTTGAGCCGGTACACCACGTACTGGCCGCGCCGCTCGCTGCTCACCAGCCCCGCGCCTTCCAGCACGGACAGGTGGCGCGAAATGGCCGGCGCGCTCATCGAGAAACGGCTGGCGATCTCGCCCGCGGTCAGTTCCTGGGCCGACAGATAGGCCAGGATTTCGCGGCGGGGGCGGGATGCCAGGGCTTCGAAGAACAGGTCGACGGCCATCAGCTCTTAAGCAATTAACGAAGTTGCTAAATATATAGCCGCGGAGTCCGGCCGCGTCAAGCGGCCCGGTTCAAGAAGGTCGAGTGCAAAAAAGAAAACTCACCACTGCGTGCGGTGGGGCAGCAGCCCTTTCAGTTCCGCCTCGGTGAGGTTGCGCCACTGGCCCGGCTTCAGGTGCCCCAGCTTCACGTTGACGATACGCACGCGGCGCAGCTGGGTGACGCGGTAGCCGAACTCGGCGGCCATCAGGCGGATCTGCCGGTTCAGGCCCTGGGTCAGCACGATGGCGAAGCCGAACTTGGCGATCTTGCGCGTGCGGCAGGGCTTGGTCAGCTGGCCGTGGATGCGCACGCCCTTGGCCATGCCGGCGAGGAAAGCGTCGGTGACGGGCTTGTTCACCGCCACCAGGTATTCCTTCTCGTGGTTGTTTTCCGAACGCAGGATCTCGTTGACGATGTCGCCGTTGCTGGTGAGCAGGATCAGGCCTTCCGAATCCTTGTCCAGGCGGCCGATCGGAAACACGCGCTGCTGGTGGTCGACGAAGTCGACGATATTGCCGGACACGCCCTGGTCGGTGGTGCAGGTGACGCCCACCGGCTTGTTCAAGGCGATGTAGACCGCACGCTTCGCCGCCGGCGTCGCCGCCAGGATGCGCGCCTTGACGATCTCGCCGTCCACGCGCACCTCGTCGCCTTCCAGCGCCTTGGCGCCGGTGCTCACGACTTCGCCGTTGATGGTGACGCGCCCGGCCAGCAGCAGCTCGTCCGCCTCGCGGCGGGAGCAGATGCCGGCCTCGCTGATGTACTTGTTGACGCGCATGCCGGTTACGAACGCAGGCCCACGCCGCGCTTGAGCAGGTACAGCGCCAGCGCCGAGAGGCCGCCGACGAACAGCAGCATCACCACCAGGGCCACGCCGATGTTCACGTCGCTCACGCCCAGCACGCCGAAGCGGAAGGCGTTGACCATGTACAGGATGGGATTGACGCGCGAGATGCTCTGCCACGGCTCGGACAGCATGTTGACCGAATAGAACACGCCGCCCAGATACGTAAGCGGCGTGAGCACGAAGGTCGGCACCAGGGCGATGTCGTCGAACTTCTTCGCGTACACCGCATTGACGAAGCCGGCCAGCGAGAAGATGGTCGCGCCCAGCAGCACCGAGACGAAGGTGATCAGCGGATGCACCACCTGCAGGTGGGTGAAGAACAGCGCGATCACCAGCACCAGCGCGCCGACGATCATGCCGCGCGTGACCGCGCCGGTGACGTAGCCCAGCAGGATCACCCAGTTCGGCATCGGCGACACCAGCATCTCCTCCACCGCGCGGCTGAACTTGGCGCCGAAGAAGGAGCTGGAGATGTTGCCGTAGCTGTTGGTGATGATGCTCATCATCACCAGGCCCGGCACGATGTACTGCATGTAGCTGAAGCCGCCTTCGATGGTGCCGATGCGGCTGCCGATCAGCTTGCCGAAGATGACGAAGTACAGCGTCATCGTGATGGCCGGCGGGATCAGCGTCTGCGTCCAGATGCGCAGGATGCGCACGATTTCGCGGCGGACAATGGTGCCCAGCGCGACGAGGTTGCCGGTGGCATTCATGCGGCCTGCTCCTGCGCGGACTTGGCGTTGCGGCCCTGTTCCACCAGGCGCACGAACAGTTCTTCCAGGCGGTTGGTCTTGTTGCGCATCGAAGTGACGGTGACGCCGTGCGAGGACAGCGCGGTGAACATGGAATTGAGATCGTGGGCGCGGGACATTTCCGCTTCCAGCGTGTGGTCGTCCAGGCGGCGCAGGTTGACGCCGGGCAGGGCGGGCAGTTCGCCCGGCACGCCGGACACGTCGAGCACGAAGGTTTCCGAGTCCAGCGTCGACAGCAGGCGTTTCATGGTGGTGTTCTCCACGATGGTGCCGCGGTCGATGATGGCGATGTTGCGGCACAGCTGCTCGGCTTCCTCCAGGTAATGCGTGGTGAGGATCACCGTGGTGCCGGCCGCATTGATGCCGCTGACGAACTGCCACATCGAGCGGCGGATCTCGATGTCGACGCCGGCGGTGGGCTCGTCGAGGATCAGCAGCTTGGGCTCGTTCATCATGGCGCGGGCGATCATCAGGCGGCGCTTCATGCCGCCGGAGAGCGTGCGCGCCGGTTCCTGGTTCTTGTCCCACAGGCGCAGCTCGCGCAGGTATTTCTCCGCGCGCTCGGTGGCGATGCGCCGGGGAATGCCGTAGAAGCCGGCCTCGTTCACGCAGATGTCGAACGGCTTCTCGAAGACGTTGAAGTTGATTTCCTGCGGCACCAGGCCGATCAGCTGCATGGCCTTGCCGCGCTGCTGGTTGACCGACACGCCGAACACGCGGGCGTCGCCGCCGCTGGCGTTGACCAGGGAGGACAGGATGCCGATCAGGGTGGACTTGCCGGCGCCGTTGGGGCCGAGCAGGGCAAAGAAGTCGCCGGGTTCCACGGTCAGGCTGACGCCCTTGAGGGCTTCCACCCCGTTGGCGTAGGTCTTGCGCAGGTTGTCGACGACGAGGGCGGGGGCGGATGAGGATGGCGGGGTGGGCATGGGCTGCACCGAAGGGGCCAGCCTCCTATTATAGCGGGCTGGTTCCCGCCGGCCGGTTCCGCGGGGCGCACTCACTGTTTCCGGATTCCCATGGCCGATCATTTCACCCTCCGCCTCGTCGACAGCTACATGCTGGCCCCCACCGTGCGCCACCTGGTGTTCGAGCGCGCCGACGGGCAGGTGCTCGCGTTTGTGCCCGGGCAGTTCCTGCAGGTGCACTTCCAGTACGACGACGGCACGCCGACCAAGCGCAGCTATTCCGTGGCCACCGTCGGCGACGGCCGCTCGCCGGCGCAGCGCATCGAAATCGCCGTGAGCTACGTGGAAGGCGGTGCCGCCACCAAGCTGCTGGGCAGCCTGGAAGCGGGCCAGACCGTCGAAGCCAGCGGCCCCTACGGCCGTTTCTGCCTGCAGCCGGGCGACGCGCATCCGCGCTATCTGCTGCTGGCCACCGGCACCGGCGTCACTCCGTACCGCGCCATGCTGCCGCTGCTGCGCGAGCTGCTGGCCCAGGGCGGGCGCGAAGTGGCCCTGCTGTATGGCGCGCGCAACGAGACCGAGCTGCTGTACGGCGCCGAGTTCGAAGCCTTCGAGCGCGAGAACCCGGGTTTCTCCTTCCACGCCTGCCTGAGCCGCCAGGCCCGCGCCGAGCCGCGTCCGAACGACCGCAGCGGCCACGTGCAGGGCGTGCTGGCCGAGCTCTCGCCCAGCGCCGACCGCGATATCGCCTACCTGTGCGGTAATCCGAACATGGTCGATGGCGCCTTCAATGCGCTGAAGGAATACGGCCTGCCGGTGCCGCAGATCCGCCGCGAGAAATACGTCTCCTCGCGCTGAAGTTTCCGGCCGGCGGGCCGACATCCTCCTGGTACCCGATCGGGTGGGCTCGAATACCCGCCCTGAAAATCTCCTGCGCCCGCCGCAAGCTAGCCGCAATTCCGCATCCGGCCCGAACGAATTAATCACAAAGCTTTGATTTACATCGAGCTTTCGGCCATAGGCCGTTCGACATACGCCGACGCATTGTGATGCACATCACAAATCCGAATTCGCAACAGTTTTCGGATTAAAGCCCGGTCCCGGGCAGCCGACAGACCGGAAAAGCGCTCATCCGATTGAGGGGCGCAGGGAGGTCGGGATGCGGATCTGGATACGCAAGACGCTGGTGGCTGGTCTGGTCGCGATGGCCTTCGCGCCAGCGGCGGCGATGGCCGATGGCGGGACGATCGTCTTCTCGGGAAGGATCGTCGAACCGACCTGTTCGGCGAGCTCTCAGCGCATCGGCGATGCGCAAGTCGCGCAGGCGCCACATCGCTATCGCTGTTCGGAGGGGGCGAACCCCACGCCCGGGCAGCTGGCGCAGTCCTATGCGCTGTCGGTGAGCGACACTGTCGGTACGCCGCTCGCCTCAGACCCCTTAATCGTCTATTTCGGCCAATACTTGAGCGCGCAGCCGAAATTGGTCACGCAGACCTACGACTGAAGCGTCACTGGTACGACAGGGTAAAGGTCGCCGTCGCGCTCACCGAGCCCGCCGCGACCGGCGTGGCGGTCTGGTAGTAGCGCGCGTAGTAAGTGAGGGTCAGCGGCCCGTTCGGCGTGGCGCCGACGAGCGCAGCCGTGCCGAAGGTGATCGGCACGAAGGTCTTGTCGATCAGCTGCACGCCGACATTCTTCGCCCGCCCGGTGCCGGTTGCCGGCGCGATCACGCCAGTGGCGCCGCTGGCCGCGTTGGCCGTATCGAACTGGATGTACAGCTGGCTGCCCGCCGCGCACTGCAGCGCGATCGGCACCACCGTCGCGCCCGCCACCGTGCCCACGCCGTTGAAGGCGGTGTTCGATACCGTGGGCAGCACGATACTGATCGTGGTGGTATTCACCGAGCACGAGGGATAGACGAAGGTCAGCGTGGTGCTGAGGTTGAAGTTCTCCATGCGCCGGTTGTTGTCGTAGCGCCAGTAGCCCATCGTGCCGCTGCCCACCGTGGCGCCGTTGGCTATGGTGCCGGTCTTGACGAACTCCAGGCCGGACGTCACCGACATCTCATAGCTGCCGCTGCCGATCGAATCGCCGGGATAGGCGCGCAGATAGCTGGACGTATCCGGATGCGTCACGCGGTAACCGATGCCGGCCACGCCGGTGGGAAAGATGGTGGCGCCCGAGGCGGGCTGGCTGCCGGCCACGTTCACCACGCCCACGGTGGTGGTGCTGTTGCAGGAGATCTGCGAGATCGGCGTCGGCGAGAACTGGCCCGACGTGGCCAGCGTCGCGCCCACCGGCAGGTTCGGGTCGATGGTGATGGTGGTGCTGCCGAACGAGATGTTGACGTTGGCGGTATTGCCGCTAGTGAAATTGCAGCTGGCCTGTGCGCCCAGCGGCAGCAAGAGCATGGTTGCCGCGAGCAGCAGCAGAATCCGACGCATCACGTTGTTCCCCCTGCATGCCGCCGTGCCTTCCCCGGCAGCGGCGACGGATGGCGGCCAGCCGCGGCTGGCCGTGCTGACTGGCGCCCGCGGCGCTACTGGTAGGTCAGCGTGTAAGTAGCCGTCGCCGTCACCTGGCCGCTGCCGGCCGGCGTGGCGGTCAGGTAGTACTGCGCGTAGTACGGAATGCTCAGCGTGCCGTTGGGCGTGGCGCCCAGCGACTTGGCCGTGTTGAACGTCACCGGATTGCGGCTGCCATCGAGCAGGCGCACGCCCACGTTCGCCGCCTTGCCGGTGCCGGTGGCCGGCGCGATCACGCCGGCGCCGGTGCCCGGCGTGGACGTGGTCAGCGTGATGGACACGTTCGAGCCGGACTGGCAGCTGAGGTTGATCTTGAACGCCGTGGTCGCGGCGGTGGCGCCGACGGCCGTCAGCGCGCTGGTGCTCACTGGCGGCAGGGCCACGTTGAGCGTCTGCGAATCGGTATTTACCGAGCAGGCGATCACGCTGACATTGCCGCCGCTGAAGGTGAGGCTGGACAGCGGGCCGACGCTGGAGGTCTTGCCGTAGATGTACCAGTAGAACTGCATGAGCTGGATCGAACCCAGCGCACCGGGTGTGATCGGGCCGGTCTTGACCAGCTTGGCGGTGAAGGTCGAGGTCGCGCTGTTGCTGCTGGGCGGATAGTTGACCGTCACCGGCTCGAAGCCGGCGGTGCTGCCGGGGCCGCAGCGCAGGCAGGACTGGGCGTCGGCCTGCACCGGCGACGCGGTGACCACCAGTGCCACGCCAGGCACGTTGGTGGCGAAGGAGATGCCGGCGCTGGTGGTCGAATCCGACGCGTCGCGCGGCGCGAGGTTGCCCGCCTGCATCGTCACCACCTTGCCCTGCGTGGTGTTGTCGTAGGGCATGCCGGTGCAGCTGATGGTGATGCCGGCATTGCCGGACGTGCCCAGCACCGTGCCCAGCGGCGCGCTTGGCGACACGCTGACGTCGCCGATGGTCAACGTGTTGTTGCTGATGCTGCAGTTCACCGCCGCGCTGGCGCCCAGCGGCAGCAGGCACAGCAGCAGCGCCAGCAGGCACAGGCCGCCGATGCGGCGCGAAAGGCGCAAGGCACGCATCACTGGTGACTCCCGTTGCCCGACACCGCCGCGGTGCAGGTGGCGTCGAACTTCTGGTAGCTGTCCGCCGCGCCCTTGGCGGCAGCGGGCAATTGATAGGGGAACTGGCAGCGCAGCGCGTTTTCGTCGGCATCCTGCCACTGCACGCTCAGCACGCCGCGGTCGCCCGCGACGCGGGCCAGGATACGCCCGGCCTGGCCGACCACGCCCACGTTCTTGCCGTTCTCGTCCACCACTTCGGCGCCGAACGGCACCACGCGGCCGTCGGCCTGCTTCACGCGCACGATCATCGAGCGGCCGCTTTCGGTCTTGTAGCGCAGCATCACCACTGCGCCGGCATGCGGCGCCGTTTCGGCGCTGGTGCTTTCCATCTGCACCGACAGCGGCAGGCCCTTCGGGTCGATCTGCACGGTGTTGCGGTTGTACGGCGTGAGATAGGGCACCAGCGCGTAGCCGGCGCCGTTGATGCGCACGCCGGCGGCATTGAGCACGCGCGCGCCCTTGGCGTCCGGCGCGGAGACGATCGCCACGGTGTCGCCCATCGGCTGGCCGAAGGTCACGCCGCCCGGATGCGCCACCACGGAGCCGGCCACGGTGACCGAGGCCTGCGAGTAGCCGCTGCCCTTGCCGTAGCTGGCGTTGAACTGCGCGAACGGGCTGCGGTAGCCGCCGTACACGGTGCCGGCGTTGCTGGAATCCGTGCCGTTGCCGCCGTTGTCGTGCGTGGCGGTGGCGCCGTAGCTGTATTCGTTGTCGACGCCGGCGGTGCCGCTCAAGGTGCCCTGGGCCAGCGAATGGCCGCTACTGTCGTGGCTGACCGTGGCGCCGAAGGTCGGCGCGTGCACGCTGTCGCCCAGCGGCAGCGAGATGCTGGCGAAGAACTGGTTGCTGAAGCGGCCGTTGACGTCGCGCACGCGGGTCGCCGACAGGTTGTAGCTCAGGCGGCGGAACACGTTGTTGTAGCCCACCTGGAACTGCACGTCGGTGCCGCTGCGGCTCCAGTAGTCCACCGCGGAGCCGGTGACGTAGACGGTGCCGCCGCTCTGGCCCAGGCGCTGGTTGACGTTGATGTCGAAGCGGCTGCGCTGGCGGTCGAGCTGGCGGGTGAAGCTGGTGAAGCTGTTGGACGCGCCCTGCAGCGCCTGGCGCTGCTCCGGCGTGAGCAGGTCCGGCGTGCTCACGCCGTTGATGGTGGTGAGCGTGGTCGGGTCGACGTAGCGGTAGCCGCGCGCGATGTCGCGGGTCAGCAGCGCGTCGCGCAGGCCCAGGTAGCCGCTGGTGGAATAGCGGTAGGTGGCCACGCTGAAGGACGTGTTGCTCTCCGGGATGATCTTGCTGTAGCTCAGCCGCACGCTCTGGCCGTCCTGGCTGGACTGGCCGGGGATCTCGGTGCGCGCCGCGGTGACGTCCAGCGCGATCGCGCCGTAGTGCGTGTTGAACGCGCCGCCCACCTGCACCGCGCCGTAGCCGGAGGTGCCGACGATGCCGGCATAGCCGGTGAGCAGATTGCTGAAACCGTGCTGCACGGTGGCCTGCGCGATCGCCGGCTTGGCGTGGATCGAGGTGTCGTGCAGCTCGCCGGCCACCACCGAGAAGCGCGTGACGCCCGGGCGCAGCAGCTGCGGCACCGAGGCATACGGCACGGTGAAGTTGCGGATGCGGCCGTCGGCTTCGGTAACGGTGACATTGAGGTCGCCGCCGTAGCCGGTGGAATAAAGATCCGAGATCACGAACGGGCCCGGCGCCACCGTGGTTTCGTACAGCACGATGCCGTTCTGGCGCACCGTCACCTTGGCGTTGGACTCGGCCACGCCGCGCACGGTCGGCGCGTAGCCGCGCAGCGAATCGGGCAGCATGCGGTCGTCGGTGGCGATCTGCACGCCGCGGATGCTGACGCTGTCGAACAGCTCGCCGCCGGTGTACGAATCGCCGATGGTCATCTGCGCGCGCAGCGAAGGCAGGTCGCGGCGCAGATAAGTGTCGATGTTTTCCCAATGGCGGCGCGACGGTGCGCCGGCGGCGCCGGACTGCATCATCAGCGTCGAATCGTGGCGAAGCTGCCAGCCGCCGAGGTTGATGCCGGTGTTGAGGCCGAGGAACGACGAAGTCTGGCTGACGCCGCCGTTGCGCGTGCGGTAGCTGTTGAAGCTGTAGTTGAGCAGGGCGGCGTTGACGCCGCGGTCCCAGTTCTCCGGGCTCACGTAGCCGCGCGCGCGGGTGCCCAGCCAGGCCTGCGGCACGCTCACGTCCAGGCGCAGGTTCGGCTGGTCGAAGTTCATGCTGGCCGCGTCGATCAGGCTGCCGATGTCGACGCAGCCCTGCGCGTCGTTGAGCTTCGCCTGCTGCTCGGCGGACAGCTTCTGCAGCGGCAGGCCGAGGCGGTCGAACAGTTCCTTCGACAGGCAGGGGATGGCGTTGGCATCGGGCTTGGGCGAGGCGAAGCGCACGTCGCCGCGCGCCACCCAGGCGCCGTTGAGAAAGATGTCGGTGCGGTAGACGCCGGGCACCACGATGGTGCCGCGCTCGAAGCGCGAGAGGTCGCCGGTGTTGCGTCCGGCGCCCGAAAGCAAGTTGCGGTCGAAGCTCGCTTCCACCGGCGCCGAGGCGTCGGCGCCGGAAGCGGCCGCGCCATTCGCCGCCGCCGGTGCCGCGGCGAGCGCGCCCAGGCTCCAGCCGCCCAGCGCGCCAGCGATCGCCAGGCACAGCAGCGCGCGCCGGCCACAGTGGCCGCCGCTGCGGTCGCTGCCGTGGCTGGCGCGCAGGAAGCTCACGGGGCGACGGCGCCCGTGTAGCTGTCGGCGGCGCCGAAATCGTTGATCGCGGTGAACTTCACCACGCTGCCGGCAGCGGGCTTCGGCGCGCCGTCATGCAGCAGCAGGCGCAGGTCCGACAGCGGCGCGACCATGCCCAGCTCCGCGGCGACGGCCTTGCCGCCGACGCTCACGCTGAGCTCGGAAATGGTGACGTGGAATGGCGTGGGGTTGTGCGCCACCAGCGCCTTGCCGTCGGCGTCGACCTTCCAGGTCAGCTGCGACGGCGCCTTCAGCGGATCGCCCTGCAGGCCGGCCGGGCGGTAGAACAGCTTCAGGCGCGAACGCAGCGCCAGCTGCAGCATGTTCTGGCCCTCGGCCTGCGGGCCGGTGGGCTTGGGCGGCACTTCCAGCACGTTGAGCCAGAACAGCGACTCGCGGTCGGCCGGCAGCTGCTCGTGCGTGTAGACGATGCGCAGGCTCTGCTCCTTCTTCTGCTCCATGCGGAACAGCGGAGGAGTGATCAGGAACGGCACATCGACGGATTCGGGGGTGGAATGCACATCGCCGCGGTCGATCCACGACTCGACCAGCACGGGGTGGTCGTTGTCGTTGGTCAGGCGCACGGTCACTTCGCCATCCTTCGCGGGGAAGACCACGCGGGTGCCGCCGATCAATACATTGGCGTGCGCGGCCGGAGCGCCGAGACACAGGGCCAGCAGGCCCGCGCCCAGGGCGCAGACAAACTTCCTCATGGATTTCCCTCGCTGCGAACTTGAGATGCTCCGCCGGTGGCGGCGGAGTGGGCGCCGGAACCGCATGGGGTCGAACCCCATGGGTTCCGGCGCGGACTTGCCTCTTGCAACTAACCGCCTAGCCGGGCGGGACTTACTGGTAAAGCATCGTGAACTGCACGGAGGTCGTCACGTTGCCGGCGCCAGCGGCGGCGGTCGCGAAGTACTGCGCGTAGTAGTTCAGGTTGCCGGCGCCGCTGGTCAGGGCGACCTGCTGCGAGTTCTGGGTCGAGGCCGTGCCGGCCAGGTTGATCGCGCTGAAGTCGCTGTTGAGCAGCTGCACTTCCACGCCGGTGGCGCTGCCGCCGTTCTTCAGGTTGCCGTCGGCCATGATGGTCGGACCCGGCTCGAAGAAGGTCTGGGCCTTGGTCAGCGAGCCGCAGTTGCTCAGGGCCAGCGCGAAGGCGGTGCGGCCGGCGGTCGTGCCGGCGGCGCTCAGCGAGGTGGTCGACACGGTCGGCAGGGTCACGTTGACCGTGGCCGGGCTGTTGGCGCCGTTGATCTTGCAGGTGGAGGCGTTGACGGAGCCGGTGATGTTGATGGTGCCGTCGGCGGCCGAGGCCTGGTTCGGGGCCAGGGCGGCAAAGCCCAGGGCGGCGATCAGGGCGGTGGCGAGAACGTTCTTCATGGGTATGCCTTTGTCCTTAACGGGTTTTTGGTTGAGTACGGCAGTGATTGCGCTCCGGACGCGGGCTTGGTTTCTCGTCCCCCTGCGTCTTTCTCCGAGGGGCGGGCGCTGCCGGCGCTTCCCTCGTTGGCGATGGGCCTATGCAGAAGCCATGCCAAAAAAACGTGACCTAGTTGACACTTAATTCTGAGAACAGTCTCTCAGAATTTTCCTACCTCTTATTAAGGAACGTCAAAATTTTGTCGAGGTCATTGAAGGTCAAAAAGTGACCTCAGTGGGCCAAGTCCTTGCCCATACGCAAAAAATCGTACAAACCCGCGTGTTTACAGTTCTCGTGTCAAGCGTGCTTGACATGGATTCGGACCTTGCCTAGCATCTTGTCAAGCTTGCTTGACATGACTGGCGTTCAATACGCAGGGGAACGGGGCTTATGGAGGGGACGATGGAAGGTCTGACCAAGCGCATGGCAGCGTGGCCGGCATGGAGCCGGCGTCTCCTGCACGGGGTGCTTTTCGCCGGGTATTTCGGCGTGGTGGCGCTGATGAAGTGGCTGCACGGCACCGGCGAGCGATTGCTGGTGCTGGCCCTGCTGGTGGGCCTGACCTGGCTGGTGGTCTACGTATCGCGCGCCACCCACTGTGCGGAAGCGGGCGGCGACATGCGCCGCGAAGACCGCCGCTACTTCGCCGAATTCATGCCCGCCATGGCGGTGTACTTCGCGCTGATGCTGTTCGTCTGGCCGCAGCACAAGACCATCGACACCATCTGGCTGAAGGCGCTGGTGGCGGTGTCGCCGGCCCTGCCGGTGGCGGCCATGGCGCTGTCGCTGTTTCGCTACGTCACCGGCAGCGACGAATTCATGCAGCGCCTGCATGTGCAGGCGCTGGCGATTGCCGCCGGCGTGGTGGCGGTGGTCAGCGTCGCGGTCGGTTTTCTTGCCGCGGCCAAGGTGGTGAACCTGGACGGCGGCGTGCTGCTGCTGGTGTTCCCCGGGCTGATGCTGGTCTACGGCCCGACCTTGGCCTGGGCCAAGCGCCGCTACCGCGACTGACGCGATGGAGAACCGGGTACGCGAACTGCGCGCCGAGCGCGGCTGGTCGCAGGCCGACCTGGCCACGCGGCTGGACGTGTCGCGGCAGACCGTCAACGCCGTGGAAACCGGCAAGTACGACCCCAGCCTGCCGCTGGCGTTCAAGATCGCGCGGCTGTTCGAGCAGCCGATCGAAGCGATCTTCCAGCCGGGCGGCGAGGCGGGGCACTGAATCATTGGGGATGACAGCGGCCGCACGGCCGCATGAGCGAGGGGAAGACAAGCAATGGCCATCAAGGGACGCACCATGGTGCGCATCGCCGCCGTCGCGCTGGGGTTGGGCGCGCTGGCCTGGAACCAGTTCCATGCGCGCGGCGGCGGCAACGACGCTGCCGCCGCGGACGACAGCACGCCGGCTGCCGCGGCATCTGCGGCGCCGGCCAAGCCGGAAACCTGGCAGCTCGGTTCGCTCACGCTGACGCCGTGCGAGCTGGGCCAGCCCAACAGCGGCATGACCACCGCGGCGTGGTGCGCGCCGTTCGAGGTGCCGGAGAACCGCGACGACCCGCATAGCCGCAAGATCAAGCTGAAGTTCGGCGTGATCCGCAGCAGCGCCCAGATCGCCACCGACGACATGGTGGTGCTGCTGGCCGGCGGCCCCGGCCAGGCGGCCACCGAAACCTGGCCCGGCGTGGCGCCCGCGCTGCGGCCGCTGCTGGCGCACCGCCACGTGCTGCTGCTCGACCAGCGCGGCACCGGCGGTTCCAATCCGCTGACCTGCAAGCCAGCGGAAGCGAAGCCGGGCAGCGACGAAGAGCTCGCCTTCGACCCCGCCAAGCTGCGCGCCGAAACCGCGGCCTGCCTCAAGCAGCTCGAAGGCAAGGCCGACCCGCGCTACTACACCACCACGGTGGCCACGCAGGATCTGGAAGACCTGCGCCATGCGCTGGGTTCGCCGCGCTTCGACCTGGTCGGCGTCTCCTACGGCACCCGCATGGCCCAGCAGTACCTGATGCGCCATCCGGATGCGGTGCGCGCAGTGGTGCTCGACGGCGTGGTGCCGAACGAACTGGTGCTGGGCGAAGACTTCGCGCAGAACCTGGAAAGCGCGCTCAAGGCGCAGTTCGCGCGCTGCACGGCGGACAAGGCCTGCCACGAGCGCTTCGGCGACCCCTACCAGACGCTGTACCAGCTGCGCGACGCGCTGCGCGCCAATCCGCACCAGGTCAGCTTCCGCGATCCGCAGAACTACCAGAGCGTGCAGCGCGTGCTGAGCGAATACTCGCTGGCCAGCGTGGTGCGCATGTTCGCCTACTCGCCGATCACTGCCGCGCTGCTGCCGGTGTCGATCGACGCCGCCGCGCACGGCGACGTCGGCCCGCTGCTGGGCCAGGCCAAGCTCCTGTCGGGCGATCTGTCGGACACCATGAACGGCGGCATGCAGTCCTCGGTGATCTGCAGCGAGGACGCCGACCTGTTCACGCCGCGCCCGCAGGACGCGCACTCCATGCTCGGCACCCGCGTGCTCGACACCTTGCAGGCGGTGTGCTCGGTATGGCCCAAGGGCACGCGCCCGGCCGACTTCCACCAGCCGGTGAAGAGCGACAAGCCCGCCCTGCTGTTCTCCGGCGAATACGACCCGGTGACGCCGCCGGCCTATGGCGACACCGTGCTGAAGGGTTTCGCCAATGGCCGCCATTTCGTGCTGAAGGGGCAGGGCCACAACGTGGTGACGGCCGGCTGCGCGCCGGAACTGCTCAAGCATTTCGTGGAAGACCTGGCGCCGGCCAAGCTGGATGCGAAGTGCCTGGAGCGCCTGCAAGCCACCCCGCAATTCATCGATTTCAACGGAGCCGCGCCATGATCGAGGTGAAGGACCTGCACAAGGCATTCGGCACGGTCAAAGCCGTCGACGGCGTGGGCTTCACCGCGCGCGACGGCGAGATCACCGGCCTGCTCGGCCCCAACGGCGCCGGCAAGACCACCACGCTGCGCATGCTGTACACGCTGATGAAGCCGGACCGCGGCCAGATCCTGGTCGACGGCATCGACGCCACCGCCGATCCGCTGGCGGTGCGCCGCCAGCTCGGCGTGCTGCCCGACGCGCGCGGCCTGTACAAGCGCCTGACCGTGCGCGAGAACATCGACTACTTCGCGCGCCTGCAAGGCCTGCCCGAAGACGAACTGGCCACGCGCCGCGAGGCGCTGATCAAGGCGCTGGAGATGGAAGAGATCGCGGACCGCCGCACCGAGGGCTTCTCGCAGGGCCAGCGTGTGAAGACCGCGATCGCCCGCGCGCTGATCCACGACCCGCGCAACGTGATCCTGGACGAACCGACCAACGGCCTGGACGTGATGGCTACCCGCGCGCTGCGCCAGTTCATGCAGAAACTGAAGGCGGAAGGCCGCTGTGTGCTGTTTTCCAGCCACATCATGCAGGAGGTGGGTGCGCTGTGCGATCGCATCGTGGTGATCGCGCACGGCCGCGTGGTGGCTGACGAATCCCCGCAGGCGCTGCGCGAGCAGACCGGCGCGGCGAACCTGGAGGATGCCTTCGTGAAGATCATCGGCAGCGAGGAGGGCCTCGCCGCATGAACACCGTTGCCTACAAGGCGCGCCGCGCCAACGCTTTCCTTACCGTGTTCCTGAAAGAAGTGCGCGAAAACCTGCGCGACCGCCGCACCCTGATCAGCGCCTTGCTGACCGGTCCGCTGCTGGGGCCGCTAATCTTCGTGATGCTGGTGAAGGCCTCGCTCAACCGCGAGCTGGAGAAAGCCGAGCAGCCGCTGAAGGTGCCGGTGATCGGCGCCGAGTACGCGCCCAACCTGGTCAATGCGCTGAAGGCCGGCGGCGTCGTGCCGCAGCCGGGCATCGGCAACCCCGAGCAGGCCGTGCGCAAGCAGGATGCCGACGTGGTGGTGCGCATCAGTCCGGATTACCCCGCGGCGTGGCGCAAGGGCGAGCCGGTGCAGGTGGAAGTGCTGTTCGACTCCTCGCGCAGCGACACCAATACGCCGGTGGAGCGCGTCAGCAAGCTGGTGGAAGGTTATGCGCGGCAGCAGGGCGCGATGCGGCTGGTGGCGCGCGGCCTGTCGCCCGGCACCGCCTGGCCGATCGCCGTGGCGAAGCGCGACCAGGCCACGGCGCAGGCGCGCGGCGTGCTGATGTTCGGCATGCTGCCGTACTTCTTCATCATCACCATGTTCATGGGCGGCATGTATCTGGCGATCGACCTCACCGCGGGCGAGCGCGAGCGGCAGTCGCTGGAGCCGCTGTTCGCCAATCCGGTGGCGCGCTGGAAGATCCTCACCGGCAAGCTGGCGGCGATCTGCGCGTTCTCCGGCGTGAGCCTGGTGATCAGCCTGGTGGCGTTCGCCCTGGTCGGCCGGCTGGTGCCGACCGAGAAGCTGGGCATGGAGCTGGACCTGGGCGTGCATTTCGGCTCGCACGTGTTCCTGCTGATGCTGCCGCTGCTGTTGCTGCTGGCGGTGCTGCAGTCGCTGGTGGCCGCCTTCGCCAAGAGCTACCGCGAGGCGCAGACCTACGTGTCGCTGCTGATGTTCGTGCCGGCGCTGCCGAGCCTGCTGCTGACCTTCATGCCGATCAAGGCGCAGAGCTGGATGTACGCGGTGCCGGTGCTGGGCCAGCACCTGGGCGTGATGCGCCTGCTGCGCGGCGACGCGGTCGACATGCAGCAGCTGGCCACCTGCGTGCTGGGCACCCTGGCCGCGGCGCTGCTGCTGTTGCTGGTGACGATGCAGCTGTACCGCTCGGAGCGCCTGGCGATCTCCTCCTGAGCTGCGGGTACCATGGGGGTTTCCCGGACTTGAGGAAGCCCCCATGCGTTACCGCCTGCTCGCCGTGAGCCTCGCCGCCGCCCTGGCCGGCTGCAGCTCGTCCCACCAGGACGCCGCCGCTCCGGCGGAACCCAAGCCCGCCCCGGCCGCCACCGCCCCGGCCCAGCCGGCGCCGCCGTCCACCGACGCGGACCTGGCCAAGCAGCGCATGGGCGACTACGCCACGGTGAAGCTGAGCGCCGATCTCTCCGGCTTCGACGACAAGCAGAAGCAGATGCTGGCCCTGCTGGTGCAGGCGGCCGACGTCACCAACAGCCTGTACTGGCAGCAGTCCTGGGGCGACAAGGCGGCGCTGATGCAGCGCATTCCCGACGAGGACACGCGCCGCTATGCCGAAATCAACTATGGCCCCTGGGACCGCCTGCATGACGACCAGCCCTTCGTCGCCGGCATCGGCCCGCGCCCGGCCGGCGTGCAGTTCTATCCCGCCGACATGGGCAAGGACGAATTCGAAAAGGCGGACCTGAAGGACAAGGCCTCGCTCTACACCCTGCTGCGCCGCGATGCGCAGGGCAAGCTGATGACCGTGCCCTTCCACGAAGCCTACAAGGCGGACCTGGAAAAGGCCGCCGGCCTGCTGCGCCAGGCGGCGGAGCTTTCGGCCGACAAGGACTTCGCCAATTACCTCAAGCTGCGCGCCGACGCGCTGCTCAGCGACGAATACCGCAAGAGCGACTTCGCCTGGATGGCGATGAAGAAGAACCCGGTCGACATCGTGATCGGCCCGATCGAAACCTACGAAGACCAGCTGTTCGGCTACAAGGCCAGCTACGAAAGCTATGTGCTGGTGAAGGACCAGGCCTGGAGCGAGAAGCTTTCGCGCTTCGTCAAATACCTGCCGGAACTGCAGCGCGAGCTGCCGGTGGAGGCGAAATACAAGGCCGAAAAGCCCGGCTCCGACGCCGACCTCAACGCCTACTTCGCCGTGTACTACGCCGGCGACGCCAACGTCGGCGCCAAGACCATCGCGATCAACCTGCCCAACGACGAGGAAGTGCAGCTGAAGAAGGGCACGCGCCGCCTGCAGCTGGAAAACGTGATGCAGGCGAAGTTCGACAAGATCATGCTGCCGATCGCCAGGGAGCTGATCGCCGACGACCAGCAGTCGCACCTCACCTTCGACGCGTTCTTCGAGAACACCATGTTCCACGAGGTGGCGCACGGCCTCGGCATCAAGAACACCTTGACCGACAAGGGCCTGGTGCGTGCCGCGCTGAAGGATCAGGCCTCGAGCTTCGAGGAAGGCAAGGCCGATATCCTGGGCCTGTACATGATCAGCAAGCTGGCCGAGAAGGGCGAGCTGGACAAAGCCAAGCTGATGGACAACTACGTCACCTTCCTGGCCGGCATCCTGCGCTCGGTGCGCTTCGGCGCCAGCGACGCGCATGCGAAGGCGAACATGGTGCGCTTCAACTTCTTCAAGCAGCAGGGCGCCTTCAGCCGCGATCCGGCGACAGGCCGCTACCACGTGGACTTCGACAAGATGACCGCGGCGATGAACGCGCTGTCGGCGAAGCTGCTGACCATCCAGGGCGACGGCGACTACGACACCGCCAAGAAGCTCACCGACAGCATGGGCAATGTCGATGCCGAGCTGGCCGGCGACCTGAAGAAGCTGGACGGGGCGAAGATCCCGGTGGATATCGTGTTCGAGCAGGGCCTGGACGTGCTGGGCCTGCGTTGAAGCATCGCCGTAGGTTGGGGTGAGCCGCAGGCGAACCCCAGCATCGCGGCACGGCAGGGACCGTAACGTTGGGGTTCGCCTGCGGCTCACCCCAACCTGCGCCAGCTGGCAGGGGGCGTCAGGCGTCGAGATCGGGAATCAGCCGGCTTTCCAGCCTGGCGATCGCATCCTTAAGCAGCAATTTCCGCTTCTTCATCCGCGTCAGCTGCAGTTCGTCGCGGCCCATGGCCACGGCCAGGGCGTCGATGGCGATATCCAGATCGCGGTGCTCGACGCGCAGCTCGGCCAGCAGATGGGCAATCTCGGCGGGATCCTGGACCTGCATGGGCGGCGGCTGGCGGCTGGCGAAAGGACGAAACCCGAGTGTACTCCGCCGGGCCGGGGCCGGTGGAGTTGCCGGAAGGCAGGGCGGGGGCGGGGCAGGGCCGCTACAATGGGCGGCCACTCGCTCGCCGATGCCATTCCATGTCCGCCCCGCCCGAAGCCACCCGCAAGCAGCAGTACGAGGCCGCCAAGCTGGCCAAGCGCCTGCGCCACCAGGTTGGCCAGGCCGTCGCCGACTTCAACATGATCGAGGACGGCGACAAGGTGATGGTGTGCCTGTCCGGCGGCAAGGACTCCTACACCTTGCTGGACATCCTGCTGTCCCTGCAGGCCAAGGCGCCGGTGCGCTTCGAGTTGATCGCGGTGAACCTCGACCAGAAGCAGCCGGACTTTCCCGAGCACGTGCTGCCGGACTACCTCACCGCGCGCGGCGTGCCGTTCCACATCATCGAGCAGGACACCTACAGCACGGTGACCCGCGTGATCCCGCAGGGCAAGACCATGTGCAGCCTGTGCTCGCGCCTGCGGCGCGGCGCGCTGTACGCCTGGGCCGCGGCCAACGGCATCACCAAGATCGCGCTGGGCCACCATCGCGACGACATCCTCGGCACGTTTTTCCTAAATCTTTTTCACCAGGCCAGCCTCAAGGCGATGCCGCCGAAGCTGCGCTCGGACGACGGCCGCCACGTGGTGATCCGCCCGCTGGCGTACTGCAAGGAAAGCGACATCGCCGAGTACGCGCAGCTGCAGCAGTTTCCGATCATCCCGTGCAACCTGTGCGGCTCGCAGGAGAACCTGCAGCGCAAGGTGGTCAGGCGCATGCTGGAGGATTGGGAGAAGCAATACCCCGGCCGCAGCGAGACCATGTTCCGCGCGCTGGGCGCGGTCGTTCCCTCGCAGCTGGCCGACCGCAACCTGTTCGATTTCGCCTCGCTCGGCGCGCGCGAAGGCGCGTCCCGCGCGGACGCGCACCGGTGGCTGGCCGGTGCGCCCGAAGAACCAGCCGAAGCCTGATCCCTCCCCCTCACTTGCGAGTAACGCCGTGTCGCACTTTGCATCCGTTGAAATGACTCCGGGCGATCCGATCCTGGGACTCACCGAGGCCTACCTGGCCGATGCGCGCCCGGGCAAGGTCAACCTTGGCGTGGGCATCTACTACGACGAACAGGGACGGATCCCGCTGCTGCGTGCGGTGCACCAAGTGGAACAGCGCCTGGCGCAGGAAGCGAAGCCGCGCGGCTACCTGCCGATCGACGGCCTGCCGGCCTACACCCAGGGCACGCAGAAGCTGGTGTTCGGCGCCGAATCGCCGCTGCTGGCCGCCGGCCGCGTTGCCACCTCGCAGACCATCGGCGGCAGCGGCGCGTTGCGCGTGGGCGCGGACGTGCTGAAGAAGGCGCTGCCGAAGGCCAAGATCGCCATCAGCAACCCGAGCTGGGAAAACCATCGCGTGGTGTTCCTCGCCGCCGGCTTCGAGGTGGTCGAATACACCTACTACGACCCGCAGACCCACGGCCTGAATTTCGCCGGCATGCTGGCGGACCTCGGCAAGCTGGAACCGGGCACCGTGGTGCTGCTGCACGCCTGCTGCCACAACCCCACCGGCGTGGACCTCAACGCCGAACAATGGCAGCAGGTGGTCGAGGTGGTGAAGGAGCGCCAGCTGCTGCCCTTCATCGACATGGCCTACCAGGGCTTCGACCAGGGCATCGACGCCGACGCCACCGCGGTGCGCCTGTTCGCCGCATCGGGCCTGGAGTCCTTCGTGGTCACCAGCTCGTATGCCAAGTCGTTCTCGCTGTACGGCGAACGCGCCGGCGCGCTCACCTTCGTCGCCGCGGACCGCGACGAAGCCCTGCGCGTGCAGTCGCTGGTCAAGCGCACCATCCGCTCGATCTATTCCAGCCCGTCCACCCACGGCGGCGCCCTGGTGGCCGGCGTGCTCAACAGCCCCGAGCTGCGGGCGATGTGGGAGCAGGAGCTGGGCGAGATGCGCGAGCGCATCCACGCGATGCGTGCCGGCATGGTGGAGAAGCTGGCGGCGCACGGCGCACCGCAGTTCGGCTTTATCCAGCAGCAGGCCGGCATGTTCTCCTACTCGGGCCTGAGCAAGGCCCAGGTGGATCGCCTGCGCGACGAGTACGCCATCTATGCGATCGGCACCGGCCGCATCTGCGTGGCGGCGCTGAACCGTTCCAACCTGGACACGGTGGCCGCGGCGGTGGCGGCGGTCAGCAAAACTTAAGCGCAAGAACGCACGTCACATCGGCGTCACTGGCGACAGTTTCAATTCCGCTTCGACCCGAGGCGCGGCTTTACGGCCGCGCCTTTTTCTTGCCTGGAGGAAAGTCGCGATGAAGAGAGCATGGATCGTCCTGTCCACCGCCGCCCTGCTGTGCGCTTCGGCCGCGCATGCCGCCAGTACGCGCACCAGCTGGGTGGTGTCGCAGGTGTATGGCTACAACCATCCGTTCGCCGCCACCGACAGCGCGGAGCTCGGCACCAAGATGTCGACCATGGCGGCCAGCGCGTTCAATTTCTATCGCGGTACCGCGCATATCTTCTACCAGGACATGCAGACCCTGCCGGCGTCCAGCTACGCCACCACGCAGACCGGCTACACCTGGATCGGCGGCGACGCGCACATCGGCAACTTCGGCGCCTGGCAGGACAGCGGCGGCAACACCGTGTTCTCGGTGGACGATTTCGACGAGGGGTATCTCGGCCAGTACGTGTGGGACCTGCGCCGCCTCGCCACCAGCATGGTGCTGGCCGGCCGCGCCAACGGCCTGGCCGACAGCGACATCAAGACCGCGATCAACACCATGGTTGGCGCCTACGCCGACAAGATGGACGACTTCATGGGCAGCAGCGCCGAGTTGAGCTTCCAGCTCAAGAACGGCAATACCTCCGGCGCGGTGAACGACACCATCGCCAAGTCCAAGGGCGATGCGCGTTCCGATCTGCTGGCGAAGTACACACAGGTGAGCGGAAGCACGCGCCAGTTCCAGACGATCGCCGGCACGCTGGCCACCGTCGACAGCACCACTTACAGCAACATCGCCGCGGCGGTCGGCGGCTACGTCAGCACCATCGCCTCGTCCAAGCGCTACGCCGCCAGCTACTACCAGGTGAAGGACATCCGCCAGAAGCTCGGCTCCGGCATCGGCAGCCTGGGCCGGTTGCGCTATTACGTGCTGGTCGAAGGGCCGTCCACGTCCAGCTCGGACGACGTGATCCTGGAAGTGAAGCAGGAAGTGTCCAGCGCCGTCGCCGAAGTCGACAACGGCCAGCTGCCGGCCGCCGACTACAACCACCACGAAGGCGACCGCGTGGCGATGACCGCCAAGGCGCAGACCTTGAACGCCGACGTGCTGGTGGGCTACGCGACGATCAACGGCATGACCTTCTACGTGCACGAGAAGTCGCCCTACGCGGAAGACTTCGATCCGACCAAGCTGAGCAGCGCCGGCAAGTTGAACACGGCCGCCACCTATCTGGGCCAGGCGCTGGCCTCCGCGCACGCCATCTCCGACCAGGACTACGACAGCAGCATCGTGCCGTACAGCATCGACAAGCAGGTCACCAACGCGGTGAGCAGCAAGAGCGGCCTGGAGTCGGAAATCGCCACCTTCGCGTTCGGCTATGCCGACCAGGTAAATCTGGACTGGCAGTCCTTCGTCGGCGCGTACAACGCCGGCACGCCGCTGTACTGATGGCAGGCGCGCCGATTACCTGCGAAGTAATTGGCGCGCCGCGGCTGCGCGCATAGATTGAGCCTCCACCCCGTCAGCTCCGGCGGGGTGTCTTGAAGAGGACCCGCTATGCCAGCCTTTCCCATCCATACGATCGCCTCCGCACCGGAGCCGTCCAGGCCGTCGCTGGAAGCGTTGCAAGACACCTTCGGCATGATTCCGAATATCGCCGCTGCGATGTCCACCTCGCCCGTACTGATCGGCAGCCTGGTGGGGCTGTTCGGCAAGGTGCACGGTGGAAGCTTTTCCGAGCGGCAGATTCAAGTGGTGCTGCTTACCAATGCGGTGGCCAATGCCTGCTCCTGGGCCGTAGCCTTCCATTCCTTCCTGGCGGTGACAGAAGGCATCGACGTGGCCGAGGTCGATGCCATCCGCGCGCGCCGGATGCCGCGGGATCCGGGCCATGCCGCGCTTTCCGTTCTGGCCGGCACGCTTATCGAAAAGCGAGGCCATCTGGACGATCACGACATGTCCGCGTTCCTGCAGGCGGGCTTTGGCAGGGACCATCTGCTGGAAGTGATCGCCATCGTGGCCGCGTCGGCCATCACCAACTACACCGGCAATGTCACGCGGCCGCCGCTGGAGCACGCTTTCGAGGCCTGGCGCTGGGACGGCTCGCCTGCCTGATGGCGACTGTCGCTACTATCGCCGGCATGCGTGCTGCGGAGAGCGACATGGCTACGGTTCGCACCGATCAGGCCGGTTCATCCCACGATCTTGGGCGTCTGCTCCGCCACTGGCGCGACGTGCGCGGCGCCAGCCAGCTGCAGCTGGCGCTCGATGCCGGCATGTCACAGCGGCATGTGAGCTTTATCGAAAGCGGCCGCAGCATGCCGAGCCGGCAGGCCTTGACCAGCATCGTCCAGGCGCTGGATGTGCCGTTGCGCGAGCGCAACGCGGTATTCCTCGCGGCCGGCTATGCGCCGGTCTATTCGGAGGCGTCCTGGGATGCCGCGGAGATGCAGGGCATTACGCGCGCGCTCGACCGCATGCTTCGCCAGCACGATCCTTATCCGGCGGTAGTGATGGACCGCTATTGGAACGTGCTCACCGCCAATGCGTCGTCGCCGCGCTTCTTCGGTTCGTTTGTCGACATGGCGGCGCGCACGGGGCCGCGCAATATGCTGCACCTGCTGTTCGACCCCGCCGGCATGCGGCCCTTCGTGGTGAACTGGGAAACGGTGGCCGGCAGCCTGATCCAGCGCGTCTACCGCGAAGCCATCGGCGGCGTGCTGGACGAGCGGAGCGAGGCCTTGCTGGACGCGCTGTTTGCTTATCCCGGGGTCGATGCGTCGTGGCGGTTGCGCGGATCGCTCGCCTCCGCCCCGGATCTGCCGATGATTCCGATGGGCTTCGCGAAGGACGGCAAGGTGCTGCACTACTTTTCGATGGTCACCACGGTGGGTACGCCGCAAAGCGTAGCCGCGCAGGAGTTGCGCATCGAATCGATGTTTCCCGCGGACGAGGAAACGGAGGCGTTCCATGCCAGCGCGTTTCCTGCGATCACGCCGGCCCGCGGTAGCCGAGCCACCGCGGAGCCGGCGCCCGCGACCTCAGTAGTCGTAGCTCACGCTTAAGCGCACATAGCGCGGCAGCTGCCGCGACGTCGGTGTGCCGTACAGCGGATTGGCCTTGTTCGGCGAGGACTCCCCGTTCGGGAAGATCGCCAGCACGCGCTGCTCGTTCAGCGCGTTGAACACGTTGGCGCTGAAAGCCAGCCGGCTGGCCGCGAAGGCAGGCCGGTAGCTCACGCCCAGATCCAGCTGGCGGATCCACGGCAGCCGGCCCTGGCTGCCGGGCGGCGAGGCTTCGCCGAAGCAGAAGTGATAGCTGTTGCCATAGCCGGCCGGGTCGGCGCGATCCGGACCGTAATAGCCCAGGCAGGGCTTGGGCGCGCCGGCGATCAGGCTGAGGTTGGCCGAGACCAGCCATTCCGGCGTGAGCTGGTAGTAGCCGAAGAACTTCAGCTGGTGCTTGTGATCGTTGTTCTGCGCGCCGTTGCTGTAGGCCATGATCCAGGAGTTATCCCAGTCCTGCGTGGTCGACACCGCGGTCTGGCCGGTGCCGCGCGATTCGCGGTACAGGTCCGAGCGCAGCTGGCCCTCGGTATTGCCGTAGCTGCGCGAGAACACGTAGGTGAGCTTGCCGTACCAGCGTCCGTCGAACGGATGTTCCAGGAAGGTTTCCAGCCCGTAGTACTTGCGCTTGAGCGTGGGGAAGCCGAATTCCGCATTGCTGAGCGGCACGCTGACATAGCGCCCGGACGTGTCGACCAGGGTGAAGGTATTGGCCTTGCCGGGATTGAACAGCCAGCAGCTCACCGGATTGCTGGACGTGGTGACGTCGTAGCCCAGCGACTGCGCCTTGGCCAGCACGCGGTCGATATCGCAGTAGTCGTCGATCGCGCTGCGCAGCACGCGCTGGGTGAGCTTGGCGCCGTAGACCCAGTCGGTGCCGGCGGTCTTGGTGAAGCCGAGGATGAACTCGTCCTGGTACTCGGGCCTCAGATCCTGCGTGCTCACCGTCTTCGGGTCGGGCAGGATGCCGAACGCATTGTTGGCCGACACCGGACCCGACATCGCGGTCAGCCCGGTGGGCGTGCCGTCGGCGGCGATGCCGCTGTAGGTGTAGTACTGCGAGGTGCTGACGTAGGCGCCCGCGGCATTGAGCGAAGGATTCAGCGGCAGGCCGAGGTAGTAGCGGCCCGCATTGCCGTAGATCTTGAAGCTGGAATCGCCGTAGACGTCCCAGGCGAAGCCCAGGCGCGGCGCCCACTGCGGCTTGTGCTGGGTGATATAGGCCTGGCCGTCGGCGTTGTAGTTGCGGAACTGGTCGTTGCGCACGCCGATGGAGAGCAGCCAGCGCTCGGTGAGCTGCCATTTGTCTTCGATGTATTGCGCGCGCTGGCTGGAGCGCACGGTGGCCAGGCTGTTGGCCACGGTCTTGACCACGTAGTAGCCCTGCGCGCCGTTCGGGAAGCCGCCCGTGGCCGGCACGCCCAGGCCGGTGGACAGCGGCGTGTTCGGATCGGCCTGGTCGTAGGCCCAGTAATAGCCGGGGCCGGAGGTGTTGGAGCCCTGGTTGAGCGCCTTCGCGGTCTGGTTGTCGATGCCCGCGCTTAAAGTATGGTCGCCGAGCTTGTAGGTCAGGTCGATGCGCGTATTGGTGGTGCGATTGCCGCGGCCCGGATCGAACAGCGAGACGATGGTCTGGCTGTTGCCGCGGCCGACGCCGCCGTTGAGCGCGGGGTTCTGGTTGGTCACGCCGTCGACGTAAGTGAGCGACGGGTCGTAGCCGCCCGGCACGTCGTAGTCGGAGGTTTTCATGCGGCCGTACTGCGCGGTGAGCGTGAGCGCGTCGGTGAGATAGCCGGTGTACTTGGCCGTGTACACGTCGCCGCCGCTCTTGATGTTGTCGTCCGCGCCGATGCGCGCGCCCTGCACGCGGTTGACGTAGTCGTAGCGGTAGATGGTGCCCGAGCTGTCGTACTTGTCGGAGGCGCCGGTGACTTCGAGGATGTGGTTGTCGGTGATGTTCCAGTCCAGCTTGGCGTACCAGCGCGGGTCGTTCTGGCGATAGTCCACATAGGGCTTGCCGGAGAGAAAACCGCTGACCGGGTTCACCGTGTTGCCTTCCTGCCGCTCGTATTCGCCGGCGACGAACAGGAACAGCTTGTCCTTCACCAGCGGGCCGCCGGCGTAAGCGCTGACCGTGGTGGTCCAGCTGCGGTCGGCGCTGTCCGGTGCGTAGAGATCGCCGGCGACCGGCGTGGCCGGCAGGCCGCTTTCGTAGAAGCGGTCGCGCTGGCGCGCGCGTGCAAACGCCGGCTCCCACAGCACCTGCGTGCCGAAGTGCCATTGGTTGGTACCGCGCTTGCCCACCACGTTGATGACGCCGCCGTCGGAGCGGCCGTACATTGCGCTGTAGCCGCCGGTGTAGACCTCCTGCTGGTCGATCGCGCCGTAGGGCAGGGTGAGTCCGCCGAAGCCGCGCAGCGGGTCGGTGGTGTTGAAGCCGTTGACGTAGTACGCGTTCTCGCTGGCCGAGGAACCGCCGAAGCTCACCAGCGACTGCCCGGTGGGCCCGCTGAAGCTGCCGCCGTTGTTCACCACGCCGGGCGCCAGCAAGGCGATGGCTTCGGAGCTGCGGCCCAGCGGCACCTTGGCGAGCTGGTCGGACGTGACCACGGTGCGCGAGTCGACGCTGGACACGTCGATCGCCGGCAAGGCATTCGCGGTGACGCTGACGCCGCCGAGGTTCTGCGCCGACACCGCGCCGGCGAACGAGACCTCGGTGCCCGCGCCCACGCGGATCGCGATGTTGTCGCGCGTTTCCACCGCCTGGCCTTGCCGCTGCAAGGTCACCGTATACGTGCCCAGCGGCAGCTGCGCGACGCTGTAGCGGCCCTTGTCGTCCAGCGGCACCTCGCGGCTCAGGCCCGTGCCGCTCTTGATCAAGACGCTGTCGCCCTGGCCCGCCGCGACCTGGCCGAAGATGCCGCCGGTGGTGGCCTGCGCGAGCGCGCCGCCGCTGATGCACAGGCCGATGGCCAGCGCCAGGAATCGTTTGCCGCCCGAGTTGCCGTTCGTCGCCGAGTTCGTCATTGCGTCGTGCTCTCCCCATTGAGCGGGCGCGCAAGCTCCCCGCGGACATGGCATGCCGCGGCTAAGCCTGCGGTGCCCGCAGTGCCTGGATGGTGCTGTTCAATCCGATGGATGGTCGAAAGCGACGCTGTCGGAAGCCGCTGACGCGGCCGACGCTTTTCGCTCGAGACATGACCGCGCAACTTCTCCCAGAATGTTGCGATGCGGCATGCGAGTCCGTTATAGCGAAAAGTTTTTTGGATGTATAGATGGCTAAACGAATCCGTGCGCGGCTTCGTACTTTTTCCTAGGCCGCATATCCGAGGCCGCGGCGATCCATCCAGGGTGGGCATATCGACATGCCCCGGACGGCATGAGCGAGGGCCGGGGCGGCCTCATCCGGTATGATGGTCGTTTCGTGCGCCCCGGTCCGGGGCCGCCAGACCGCCCGGATACCCAGCCCAGTCATGTTCTTCCGCAATCTCACGCTGTTCCGCTTTTCCCCCGCCGTGGCCGAAGACCTCAACCGACTCGACGAAGTCCTGGCCGAGCACCGCCTGCGCCCCTGCGGGCCACTGGAAATGGGCACCAAGGGCTTCGTGCCGCCGGTGGGGCGGGGCGAGGAGGCGGCGCTCACCCATGCGGTGAAGGCCTGCACGCTGGTCACCGTAGGCAGCGAGGACAAGCTGCTGCCGGCCGCCGTGGTCAACGACGAGCTGCAGCGCAAGGTGCAGAAGATCGCCGAGGAAGAAGGCCGCAAGGTCGGCGGCCGCGAGCGCAAGCGCCTCAAGGAAGACCTGCTCACCGAACTGCTGCCGCGCGCCTTCGTGCGCAGCTCGCGCCTGTCGGCCTATGTGGACAAGCGCAACGGCTGGCTGGTGCTGGACACCTCCAGCCGCAAGTCCGCCGAAAACGCGCTGACCCAGATGCGCGAGGCCCTGGGCAGCTTCCCCGCGGTGCCGCTGGCGCCGGAGGAAGGCCCGCGCGTGCTGATGACCGACTGGCTGGCCACCGGCAACCTGCCGGCCGGCCTGGCCCTGGGCGACGAATGCGAGCTGCGCGACCCGGCCACCGCCACCGGCGCCATCGCCCGCTGCCGCCGCCAGGAGCTGGACAGCGAGGAGATGAAGGAGCACCTGCGCAACGGCAAGCAGGTGTTCCAGCTGGGCCTGGTGTTCGACGACCGCATGAGCTTCGTGCTGGGCGAGGACCTGGTGGTGCGCAAGCTCAAGTTCCTGGACGTCGTCATGGATGAGATGGGCGACAGCCACCAGGACGCCGCGGCCGAGATGGACGCCAGCTTCGCCCTGTTGACCCTGGAGCTGGAGCGCCTGTTGGGCAAGCTGGAGGAGTGGTTCGGCCTGCCCCGCCCGGCCGACAGCTGAGCCCCCAGGCTGAACGGCAGCTCGAAAGCGTCGAGCTGCCGCCCGCCAGGCCGCGCGGTTATGCGGCCCATGCTCCGAAACCCCCGTCACGGCTGGAATTTTTCCCGCCAAACCCCATCTAAGCTCGTTCCCGGCGCCCCCGCGCCGGGCGTCACCCAGCCGTCTTGCATAGCCTGCATGCTCTCCCCACAGTGGCGGGCGGACAATGGCGGGACAGGGCGGCCGGGAGCAGCATAGAAGGCACGACGGGGTAGTACCGATGACGCAGCATCTGGAAGGCGATTGGCTGGAATTGTCGACGACGAGCGGCGGGACCATCCGCGTGCTCAAGTCCGCGCATCCGCGCGCGCGTCGCCTGCGTCTCACCGTCACGCCGAAAGGCGCACGCGTTTCCTATCCGCACGGCACGCATCCGGCCCAGGTCAGCGCCTTCCTGCGCAGCCATGTCGACTGGCTGGAGAAGAAGCTCGACGAATTGAACCTGGTGACCAAGCCGCTGCCGCCGTTGCGCCTGGGCTATGCCACCGAATTCCCGCTGCGCGGCGAAATCACCTTGCTGGACTGGGCCGAAGGCCCGTATCCGAAAGTCGAACCCTACGAAGGCGGCCTTACCCTGGTGCTGCCGCGTCCGCATACGCGCGCGCTGCCGGTGGCGCGTGGCCTGCTCGCCTCGTATTTCGAAACGCTGATGCGCCGCGACGTCGCGCGCTGGATGGCCGGCTACGTGCCGCAGCTGGGGCTGGCGCCCACCGCGCTGCGCATCCGTGCGATGAAAAGCCTGTGGGGCAGCCTCGACACGCGCGATCGCATCAACCTCGATCTCGCGTTGGCGCTCGCGCCGCCCGCGGCCTTGCGCTACGTGCTGGCGCACGAGCTGTGCCATCTGAAAGTGCGCAGCCATTCGCCGCGCTTCTGGGCGCAGGTGGAGCACCTCTTCCCCGAATGGCGTGAGCAGCGCGACTGGCTGCGGCAGAACGGGGCGATCCTGAAGGCGGAGCTCGACCGGCTGGTGGCCGACGTCGCGGATTGACCCGCGGTAGGTTGGGGTGAGCGCAGCGAACCCCAACAGTGCGGTGCGCACGAGGCTTGCACCGTTGGGGTTCGCTGCGCTCACCCCAACCTACGCAATGCGGCGGCCGTAGCGCAGATAGAGCCATGCGGTGAGCGCGATCGCGACCACCGAGAACACCGCCGCGGTGGCGAACAGCGGCCCATAGCGCCCGCCCGACACCAGCCATCCGCCCAGCGGTCCGGCCACGCCCAGCGCCAGGTCGGTAAACACCGAGTACGCGCCCAGGGCGGAACCGCGATTGCTCAGCGTCACCCGCTGCACCGCTTCGACGCCCAGCGCCGGGAAAATCAGCGAGAAACCCAGGCCCGTCAGCGCGCCGCCGAACATCGCCATCGCCGCGCTGCCCGCCGACGCGAGCACGATCAGCCCCGCGCATTCCACCGTGAACGACACCAGCGCCACGCGATAGCCGCCGAAGCGCGAGATCGCCCCGCCCAGCACCAGCCGCACGCCGACGAAGCACGCACCGAACACGCTCAGCGTGGCCGCCGCGCCGCTCCAGCCCATCGCCGCGTAGTACAGGGTGACGAAGGTGGCGAGCGCGCCGAAACCGACCGCGCCCAGGGCCAGGCCCATGCCGTAGGGGAACACGCGGCCGAACACGTGATGCATCGGCAGCCGTTCGCCGGATTCCACTTTCGCCGCCGGCCGGCGCCATCCCAGCAGCAGGCCGAGCACCATCAGCAGTGCACCCGCAATGCCGATGCCGATAAAACCGAAGGCGCTGGTGAGCTGCACGCCCAGCGGCGCGCCCGCGGCGAGCGCGCCGTACGTCGCCACGCCATTCCACGAAATCACCTTGGCCGTATGCGCGGGCCCCACGCGCCCGATGCCCCACATGATGCAGCCCGTGCCCACGCAGCTCTCGCCCACGCCCAGCGCGAGGCGTCCCGCCAGCAGCAGCGCGAACGAGGCCAGCGGCCAGGGCCGCAGCAGGGCGGCGACGATCATCAGCACGGCGCTGACGCCGCAGGCGGCCATGCCGATCATCGCGGCGCGCTTCGGACCTGCGGTGTCGGAAGTGCGCCCGGCGAAGCCGCGGCTAAGGAAGGTAGCGATGTACTGCGTGCTCACCACCAGGCCGGCGAGCACCGCGCCGTAGCCCAGGTCGTTGTGCACGAACGGAGGCAGCACGGCCAGCTGCAGGCCGATCACCAGATAGGCCAGGAAGGTGAAGCTGACGATCTGGACGATGCGCCAGGTCAGCCGCAAGCCCTGGGGCTCGTCGTGGATAGCGGTAGTCATGGATTTCTTTCAGGCAGGCCGCGAAGCAGGCGGGGCGCGGCGTCGCCTATTGTCGCAGAGCAGCATGGCTGCGGCGACTAAAGAAAGTTTTAAATTCAGCCGTCGGCCGCGGGGAAATCCACCTGGCCGATCCAGTTGCGCTGGCGGCGCGCCAGGCGGTCGCCGACGCTTTCGCCGTCCAGCGAGCCGGAACTGTGCTTGAGCAGCGCCGGGTCGACGTTCTCGAAGCAGTTGACGTTGACCACTGCATACAGCCGCCCGTCGATGCGGCTGGTGACCACCGTCGGTACGCCGCAAGTCATGCAGATCTGGAACGCGGCGGTTTCGGTACCGAAGGCGTAGCGCGAGACGCGCGCGGGATCGGCCACGCGCACCTGCAATTTGCCATCGGGGTTCGAGGTCCACACGCCGCCATGGCGCGTGCAGAAAGTGCAGGTGCACGCGCGCGCAGGGATGCTCTCGGGGTCGGGCTGCCAGTCCAGCACGAACGCGATATTGCCGCAGTGGCAGCGTCCTTCGATCAGCATGCCGGACTCCCTTCGTTGAACATCAGCCGCCCAGCGGCATGTGCTGCACGGCAAAGGCGCCGAGGATCCGCGCGGTCTCCTCCGGCTTCTCCAGCACCGGCATGTGATTGCAGCCGCTGAGCACCGAGGAGCTGATCGCGCTGGAATGCGTCAGGCCGTTGCGCAGGCTGTCGAGCCCGGAGATGTCGATGATCTTGTCGTCGTGGCACCACAGCCCCAGCACCGGCATGGTCAGGCGGTCCAGGCGGTTCTGCACCGACAGGTACTGCGAAGGATCGAGCAGCTCGTGGAAGGTGCGGTCGACAAAGGGACGCTCGCGCTGATTCTTCTCGATCAGCACGTCGACGAAGCGGCCGGGGATGCTGGGCATCTTCTCGAACGCCAGCAAGGTGGCGCGTTCGAAGCCGGCGCGGTCGTCGTAGTTGAACAGGTTCTTGCCGGCCAGCGACTGGCGCTCGAACTCGTTCTCCTTGGTCTTCAGGCCGAACGCGTCGATCAGCGCCAGCGCGGCCACGTGCTCCGGATGATCGGCCGCGTAGGTGCCGGCGATGGCGCCGCCCATCGAATGGCCGACCAGGATCACCTGCTGCAGCCGCAGCGCCGCGACGAAGCCCTGCAGGCGCGCGGCTTGCGCGTCGATGTTGTAGCTGGCGCCGTCGACGCGGGTGGAATCGCCCCAGCCCGGCAGGTCCGGCGCGATCACATGGAAATTCGGGGTGAGCAGGCGCAGCTGTTCCAGCCACACGTTCTTGTCGGCGCCGAAGCCGTGCAGCAGCAGCAGGGTCGGACCCTTGCCGCCTTCGTAATAGACCCACTTGGTGTCGCCCACCTGCACCGAGTGTGTTTCCACGTGCGCGGCCATCGCCTTGCGCGCCACTTCCGCGCGCAGCAGCCATTGCGGCGCGAACAGATAGCAGCCGCCCAGGCCCAGGCCCAGCACGAGCGCCACGATGGCGAGGAATTTCAGGCGGCGGATCAGCAGCCGCTGCCACAAGGGGCGCTGGCTGCCCTGGCCGGCGGCGGGAAGGGTGGACTTGGTCATCGTGACGATCCGCGCAGGAGAAAGGAGAGCATGTCGGGTCGCACGGCGCGCCGATCAAGCCCGGCGCGCCGTGCGGCGTCGATCACTTGGCCGGCTTCTTCGCCGCCGGGTGCCTGGCCTTGTCGATGATCCGCTGGACGGCGTCCTGGGTCATCGGGTGATAGCCGGACTTGGCCTTCGCATACACCTGCTCGGCATAGGCCAGGCCTTCGGGCGTCTTGACGAAGGCGCGGTACAGCGGCGTGGTCAGGTACAGGCGGCCGATGCGCGTCATGTGCTCGGCGGCGGCGCTCCACACGGCCTTGTCGCCTGCGGCGATGGCGTGGCTGTACCAGCGCATGCCGATCTCGGCGTTCGGCGTGCCGGTGAGATGCCAGGCGGCATCGAGCTGCTGCAGCTTGTCCAGCGGCGCGACGTCCGGCAGGCCGTCGAGGAAGTACATCCATTCCTGCGTGTTCCAGCCCTTGGCGTCGAGCTTGTCGGCCGCCAGCGAGCCGGCGAGGAAGCCGGCGCGTTCCTTGTCGATCGCGTCGAAGCGCGGCGAAACGGGCAGCGGCGCGTTCTTCGGAATGCCCGGCTCGTACACCCACTCCTTCACTTCGGCCCAGTCCATCTTGCCCGGGTTCTTGTCGAACAGATTGGCTTTCAGGTACTCCAGCATCTGTTCGGTGTCGATGCTCTGGAACGCGAAGTGGGCGAAATAGCCCTTGAGGTACGCATCGAAGGTGCTGCGGCCGAAGCGCTGTTCCAGCGTGCGCAGGAACCACGAACCCTTGGTGTAGGCCACGTCGGACAGCGTGTCGTCCGCGTCGACGCCGTGCGGTTCCGGCGCCAGCTTCTGCGAGTTCTCCGGCATCTCGCCGATATGCTTCTGCAGGTCGCGCGCGGACAGCAGCGCTTCCTCGTCGGCCAGCGTCTTGCCGTACACCGCTTCGGTGATGCGGCCCTGCACGTAGGTGGTGAAACCTTCGTTGAGCCAGATGTCGCGCCACGCGGCGCTGGTCACCAGGTTGCCCGACCAGGAATGCGCCAGCTCATGCGAGACCAGCGAGACCAGGCTCTTGTCGCCCACCAGCACGGTCGGCGTGGCGAAGGTCATGTTCGGGTTTTCCATGCCGCCGAACGGGAAGGACGGCGGCAGCACCAGCAGGTCGTAGCGGCCCCACGCGTAGGGGCCGTAGAGCTGCTCGGTGGCCTTGATCAGTTTTTCGGTGTCCTCGAATTCCTTCGCGGCCTTGCCGACCACGCTGGGTTCGGCATACACGGCCGAGCGCGGGCCGGTTTCCTTCACGTCGATATCGCCGGCGGCGACGGCCAGCAGGTAGGACGGGATCGGATGCGGCTGGTCGAAGCGGAAATCGCCGTCCAGCGCGTGCCTGGCGTCGTTGAGCGCGCTCATTGCCACGCGCACGTTCTTCGGCGCGCTGACATGCGCGCTGTAGGTGAAGCGGATCGCCGGCGAATCCTGCAGCGGCACCCACGAGCGCGCGTGGATGGACTCGGACTGCGAGAACATGAAGGGCGCTTTCTTGTCGGCCGTCTGCTCCGGCGTCAGCCACTGCAGGCCCGAGGCGGTGGGCGCGGTGACGTAGGCGATGCGCACTTGCGCCGGATGCTGCGGCGCCTGGATGGTGAGCTTGCTGCCGAGCTGCTTGTCGGCCGGCGCCAGCGCGTACTTCAGCGCGCTGGCCTTGCCGGCGGCATCCACCGCTTCCACCTTGGCGATCTTCAGGTCACGCGTATCCAGCACCAGCGCCTGCGCCTTGGCGTCTTTCCAGTCCAGCTTCAGCGTGGCCACGCCGTCGAGCTGCTTGTGCGGGAAGTCGATCTTCAGGTCCAGGTCCAGGTGGGTGACGCGCACCTGGTCGGGCTGGGCGTAGGAATGAGGATCGGCGGCGTAGGCGGCCAGCGGCAGGCTGAAGGCGCCGATGGCAAGGGCGCTAAGAAGGCGCATGGGATGCTCCGGTCAACGGGAGCGCCGAGTATGCCATTGCCTCGGCGGGGCGGCCCGTACCGGGGGTACTGAGAGACGCCGGGTATAAACCGGGGCAGCAGCCTCGTACAGACCCGCGCCTTGAGATCCTTCTGCCCACGGGTCGACGGAGGGAGGGCGGCTTGCGCTCAAGCCGGTGCGTGCGGATCGACCGTGTACGGGAACCGCTCGCTCAGGTGCGCGGGCTGCGCTTCCACGCGCGCCATCCATGCGCGCAGATGCGCATAAGGCTGGAGCTCGAATCCCGCATCGCCTGCCAGCCTGGTATACGCGAAGAGCGAGATATCGGCGATGGTGTAGCGCTCGCCCGTGATGAAGGGGCGGGCGGCCAGCTCGGCATCGAGGATGGCCAGTGCGCGCAGCCCGGCTTCGCGCTTCAAGGCCACCAGAGCCGGCCCACGCTTGGCCAGCTGCCCCGTCAGCGTCCAGTAGCGCAGCGAGCCGATCACCGACTCCACCCGTTCCTGCTCGAAGTTGAGCCACTGCAGCACCTTGGCGCGGCCATAGGCGTCGCCTGGCAGATAGGGCGTGCCTTCGGCGAGGTAGGCGAGGATGGCGTTCGACTCGGCCAGGCTGCGGCCGTCGTCCAGCTGCAGCGCCGGCACGGTGCCGGTGGGGTTGATGCGCAGGAAGTCGGGCTGGCGGCCTTCGCCTTCGAAGATGCTCACCGGCACGGTGCGATAGGGCAGGTCTAGATGCTGCAGCAGCTGGCGCACTTTCCAGCCGTTCTGCGAGGGCAGGTAGTCGTACAGGGTGAGCATCGGGGCATTCCACGTTTGGGTTGCGCGCACTATGGCGCGAACGCGAAGTCCGGCCCCTCCGTTTCTTGCGATGTGTCAGCGCCATGTCAACCGCAGCCCGATTCGCGCGTCATCCATCCGTATGCCCATCCAGGGGTGACTGACGGTTGCATGTATGGCCCGGAGCTTTCGCCGCCGCCACGGCTTTCTCTTGCTGCTTTTGCAGCTCACGATTCTCGGCGCGGTCGCGCTGATTGCCAGCGACCTGCATGCCGACCAGACGCAGACCGCCAGCTACGCCGGCGCCTGGCGCCTCGATGACCGCAACAGCGATACCCCCGACACCGTGCAAGGCCTGCTGCGCGAAGCGGCCCGTGCCACGGCCGCGCCCGCGGCGGCTTCGTCGAGCGGCGCGCCGGCGCAAGGCGCGCGCAGCGGCGGTGGCCGCCGTGGTGGTGGCATGGGGCGCGGCATGGGCGGTGGAGGTATGGGGGGCGGCGGCATGGGCGGAGGCGGCCATATGGGTGGCGGCCATGGCGGCCGCGGCGGCAAGAGCGCTTCCAGCGACAGCAGCAAGGACGACAAGGCCCAGGATTTCCGCGGCGACTACGCGCTGCCGCCCACGCTCGAACAGGACAACGTGCTGCTGGTGCAGCAGGACGCGCAATCGGTGCAGGTCCGTTTCGCCAACGGCCAGAACATGGACGTACGCCTCGATGGGCAACGCCGCCAATCGCTGTCCGGCAACGCGATGGTCGCCGGCTTCCGCGAAGCCGGCGGCCTGCGTGTGTCGATTCAGTACGCCGACGGCTCTCAGCTCGAACAACGCTGGCAGCTCGCGCCGGACGGCAAGCAGCTCACCGTGCTGGGCGAGTGGAGGGTGCCGGGGATGGCGCAGGCGGTGAATTTCAAGCGGAGCTACGTTGGCTTGCCTTAGCGCGTATCAACCCAGGCGTGCTGACGTCATGGCAAGCCAGCCGGCGGCCATTGTTGCGCAGCATGCAAGACGCGAAGGATCGCGATGACTTTGCCGAGCTCCGCATAAACCACAACGTAGTTCGGGTGTACGACCATCTCTCGCGTGCCTGGCACACGGCCCGTGCGATAGAGCCTCGGTTGCGCAGGGAGCCCGGCTACCCGGGTCTCGATATCATCCTTGAGCCGTTGCGCGGCATCTGGGTTGTCGTCGGAGATGTAGTCAATGATGGCGAGCAAATCGGCTCGCGCTGTCTGTCGCCATTCAACGTCGGGCACGCCTTTTCCTCTCGATCAGCGCTTGAGCATCATCCATGACTTGCTGGTGCGACGAGGGTGGTCGCTTGTCTTCGAGAGCTTCGTGCACCTTGGCGCGGAACCATGCGTCATAGGCATTCGAGTCGACTGTTAGGGCAGCCGGGAGGCCACCTTCCTTGACGATACGAGTCAGCAGGATGCGTACGGCGTCGGAAACGGTGAGCCCGATGTCGGCGAGCTTCTCCGTGGCGATGGCCTTGAGTTCGTCATCAACGCGGACGTGGAGCATCGAAGTGTGAGCCATGGGATTAGCTTTGAGGGACCGGGTAGGTCCATTTTGTATCTCATTTGAGATACGAACAAGCCCCTCTCGCTTCGATGCGCTTACGCAGCGTACCGATCCGCCAATCCGTCGGTAGCTCGCACCAGCACATCCACGATCTCCGTCTCATACGCCGCATGCCCCGCGGTCACCACGTGGAAATCCGCCTCCGGCCATGCTTCGGCCAGGTCGTATGCGTTCTTCACCGGGCAGATCAGGTCGTAGCGGCCATGCACGATGGTCGACGGAATGCGGCGGATCTTGTCCACGTCGCGCAGCAATTGCCCCGGCTCCAGGAACGCGCGGTGGCGGAAGTAATGCACTTCGGCGCGCGCCTTGCTGATCGCCGATTCCTGTGTGCCCGCGTCGGCCGGATCGTAGGGCGTGTCGGCCAGCGCGATGCAGCTGCTTTCCCAGGCATCCCAGGCCAGCGCGGCGCTGAGGCGCACCTGCGGATCGGCGTCGTCCAGGCGGCGCCAGTACGCTTCCACCATGTCGCCGCGTTCGGCTTCGGGGATGTGGGCGAGATAGCGGTTCCACTCCACCGGACGCACGAAGGCCGCGCCGCCGCCCAGTTCGTTGAACCAGCGGATTTCCTCGTCGCGCACCAGCCAGATGCCGCGCAGCACCAGGCCCAGCGCGCGTTCCGGATGCGCCTGCGCATAGGCCAGCGCCAGCGTCGAACCCCAGGAGCCGCCGAACACCACCCAGCGCTCGATGCCCAGCGCCTCGCGGATGGTTTCGATGTCGGCCACCAGGTGCCAGGTGGTGTTGTCGCGCAGCTCCGCGAACGGCGTGGAGCGGCCGGCGCCGCGCTGGTCGAACAGCACGATGCGGTAGCGCCGCGGATCGAAGAAGCGGCGGTGATACGGCGACACGCCGGCGCCCGGGCCGCCGTGCAGGAAGATCACCGGCAAGCCGTCGGGGTTGCCGCATTCCTCCACGAACAAGGTGTGCAGGCCGTCCACCGCGATGCGCTGGGTCTTGTACGGCTCGATCTGGGGATACAGCTCGCGCATGCGCTTGGCTCCTTGGCAACCGCGCGAGCATAACCCGCGCGATCGCCGGGCATTCAACCCAGCGTGGCGTTGGCCGCGTTGCGCATGGCCTGCGTGATCGGCCGGTTGGCATGGGAGGTCTGCAGCACTACCAGGGTGGTGGTGTTGATGCTCGGATGGATCTTCAGCAACCGGTCCAGCACGTTTTCCAGGTGCGGCACCGACATCGCCACCACGCGCAGCAGCGCGGAGTCCTCGCCGGCCAGGCGGCGGCAGTCGAGTACCTCGGGGATGCCGGCGACCAGGGCGCCGACGCGTGCGCAGGTGCCGCCGTCGCAGCGCAGGCGGATCATCGCCTCCATGTCGTAGCCGAGCCGGCGCGGATCGACCTGGGCGCGATAGCCGGTGATCACGCCGGCTTCCTCCAGGCGCTTGACCCGCTCGGCCACGGCCGGCGCGGAGAGCCGCACCTTGCGGCCCAGCTCGGCGTAGCCCAGGCGGGCGTCCTGCTGCAGGGCTTCCAGGATCTGCCAATCCTTGGTGTCCCAGGTGGGTTTCGATTCGAAGGTAAGAGCGTTCATGGAATGGTTCGATCGTTGGCGAAACATGCCCATCCTACGCTGATTCATCATTCCGGGGCGGCCGGCGCCGATCTACGATTTCCCCTTGTTTCCGCCCCAGGAACCATCCCCATGAGCACCCCGGAACGCCTCGACGGGCGCGCCCTGACCTATATCGGCATCGCCCTGCTTACCTGGTCCTCGGCCTATGCCGCGATCGCCCACGCGCTGGGCTCGTTCACCCCGGGCGAAGTGGCTTTCGCGCGCCTAGGCATCGGCGCGCTGTGCTTCGCCGTGTTGCTGCTGTTCAAGCGCGTGCCGCTGCCGGCCCGCAAGGACTGGCCGCAGCTGGCGGCGCTCGGCGTGCTGGGCCTGACGGCCTACCACTTCTGCCTCAACACCGCCGAAACCCGCGTCGCCAGCGGTACGGCGGCGATCATCATCTCGCTGATCCCGGCCGCCACGGCGGCGCTGTCCGCGGTATGGCTGCGCGAGCGGCTGTCGGCGCGCACGCTCACCGGCTTGGGGATAGCCCTGGTCGGCGTGGTGGTGGTGGTGCTGGCCAGCGGCAAGGGCGTGAAGTTCGAGCCGATGGCGGCGCTGGTGCTGGTCAGCGTGGTCTGTTCGGCGGTGCTGTTCGTGGGCCAGAAGCCGCTGTTCGCGCGCAACAGCATGCTCGGCGTCACCGGCTTCACTTTCTTCGCCGGCGCGCTGGCCGCGCTGCCGCTGGGCCTGGGCCTGCCGCACGCGCTGGCGCATGCGCCGATGGCGCATATCGGCTCGCTGCTGTGGCTGGGCATCGCGCCCACCTTCATCGGCTATATCGCGTGGAACGCGGCGCTGCAACGCGCTTCCGCTTCGCAGGTGAGCAGCTTCATCTACTTCTCGCCGCCGATCGCGGTGCTGATCGGCTGGGTCTGGCTGGGCGAGCGCCCGGCACTGCTCACCGTGGTGGGCGGTGCGATCACCGTCGGCGGCGTGATCCTGGCCAATGCGCGCAAGCGCCCCGCAGCGCCGGCGTCCACCGCGTCGATCGCGGCCACGCCGGCCAAGCAGTGCTGAGGCGCGCATGACACGGATCGCCCTGGCCGAAGCCGCCGCCAGCCTGCCGCAGGCATGGACGTCGCAGGTGCTGGCGCGCTTCGGCGGCGCCCATCTGAAAGTGCTGCGGATGGACGCGTCGGCGTATCCGGACGAATGCCACGACTATCCGGAAGGCCTGCTGGTGCTCGACGGGCAGATGCTGCTGGAGATCGATGGCGCCGTCGTGCGCGTCGGCGCCGGCGAGCTGTACGTGGTGCCGGCGGGCGTGCCGCATGCGGTGGCGGCGGGGAGCCATGGCACCTTGGTGATCCTCGATACCTGAGTTGGCGGCCGATGATCGGACCGATCTGACTCAGAGCCCTTAGGCCATCCGGCGGCTGTCCATCGGCGTCACGAGCACATCCACTCGATAGCCCAGGCACGCCAGCGCGTCCTCGACCTGTTCGAGTTTGGATTGATGGGCAAGGCTCAGCAGGCGGTCTACCTGAGGGGCATGTACGTGGAGAAGGCGAGTGAGGTCGGACTTGCGCATGCCTTTGGCGCGCATGGCTTCGTAAAGACCGATTTTCGCGACGTCCAGCGCGGGAAGAGCTACCCAGTGCTCGCCCCTTTTTTTCTCCGAGGGCTGCGGGATCGGACGGCGATCGTCGATATATCCCTGCAGCGCAAGCGCCAGGGCATCCACGGATTCGCGCAATGCCTCGGCTTGAGTATCGCCGACACTGTTGAACGCCGGGAGATCGCGGCATGAGGCGACATAAGCGCCGTCCGCGAGCTTGAGTTTGATCGGGTATTGCATGACTGGCTCCCGTACTCGCCGGCAGATCAAAGGCCAAGGTCTTTCAGGATTTTCCTTCGCAGCGGCTCCGGAATCTCCTTGGCGCCGTGATCAGGGACGACGGATGATTTTCCGCCATGCCTTACGAAGACGTGGCTGCCCCGCTGGCGTTCGAACAGCACTCCCTTGGCTTTGAGCCAGCGAATGAACTCGCTGTACTTCATCGGCTTGCCCGCCGTGTCTGGATCAAGTTACAACATTTTTGTTGTTTTTCGCCAGAGGGGAAATCGAACGATTCCGAAAGTGCGTGCCGAGAGTTGCTGCGCGGCATGTAGGCGCTTTCCGACCCTTGCAGCTGCCATTCCCCAGCCTTCCGGCTTAGGCTTGGCGCTCAAGCCCACGCCGCATGGGGAGAGGCCGGCATGTACACCCTCTACATCGCCAACAAGAACTACTCGTCCTGGTCGATGCGCCCCTGGGTGCTGCTGCACGAGCTGGGTATTCCTTTCGAGGAGCAGCTGGTGCGCTTCGAAGGCAACCATAACTGGGCGAACTTCCGCCGCTTCGCGCCGAACGGCAAGGTGCCATGCCTGCACGATGACGACACGGTGCTGTGGGATTCGATGGGCATCGCCGAATACCTGGCCGAGCGGCATCCGGGCGTGTGGCCGGAGGATCCCGCCGCGCGCGCCTGGGCGCGCTGTGGGGCGGCGGAGATGCATGCCGGTTTCGGCGCGCTGCGCGAGAACGCCTCGATGAGCTGCGGTATCCGTGTGCGGCTGTTCCATCAGCCGGACGCGCTGAAGGCGGATCTGGCGCGGCTGGATGAGCTATGGGCGGAAGGGTTGCAGCGTTTCGGCGGGCCGTTCCTTGCCGGTGCGCGCTTCAGCGCTGTCGATGCGTTCTACGCGCCGGTGGCATATCGCATCCAGACCTACGACCTGCCGGTGTCCGCAGCAACAGCCGCTTATGCGGAACGTTTGCGCGCGCTGCCTTCCTGCCGCCGCTGGTACGAAGAAGCGCTGCGCGAGCCATGGCGCGATACCGATCACGAAGACCACACCCATCTCGCCGGCGAGTGGCTGGAAGACCTTCGAACCCGTAGTTGATTCGCTTATTTCCTGGTGAGCCCAAGCGAGGCCATGGCCTGCACCGGGGCATCCGGCGAGACGGCCGTAGTCAGAGTGAACAGCAACTCGCTGCTGTCGCCGGGGCGCGACCACGTATAGCTCAGCGTGTGGATCGGACCGGTTGGCGACATCTCGTGTTCGTCCTTGTCCGCGGCGGCGGTGAGTGGCGGCGGGCTCGTCGATACCAGATTCCTGAAGCCCTTTTCCACGGCCACGTCGTCCGCGTGCTGCGCGAACACCGCACAGATGCCGTCATCACGCAGCGACACCACAAAACGCCCCTGGCCCGGTCCGCGTTGCGGCCAGGCCTTGCCAGGCATGCCGCCGAGGAAGAACCCTGCGGTGGAGGCGGGCAGTTCCGGCGTCTTGGCGGCCTCGAATTCCGCCTTCAGCGTGTCGGGCTTGCTGTAGTGCTTCATGCACTTTTCCGCGTAGAGCTTGACGAAAAAAGCCGCCGCATCACCGTCCTGGGCGAGCGCGGGCGCGGTAACGAGCAGTAGGGCGAAACCGATCGACAGGATGCGCATGGCGGTCCGGGGTGGTTGGCGCGTGCGCGCATTCTGCCGCAAGCGCGTGACGGAAGCGTCAGGCGGGCTGGGTGGCCGTCTGTGCCGTGCGGCGTGCCTGCCAGCGAGCCAATGCCACCAACAGCAGCGCCACGGCGATGAAGAACAGCAGCACCAGCAGCGCATTCACGACGACTTGCCCGTAGCCCAGGCGGGTCACGTCGAGGAACGGGTAGGGATACCAGCCGTTGATGGCGCCACGTGCCAATGCATAGGCGAAATAGGCGACCGGATAACCCTGCCACGTGACGATCTGCCGCCAGGCCAGCGAGGCCTTCGGCACCGCGAACCACCAATACGCAAGGAAGGCCAGCGGCATGGCGTCGTGCAGCGTGGCGTCGGCGAACAGCTGCCAACCCTGCGGATGCCACAGCTGCCGCAGCATCACGTTGTAGACCGCGCTCACCACCACGATGCTCATCGCCACCGCCGTGCAGGTGCCGGGGCGATGGAAGAAGCGGGTGAACGTTCCGCGCGGTCCGAGCGCGCCGGCGGTGAAGGCCAGCGCCACCAGGATATTGGTCAGGATCGTGTAGAAGCCGAAGTAGATCCACGTGCCGGCCAGCGCGCCCTGTCCGTTCGCCATCGTCAACTGGATCGACAACAGCCACTGCAGGATCAGCGCGAACCACCCCAGCGCGGCGGCCGCGGCGGCGAACAGGCGAAAACGTGTGGACATGCCGGCTCCGGAAACGATCAGGCGCCGGCCACCGCCTCTTGGCGCAGTGCGCGGCGCCGGCCAGCGGCAGCATACAGCCGCACCATGACAGGAATCCCGAGCAGCAGGAAATTGTTCCAGCCCGGTGCGAACCACGCGGCGATCAGCGACAGGGCGGCGGTCGTCGGCAGGCCCCAGGAGCGCCAGCGCGCGGCTTCGACTTCCTCGGCCGGCGCATCGGCGCGGACGTACGGCGCCTGCAGCGCCATGTTGAAAAGCCGGTTCTGCAACAGGCCGGCCAGCAGCAAGGTGCCGGAATAGACCAGCTCCGGCACGCGCGCCCGCGGGTTGGAGCTCATCAATGCAGTGGCGAACGGCATGAAGGCCACGGACATGAGCAACAGCAGGTTCGGCCACATCAGCCTGGGGCTGTAATCGTGCAGCAAGCCGAATACGCGGTGATGCGACATCCACAAGGCGCCGATCACCAGAAAGCTCAGCATGAAACCCAGCAGGCTCCCGCGCAGTTCGCCCAGCGCCTGCCAGTACGACGCATCGTCGATGGCACTGACGTGCGGCACGTGCACCTCGATGATCAGCAGGGTGATGGCGATGGCGAAGACGGCGTCGGAAAAGAAAGTGAGGCGTTCGAGCTGCGAGGTGTTGTTGCTCATGCGATGCGGTTCCCCTGGATCGGCCGGGATGCTGCGGGAGAGCGAGGGCGTTGTCTAGCGAAGCGGGGCTTCGCGCCGCCATGGCTCAGAGGTGCACGAATCGGCGCGATCTATCTCAATGAATTTTATCGATATTTAGGAGCGTTCGCGGTTCCTCACCATCCCCGGCCGCCCTAAGATGGGCATCGAGGGATTCATGCAGGATAAGCTTGATAAGGAGGATAAGATGGGGCACCATGCCTATGCGGCCATGTACCCCGTGGCTGGAAGGAGAGGCGACATGAGCATCCATGGCCACGTGGCGATCATGGAAATTCCCGCTGACGGCGACGTTCGTTTCGGTAGCCGGCCGCTGACTTCTTTCATCCGCTCTCCGGGTGTCGCGTCGGCCGGCATCGCCAAGCTTGGCTACAAGGGCGTGCTCCGCGTGTTCCGTCCCGACAGCGATGCCGACTGGCTGACCAGGACCGAGATCGCCGAGCTGGAGAGCCTGGCCAGAAAGCTGCTGGAAGCGACCCGCCGCATGGGCGCGTTCGATCAGCTGGCGCCTGCACGCACGTTGCCCAGGCTTCGCCAGGACAAGAGCCCGCAGGCCGTCCGCTACTTCGAGCTGTTCGCGGACCATGCCGTGCAGGAGGTGCGCGCCACGGAGCTCGCGGAGCGGGCGAGCCGCATGCTGAAGCGCGCGGATCAGGCCGGCTCGTCATCCGGCGTGCTGTTCGAGATCGAGCAGTACGACCCCGGCGCCACGCTGGATTCGCTGTTCGAAGGTTTCAGCCGAAGCTTCCGTGCGGCGATAGCCACCGAAGTCGACATCGGGCCCGTCGTGATCGCTGCACCGGCGCGGACACCGGCGCAGGCTTCGGCCGCACTGCGCGATGAACTGCTCGGCCTGGGCTGGCCGACCTCGGCCGAGGTCGGCGAGAGCCATGGCAGCAAGGCCGGCAACAAGGGCCAGTGGGCGAAGGACCGGCGCGACCGCGGCGAGCTGTTCGGCGTCTGGTCCGCCAACGAGCGCACCTTCCGCCACCCGGCCTTCCAGTTCGACGAGACCGGCGCCATCCGGCCCCTCGTCAAGGAGCTGATGTTGGCCTTGTCGCAGAATCCGGACTTCACGCCCGAAACGGACAAGGGCGGCTGGCGGCGCGCCTTCTGGCTGCACGGCCCGACGCTGGCGCTCGCCGGCGCGAATGGCGCGGCGCGTGCGCCGGCGGACGTCTTCGCCACCGAGCCGGCCGCGGTGATCGAGGCCGCCCGCGCCATGACGGAGGCGGACACGCATGACGCATGGTGAGGACGCACTGCTCGAGCGGATCGCTTTCGACGCGATGCCCGCGACGATCTACGCTCGCGTGCATCCCGCGCGGCTGCAGGATGGCAGTCCGGTCGATCCGCTGAGCGCGAATCCGCGCTCCACCGCGCGCATGGCCATTCAACCGGCGCTGGTGGCCAGGGCCCCGGCGCTGGGCATGTTCTACGCGGCGACGACGTCGGCGGGCGCGCTGTTCGAGGCGCTGCTGCGCAATGCGAGCATCTATCCGAAGCGCCAGGTCTATCTCCCGCGGCACACGCTGAAGGGGCAGCGCCTGGCGCTGGTGGAGCTGCGCCGTCCGCTGGACATCATTCCGCTTGGGCTGCCGGACCGGCGCATCGTGGTGCCAGATGAGAACTCGTGGCGCGAGGCGCGCTGGCGCGAGCTGATCAGCACCGCCGACCATCGCGACACCCACGCGGCGGCGCTGGCCGTCTACGAACAGGTGCAGGCAGCGGGTTTCGAGCATCACGGCTTGAGCTGGCCATCGATCCAGGCACCGCATGCCGTGGTCTATCTGCTTTACCAGCCGCCGTTCCAGCGCGACGACTGGTCGCTTATCCAGACCGTCGAACTCGATACGCAGCAAGGCGAGGCGTTCATTGCCGATGCACTGGCCAAGGCGGGATACGCGTGGCTGGCCGATCCGGCCGGCGGCGACTACGAACCGGAACCCGGTGCGATCTGAAACCGCGCGCACGATCCTGCGTCCTGACGCCTGTCATATCGCCGCGATGACGCCGGCGATTGGTGAGCTTCGTGCCGGCATGATGAGATACGCACCATCACCGATGCGGCGGACGGCCTGAAGCGAATGCTTCGCGCAAGGCACCAGGCTTCTCTTGTAGGCCGTCACGGCGCATGGTGAAGTTGCATGTCTCCACCCGGCTGTAGCGCTATCGCTGGCAGGGCCGGAGAGCCAAGGGGAAATCTTCAGATCCACCGCCACTGCGCGAGCCACGCCGGTTTCGCGCAGCCGATGGCGGCCATCGTTCGATCGACAACCACCAGGAAGGGGAAAGCGGCATGGGATTTTGGGGCGCGATGATCATGAGTTTCTGGGGCACGGTGTTCGCCATCGCCGGCATCGTCCAGCTCGATAGCGCGCGCAGCCCGTATCTGGCGATACCGGTGGCTGTGTTCGTGGCGTTCGCGGTGTATGCGCGCAGCGTGCACCAGGCCATTTCCAAGGAGGGTCAGGTTCGCCAGCTCACGCAGCGTGCCGAAAAGGTGGTGCAGTGGGCCACCATCGGCGAAGGCGTCGGCATCCTGATCGCGATCAACGTGGCCAATAACCTCGGCCATCCGGAACTGAAGCTCGCAGCGATCGCGCTGGTCGCCGGCCTGCACTTCCTGCCGATGGCCTATGGCATTCCGTTCTGGCAGTTCTACGTGCTGGGCGCGGCGCTGGTGTTCACCTCGATCCTGGGCATGTGCATGCCGCAGCCGATGGGCAATGCGTTTGCGGTGTTCATGGCTTGCGTGGGGCTGTGGATGGCGGCGCTGTTCGCGATGCGGCGCGAGTTGCGCGGCGCTTCGCCTGCCGCGGCAAATCCGTAAGCGCTTTTTGTCCGGGGCGAGCTGCCGCTGATGTGAATCCGTTCGCGCTCGCTGCCGTTGCAAGACACGGCGGCGAGTTTTATGGTCGTCCGTGGCCTCCTTCCCTTTGTGACAGAAGCAGATGCGATGAGAGTCGTCGTCGCAAGTTATCGCCGCTCCCCATGAGCTACGCATCCATCGATTTCGTCAGTGTGCTCGCGGATTCCGTCACCGGCGCGCAAACGCTGGAGGAACTGGTCCGTCCGCTGCTGGAACTGCTGCAGGCCGTGACCGGCCTGGAGTCCACCTACCTCACGCGGATCGACACCGCCGCGGGCGTGCAGCACGTGGTGTACGCGCGCAATACCTTGCGCCTGCAGATTCCCGAGGGCCTGGAAGTGCCCTGGGAAGGCACCTTGTGCAAGCGCGCATTGGAGGAAGGCCGGCTTTACACCGACGACGTGGCCAACTGCTGGGCCGATTCCGAAGCCGCAATGGCGCTGGGCATCGCCACCTACACCAGCACGCCGGTACGCATCGAGGACGGCACGCTGTACGGCACGCTCTGCGCCGCCAGCGGCGAGCGCAAGCCACTGGCCGATGGCGCGGAAAAGATCCTGTACATGTTCTCGCGCCTGATCGGTCAGCAGATCGAGCGCGAGCGCCTGGTGCACGCGCTGCGCCAGGCCAACGATTCGCTGGCGGTCAGCGCCCTGACCGACACCACGACTCATCTGCCCAACCGCCGCGCGCTGATGGAAGAGATGCGCCGGCGCCTCGCCGCACTGGGAAGGGAAGGCGGCGCATTGGCCGTGGCCTTCGTCGACCTCGACAAGTTCAAGGCGATCAACGACCACTACGGCCACGAAGTCGGCGACCAGTTCCTCGCCGCGATCGGCGGGCGCTTGCAGAGTGCGCTGCGCGCCGGGGATTTCGTGGCGCGCCTGGGCGGCGATGAGTTCGTGGTGCTGTCGCATACGCCGCACGACGGCGATGCCGATGTCCACGCGACGTCGATGCGCACGCGCCTGCAGATCGCCACGTCAGGGCATTTCGGACTGGCCGGCGCCACGATCGACTACGCCGGCCCCAGCATCGGCATGATCGTCGCCACGCGCGATGCGCACGATGCCGAAGCCCTGATCGCGCAGGCCGATGCGGCCATGTATGCGGACAAGCGCCAGCGCAAGAGCATGGCGGCCGGCGTCGCCTGACCGCCCGCGGGGGACTTACAGCTTGTAGGCCTTGTGGATCGCCACGATCCCGTTGGTGAGGTTGCGCACCTCGACCTTGCCGAAGCCCGCGCGCTCCATCATGCCCTTGAGCGTCTGCTGGTCCGGATGCTTGCGGATGGATTCGGCCAGGTACTGGTAGCTGTCGGCGTCGCCCGCAAACAGCTGGCCCAGCTTCGGCAGGACCTTGAACGAGTGGAAGTCGTACAGCTTGCCGAACAGCTCGCTCTGCACCTTGGAGAACTCCAGCACCAGCGCGCGGCCGCCGGGCTTGAGCACGCGGCAGATATCGGCCAAGGCCTTGTCCTTGTCGGTGACGTTGCGCAGGCCGAAGGCCATGGTCACGGCGTCGAAGCTGTTGTCCGGGAACGGCAGGCATTCGGCGTTGAGCTGGGTCCAGCGCAGGCCGCCGACCAGGCCGCGGTCGGTGAGGCGGTCGCGGCCGACCGTGAGCATGGCGGCGTTGATATCGCCCACCACCACTTCGCCCTCGGCGCCGACCACCGGCTTGAGCAGCGCGGCGATGTCGCCGGTGCCGCCGGCCAGGTCCAGCACGCGGTCGCCCTTGCGCACGCCGCTGATGGCCACGAAGTGGCGCTTCCACAGGCGGTGCACGCCGAACGACATCAGGTCGTTCATCAGGTCGTAGCTGCCGGCCACCGAGGTGAAGACGCGGCCGACAAGCTTCTGCTTGTCGTCGACCGGGACGTCGCGGAAACCGAAATGGGTGGTCTTGGGCTGCTGTTCGCTCATGGGCATATGCTACAGGATGGCCTGTTCCGGCGCCCTGGCCGGGGCTTCAGGGCTCGAAGGCCTTGCCGTCCATCTTGTAGATCACCCCGTCCTTCATCACGAAGCTCACCTGCTGCATGGCCTTGATGTCGTCCAGCGGATTGCCGGGCACCGCGATCACATCCGCATGGCGGCCCGGGGCGATCTGGCCCAGTTCGTCCGACTTGTGCAGCAGTTCGGCCGCATGGGTGGTGGCCGCCTGCAGCGCCACCATGGGCGGAATGCCGGCCTCCACCATGTACTGGAATTCGCGCGCGTTCTGGCCATGCGGGTAGACCGCCGCATCGGTGCCGAAGGCGATCTTCACCCCGGCCTTGTACGCCTTGCCCGCGGTGGCCTGGATGATGGGGCCGACCTGCCTGGCCTTGGCGGCGATCTGGGGCGGGTAGTAGCCGGGCTTTTCGGCCATCTGCTGCACGTACTTGCCGGCGGTGATGGTGGGCACGTACCAGGTGCCGTGCTGCTTCATCAGCTTCATGTCCTCGTCGTTCATGAAGGTGCCGTGCTCGATCGAATCGACCCCGGCTAGCACCGCGCGGCGGATCGCTTCGGCGCCATGCGCATGCGCGGCCACGGTGTAGCCGTAGTCGTGCGCGGCGGTGACCACGGCCTTGATCTCCTCGATGGTCATCTGCGCGTTGTCCACGCTGGCGCTTTCGTCGAGCACGCCGCCGGAGGGCATGATCTTCAGCAGGTCCACGCCGTCCTTGTAGTGCTGGCGCACGGCTTTGACGGCGTCTTCCGGGCTGTTGATGATGCCGTCCTTGATGCCCGGGTCGCCGGCCAGGTCCATGCGGTAGCCGTCGGTGGGGTCGGCATGGCCGCCGGTGGAGCCGATCGGCTTGCCGGCGGTGAAGATGCGCGGGCCCACCACGATGCCGGCATTGATGGCATTGCGCAGCGCGATCGATTCGTTCTGGCCGTCGCCCAGGTTGCGCACCGTGGTGAAGCCGGCCAGCAAGGTGCGCCGCGCATAGACGGTGGAGCGCACGGCGTAGTCGGCGATGTTCCAGCGGAACTGGTCGGTGAAACCGGTGGGGCTGGTTTCGGAGGTGAGGTGGGTGTGCGAGTCGATCAGGCCGGGCAGGCAGGTGCTGTCGCCGGTATCGACGTAGGCGAAGCGCCGGCCTGAGGCGGCCTGGCGATACGGCTCGGGGTCGACGGCGCCGCTGCGGATTTCCTTGATGCGGCCGTCCTCGACGATCACGGTGGACTGGCCGAGGATCTTGCCCGCTGCAGGATCGAACAGCCGCGCGCAGCGAAGCACGCTGAGGTCGTGGCCGCCGGCAGGCGGAGCATCCTCCGCCTGCACGGTCAGTGGGAGCATGGCGACGGCGGCGACTGCGAAGGCGAGACGGGCGTGCATGGCGACCTCCTTGGCGGAAGCCGCATCCTAGGCGGACCGGAGGTCCGCCGTCATCCGCTTATGGCTGCGGCTTGTGGTGCTCGTGCCGTTCCGTTTCCACGTGGCGCTCGTGCAGGGTTTCGCTGGTGGTCGGCTCATCGGCCGCGGGCGGCTCGGCGGCCGGCGGTTCGGCCGTCTGTCCGGCTTCTTCGGCCAGCGGCGCGGGACGCTGCTCGTCCTTCTCGCTGTCGCCGCCGGGCGTCATCTTGAGAATGGAGTGGCGCACTTCGCGCGCAAGGATCACGCGTGCATCGCGCACCATCACTTCCAGCGCGGTGTCGTAATCGAGCTTGCCGCCTTCGTCGGTCCAGATGATGCGGCTCTCGCGCAGCTTCTGGATAAAGCCGCGGAACAGCGCCTTGTCGAAGAACTCCGGCGCGGACAGCTCATTGAGCAGGGCCAGGCGCTGCGCAGTGAGCGTGCAGGCGTTTTCCAGCTCGGCGGGCGTGAGTACGTGCGGGCCGTTCTTCACCAGTGCGGCGATGGTGATGTAGTAGCGCTCGAAGGCCTGGATCAGGCTGCGCGCGATGGCGCGCAATTGATAGGCGGCGTCGTCCTGGCCGGGGCCGCGTTCCAGCACGCGGCCTTCGCTGGTGGCTTCCAGCAGGCCGCGGCGCACGAAGAAATCGATGGTGGCCTGCACCTGGTGGCCGAAGCCGTCGGCGTCCCACGGCAGGAACAGCTCGCCCTGGATGAAGGGATAGATGATGCGGCCCAGGCGCAGCACCGAAGCGCGCGTCATGCGGCGGTTGTTGAGGAAGCAGCAGGCCACCCACGCGGCGGTCGCCATCAGGTGCAGCACGTTGTTGCGGAAGTAGCTGAGCAGCACCGCCTGCTCGCCCTCGGTCATCAGCACGTCGCCGAGCGGATGGCGCACGCGGCTGATCCAGCCCATCTGCTCGCCGTAGGCGATGATGCCGGCCGGGTCCATCGGGGTGAGAGTCATGCGGTCGGAATAGGGCAGCTCTTCCAGCAGCGCCTTCATCAGCTCGAGCTGGGCGAGTAGGTCGTTCTCCGCCATCGCGTGCTTGGGCGTGGCCAGCAGGGCCAGCGCCAGCAGGTTGATCGGGTTCACGTCGGCGGCGCGGTTGATATTGACGTGGATCTTCTCGGCCAGATCGTCGACCACGCTGTTGAGCCATTCCGGCTTGACGTCCGGATCGCCGCCGGCGGTGCGCCAGTCGGGGCTGGCAGCATCGAGCAGCGGATTGAGCTCGATCGGTTCGCCGAAGTTGAGCGCGACGTGGCCGTAGCGCTGGCGCAGCACTTTCAGGCCGCGCAGCAGGCCGATCAGCGATTCCTTTTCCTTGGCCTTGCCGGAGAGCTCGCCGACGTAGCTCTTGCCTTCCATCAGCTTCTCGTAGCCGATGTACACCGGCTGGAACAGCACCGGGCGGCGCGGCGCGCGCAGGAAGGCGCGCACGGTCATCACCAGCATGCCGGCGCGCGGCGCCAGCAGCCGGCCGGTACGGGAGCGGCCGCCTTCGATGAAGTACTCGATCGGCACGCCGCGGTCGATCAGCTGCGCCAGGTATTCGTTGAACACCACCGAATACAGCGCATTGCCCTTGAAGCTGCGGCGCAGGAAGAACGCGCCGCCGCGGCGCAGCAGCGGGCCGATCACCGGCAGGTTGAGGTTCACGCCCGCGGCGATGTGCGGCACCACCACGCCAGCCTGGTGCAGCTGATAGCTCAGCAGCAGGTAGTCGGCATGGCTGCGGTGGCAGGGCACGTACACCACTTCGTGGCCCGGCGCGGCGGCGCGGACCTTGTCGAAGTGATGCATGGCGATGCCGTCGTACAGCTTGTTCCAGAAATTGGAGAGCAGGAACGACACCGAGCGCACCACCGGGTGCGAGTAGTCGGCGGCGACTTCCATCGCCATGTCGTGCGCCTTGCGCCAGGCCTTGGCGGGGCTGATGTTTTCGCGCGCCGCGGTGGCGGCGATGGCGTCGCGCACCGGTTCCGCATTGAGCACCGAATCGACCACGGTGCGGCGATGCGAAAGGTCGGGCCCGATCACCGCCGCGCGGATGCGGCGGAAATGCGTGCGCAGCACGCGGGCGATCTTGCGCGCGAAACGCTCCGGCTGCTGGATGTCGCCCGCTTCGGTCATCACCGAGCGCAGCGACACGGGCGTGGAGAAATGCACCACGGTGTCGCGGCCGTTGAGCAGCAGCGCGATCAGGCGGCGGAAGCGGCCGACCATCACCCAGTTCTCGGAGAACAGCACGCTGAACCAGCCGGACTCGCGGTTCGGCGCGCGGCCCACATAAATGGACACCGGCACGATCTGGACATCGCGCTCCGGGTCGGCCTCCAGCGTGCGCACCAGCTGGCTCAGCGTTTCGGTGGGCGCGCGGTGGCGGTTGCGGCCGAACAGCCAGCCATCGCGGCGCACCAGCGCAAACATCGAGCGGCGGCGGCGCGCGCCCTGCAGCGGCTGCATGGGGCTGGGCAGGCCGGCTTCGCGGCAGGCGCGTTCCAGGATCAGCGCATCGGAAAAACCATCGCGCTCCACCACGTAGCACACCGGCAGGCCGGGCTTGAGCAGGGTCGCGGGTTCGGCCGGGTCGCGCCGCAGGCGCAACCAGGGTTCGAGCAATTGCCCGGCCAGGTTGAACCACCAGGGCGCACGGCTGCGGGCGGGAAGTTCCGCGGTCGACATGTTCAGCATTCGCGCATTGTACCGGGTGAACCCGCCCGTTCCGGTAGGCGGGGCTTGGGGCAACGAGCTCTTAACGCTTGGGCGGTGCGGCTGCTGGCGTGGCGGCCGCGTGCGTGCTGGCCGCAGCTGCCGGCGTCGGCGCACTCGCCGCGGCGGCGGGCATGCTCAGGCGCTGATGCGCATCGCGTACGTTCTTCAGCAGGTCTTCGCTGTACCAGCGGCCGTCCTGCTGCATCAGGGTGGACTCGGTGCTGAGCGGCTTGCCCAGCAGCACGTAATCGATCTTCACCCGCGCATAGCCGTAGGCGTTTTCCAGCGTGGTCACCTTGACCGAGTCCAGCGCCTGGTCCAGCGACAGGCCGTAGATGGCCAGCACGTCGCGCAGGCCGAGATAGCCGGTGCTGTACTTCTGCATGGCGGTGTCGAAATCCATCGCCTGCAGCTGGTCGGCATTCTTGATGTCGAGCTTGCGCGCGGCGGCTACCAGGGTGGCGATCGACTGCTTGGCTTTGGCCTGGTCGAACCACGACTGCTGCTGCGCCCAGGGCACCACCACGTCGAGGATGTCGTTGGCCTGCTTCTTCTGCACCGCGGTCATGGCGTGGCTCTGGTCGATCGCGGTGCGCGCGATGCCCTGGCCGATGCCGAGCATCACCGGCAGCTGGTCGCTGTATTGCTGCTGCAGCTGGGTGAGCTTGGGCTTGGCTTGGGCATAGAGCTTGTCTTCGGCGCCAGGCTCGGTGAGCTCCTTCATCTTCGCCTCGAACTGCGCGCGGTCTTCCGCGCTGGGCGGTTCGACGGCGTGCTCGCGCGGCCAGTCGGCGCGCAGGGTGGCGTAGTCGGCCGCCGGGAGGGAGTGCTTCCACAAGCCGGCGAAGTCGCCGGCGCGGATCGACTTCACCTCGTCCTGGATCGCCGCCTCCGGCGTGGCGCCGCCGGTGAGCTCGGCTTCCTTCTGCTTGTCCTTGTCGTGGCAGGCCGCCAGCGCGGCCAGGGCCAGCAGCCCGGGCAGTAGAAGACGGAGCGGACGAAGACGCATGGGAGGGATCTCGCGGAGTGGATCGCCGCGCCGTCGGTGGGTAGGACCAGGCGGGCAGGACGATGAGCGGCGGAGCGTAAGGGCGCCCGCTTCGGCGAGACAAGGGCAGATGGTGCCAAATCCGCCGCGCCGTTCACGATCCGTGAACCGGGCAAAAGAAAACCCCGCGGGCGTTGGGCCTCGCGGGGTAATCCGGCAGAGCCGGAAGGGAAATGGCCTTGCCCGCAGAATCTGTGGTCAGCAGCAGGGTCGGCGCGGCGATCTTAACCGCATCCTGAAAGCTAAGGCAACACTTTCGTTAGATGCGCTAAGTCATTGATTGTTCGTGAGCGAGAATCTCAGTCCACGCGCAAGGCGTTGACTTTCAAGCGATGCCGCTCATTGCGCGGGGCGGTCCAGTCGTTATTGAACAGGGCCGGCTCCCAGGAGCCATAGGTGGCGTTCGGCAGCACGAACCAGCGCGTGCCGACCCAGTTCATGTACGGCGCCATGGCCTTGTTGCGGCCCTCGGCGTTGTTGGCCAGCACGGTGACAAAATCGCCGATCTGGTCGCCAAATTGCATCAACACCCGGTATTTCTTGCTGATCAGCTGGCGGCGGCAGCCTTTCTCGGTGCCGATCTGCTCGCAGTCCTGCACGAAGGTGCCCAGGCCCAGGAAGGCCTCCGGGCCGGACACCGGCAGGCCGGCGCTGCGCAGATTGGCCAGGGTGGCCTCGTCCAGGTCCTTGGCGCGGTTGGAGATATAGATGACCGCCACGCCGCGCTTGGCGGCGAACTGGGTGAACTCGACCACGCCCGGCAGGGCGCGCGCCTTCTGCTCCTTGCACCAGGCGGCCCAGTCGGCCTCGTTGAATTCGCCGCCGCTGCGGATCAGGCGCGCCTGGTAGGGCGAGTTGTCCAGCACGGTCTCGTCGATATCCAGCACCACCGCCGGCTTCTGGTTCTTCAGCGGCGCGGCGCGGTCTTCCTTGCTCAGCGCGTCCCAGCTCTTGTCCTTCAGCGCGGCCGGCAGGCGGGCCTGGGCGTCGCGGTAGATCTGCAGGTAGATCAGGTCGTGCTCGATCGCGTTCTGCGACCAGGCCACGGCATTGAGATTGTCGTCGGCGACGGGCTTGGCGGCAGCGGCCGGCGCCTGCGCGGCGGCGGACGGTTTGGCGGCGTGCTGGGCCGAACAGCCGGCGAGCAGGACGAGGGCGGCGAAGGACGCCGTCAGACGGATGCGCATGGGTTTCCCTGTAAGTCGAGCAAACGGACAGAATCGCCGCAGTTTACGACAGGGCAACGACCCTGCCGGCTTTCCTGAAGCCTCGCTCCCATCCATGCCTTCCCGGGGTGGCGACCGCCATGCGCTGCTGACAGACTGCGGACTCCCTGGACTGCCCCAAGCCCGCATGGAAACCAGCCTGCCCCAGCCTCGCCAGCCCAGCCTGCCGATCCGCATCACCACCTACGTGCTGGCCGGCGCCGCCCTGCTGCTGGTGCTGTGCCTGCGCCTGCTGCCGGCGCTGTTCGCCGGGCTGCTGGTGTACGAGATCGTGCAGTCGAGCGCGCCGCTGCTCGGCAAGCGCATCCCCGGCGACCGCGCGCGCGTGCTGGTGGTGGCGCTGCTGGCGGTGATCGTGGTCGGCCTGTTGATCCTGCTGATCTTGGGCGCGCTGAGCTTCTTCCGCACCGAGCTGGGCAATCCGGAACTGCTGTGGCAGGACCAGCTGATGCCGCTGGTGGAAAAAGCCCGCCAGCAGCTGCCCGCCGCCGTGGTGGGCTGGCTGCCGGACAGCGTGGACGAGCTGCGCGTGATGGCGCTGGAACTCACCCACAAGCACTCGGTCAGCCTGCAGTCGCTGGGCAAGGAAACCGCCCGCGTGCTGGTGCACATCATCATCGGCATGGTGCTGGGCGGCATCGTTGCGCTCAGCCGCACGCGCCCCGCGCACCAGGTCGGCCCGCTGGCCGCCGCACTCGGCCTGCGCTGCCAACGCCTGGCCGAGGCCTTCCACAACATCGTATTCGCGCAGATCAAGATCTCGCTGATCAACACGGTGTTCACCGCGATCTTCCTGCTCGGCGTGATGCCGCTGATGGGCTATCACATCCCGCTGGCCAAGACCCTGGTGGTGCTTACCTTCATCGTCGGCCTGCTGCCGGTGATCGGCAACCTGATCTCCAACACCGCCATCACCATCGCCGGCCTGTCGGTATCGCTGGGCGTGGGTGTGGCGGCGCTGGGTTTCCTGATACTGATCCACAAGCTGGAGTACTTCCTCAACGCGCGCATCGTCGGGACGCAGATCCGTTCGCGTGCGTGGGAATTGCTGGTGGCGATGTTGCTGGTGGAGGCGGCGTTTGGGTTGCCGGGGTTGGTGGCGGCGCCTATCTACTACGCGTATCTCAAGAGTGAGTTGGAAGCGGAGCGGCTGATCTGAGTCAGCTGTTCCGGCAGACGATCAGATCTCAGCCTCCAGCAGCAGCGACAGCGGCCCGCCATTCGCCGACGCATAGCCGCTGGACCACGGTGCGCCGCCGCTGACCGCAAAAATCAGCCCGACCAGTCCCGGATTGATCGATTGCACGGTCGGATCGCTGCTGCTGGTCGCCGCGCCGACCCAGCGCAGCGGAGCGCCCAGATTGGTCAGTGACGGGATCGTGCGCATGAGGGCCGGCAGCGGCAGGGGAACGAACGCGGATCCGCCGCTGTACTGCGTGCCCACGCTGATGCCGGTGCCGACGCTGGCTTTGAAGACCTGGCAGTAGCGGGAACACAGCAACTGCTCGACCGCGGGCGGACGCTTTTCGAACGACGTCGCCGCCTCGCCGAGTTCCAGCTGCCACTGCGCGAAGTCGAAAGTGCCGGACTGCTGGCCCAGCGCGTTGGTGCGCGCGCTGAAATTGGCGCCCGCGTCCATCCACAGCGCGATCTGCAGGAAGTCGTCGCCATTGGGTCCCAGCGTGGCGACGGCCAGTGCGGGCAGGTCGAAGGTGACGTAGAACTTCTGCCAACCGCTGGTGAGGTTGAAGGTGGTGACGCCGATGCCATTGACCGAACCCGGGCCGGCGGTGCCGAAGAACTGGGTGGCTTCCATTGCAATCTTTCTGGCGGCATCCGCCTTGGCATAGAACGACATGGTGACCCGCTTGCCGGCCAGTGCCGCCGCACTCTCGATGCGCTGCCCCAGATAGCAGGCGCTGCCGGCGCCGGCGACCGAGCTGACCGCGCAGCGCATGTAATACGCCGGATTGTCCGGCACCGCGGTCTGGCCAACCGCGAAAGCCTGCCGCGTCGCGCTGGCCGTGGTTCCGTTCATCTGGATCAGGAAACGGTCGGCGCAGTAGCTGGTGGAGGTGAAGCTGGTGCCGCGCTGCCAGATATCGAAACCGCCGTTGATAAAACGGTTCTTGAAGGTGGCGATGCTCAGCGCGCCGCCGTAAAGCTCGTTGAAGTTGGCTTCGGTCTTCTGCCAGGCCACACGGTTGGTGTCGCCGTCCTTGCCGTCGGATTGGGTGCCGAGGTTGATGTGCTGCTGAGTCATGAAAGCTGTTCCTGTGAGAGCGGCAAAGGGTTGGAATGGCCGTGCCACAGGCACGGCAAAGCGACCCCATGCCGAACGAAGGCGGGAGGTCGCTTAAAGGGGTGAAGGGCTGGCGCCCTGAGGTGGCGCTTGGCGGGATTCGCCGCGTTCAGCTACAGCTGCTTACGCAGCCGGTGCACGCCGCAGTTTTGCGTAGAGCACGCGCGTCCACAGCCACTGGAAGCCGAGCATGCCAAGCAACGGAATCAAGCCAAGGGCGACCAGGACCGCGATGGCGATCGCGTCGCCCATCCGGCCGTTGCCGCCGAAGATCAGCAGCGCTACCACCACGCCAACGCCAGCCAGCAACAGATAAGCGCACACGAACGCAAGCACGCTCGCGCCAAAGAGCCGGCCCACACGCACCAGCGACAGATTGCGCGGCAAACCAAGCCATGCGCCGCCGAAGGCGAGCGCCCCGGCCAGCAGTGCACCGATCCAGGTGCTTATCACGATCACCGGCGAATAGGCGTCGTACGCGTTGACCAACGGATACAGCAGCGACATGCCCACGACCACCGCCGTCGCCTGCATCCATCCGGCGAGGCCCGCCGCACGCGCGCGCTGCCCTGCAGGTGGCGGCATGGCGACTCTATCCTTCCGGCAGACCAGCAAAGCCAGCCACCACGACGATGCGATGCCGACGACGTCCAGCGCCAGGCCGAGCGCGAAGATCCCGGTCTGTACGCCATGCCCCATCATCGTCGTGCCAAGCAGCATGAACGTGCCCCGGTACACCACCATGACCACGACGTCCCAGCCCAGCAAGCCTCCGGCGAATACCGCCATCGTCATCAGCGGCCGCCGGAACGCCCACTCCTGATGGCGCTCGCCGTGCCACTGCGCGACCAGGAACGCCAGCCCGCCCTGCACCAGCAAACCTTCGCCGATCGTCTTCAGCGTCATCGTCAGATAAGTGAAGATCTGTTCGTTATCCGACGGCGCGCGAAGCATCATCAGACCGAAGGTGACGCAATGCCATGCCACCACCACCAGCATGGCGGTGACGGCGGCGAGCCAGGGAAGGTTGGAGCGCTGGGCGGGGTGGTTCATGCGACGTCCTTGTGCAGCGGGCGCCGGTCGAAGCGGGCGCCGGGTGGGAGTGCACAAACTAGCGGGAGCGGGTCGTTGATGCCAGTGCGCTCATGTCGGCGTCAGCGATTGTCAGCGGCAGCCTGGAATCGCTGCTCCAGCGCGGCAATGCGAGCGATCGCCTGCTGCAGAAGGTCGTCGGTGTGCTTCCATGCGGCGATCAGGTAAGGCACCGCGCCGATGTAGTTGACGTTCTGCAGCACGGGTTCTTCGCGCTCGACCGCAGTCGGCGGCGCATATCCCGCCGGCTCTGTGCCTGGTTCATACGGCGTCGTGTCGCCTTCCAGGCGGACCACCTTATGCACGGCGTTCTTCGTCCCCTGGACCAGCAGCGGAAACGGCTGCGCGAGTTCATGGGCGATCATGCCGGCGCGGCGCGGTGCGTCGGCTGGGTCGCGATTGTCTGTGTACTCGACGGGGCGCACGGCGCGCAGGCCGGCAGCCGCGGCGGCGCCATCGATGGCGACCACGTCGCGCTTGATACGGTAGTCGGAGTTCTGTGCGAGGGTGCCGGCGAAAGTCGCGTTGCCCGATTCGTAGAACTGGAAGGCGTTGACCGTGGCGCCCACGTGCATGCTGATTACGGGATGGGAGGTGTCGGAGCCGCCTTCGTAAGCGTCGATCGCGGCCAGGTGCCGCACGCCCCAGTGGGTTGCCCGAGCCAACATATAGGCAGAGATATTGCTCTGCGCATCGACTTGCAGTGCCGGCGTCCGATTCTGCGACCAATCGCCCCACGAGCCGCCAATGCCGCGATCGACGCCGGTATTGGATACGCGATAGCAGAATTCATTGGTCACCCCTGTCTTGCCGATGCTGCCGGTGAACACAGGGTTGGCGTTCGGTAGCGCTCGATCGGCGGTCGCCTTTGCGGTGTCGGCCGTCGTCTTCGCGATTCCGGCCAATTGGCTGGCGCTATCGGCCGCAGCTTGGGCAGCAGAGGCGCGACCGTCGAGGTTGGTGAAGTTGTCGTTGCACTTGATGTGGGCGGTGCGATTGGTGTCGCCGTCCTCGCCCTTCGGCGGGGTGCCGAGGTTGATCAGTTGGATGGACATGTGGGTTCCTGGAGAAAAGACGCCGGGCACCTCAAGTGCCCGGACAACGAATCGGTTCGCGAGAGCAGATGGCCGCGCGGCCTCAGTACTCGGCTCGGAAAAGAAACACCTGCGGCAGGTTGAGCTGCGCCATGGCGCCGGCCGAAGGCGTGCCACCACTGATCGTGCCCGTGACGTCCATGAAAAAGCGGCGGTTGTCGCCGATGGCCTGGGTGATCTGCGCGCCGTTGATTGTGTAGATGGCGACCTGCGTCGCCTCGGCCTGAAATGCCGTAGTCAGGAGCGAGCAGGCTGGGGCGCGCCGCATGGGTACTTCAAAGTCGTTGTAGAAGCGGACGCCGGTCGCGGAGCCCCAGCGGCCGATCAGGAGGCTGGAACTTGTCGTGCAATAGCGCTTGCACAGCAATTCCTCGACGGCGAACGGGCGCGCATCGAAATCGGTGGCGATGCTGCCGGCTTCGAGCTGCATCATGGCGAAGTCGAGATAGATGCCGGTCGCCCAGGAACCCAGTGGAGCGAAGGTCGTGCTGTCCGAGTTGTCCTGTTTGTAGAGATACAGGCTGAGCGAGAGGTTATGACTGTCGCCGAGCGTCTTGCCGGCAATGGACGGCACGGGGAAGGTGAAGGTGAAGCGCTGCCAGCTCGTGGTGACGGCGAAAATCGTCTGCGCCGCCATGACGGCTGCCGATCCACCACTGCCGAAATTCTGCTGAAGCGCAAAGCCGATATTGCGTGGAGAGTCGGCCTTCAACCAGACCGAGAAGGTGGCTGTGCCGCCGGACAGGCTGGACACATCTTCGATGTACTGGAGCGTCCGTATCATCGATCCCGTGCCGCCCTGCGGCCCGACTGCCGTGGCTTGCAAGCGGGCGAAGAACTTAGGGTTGCCAGGTACTGCATCCTGGCCGACTGCAAAGGACTGCTGGTTGAGCGTAATCGTCGACGTGCCGGTGCCGGCGGACCCGTTATAGGCCTGGCCCAGATAACGATCCGGCCCCCACGCAATCGCATTGGCCGAAGTGGCTGTCGCGGTGCTACCCGCCTGCCAGATATCCAGCTTGCCGTTGATCAGTTTGTTCTTCATCGCCTGCACGGACATGGCGCCGCCATACAGGTCGTTGAAGTTGTGCTCGGTCTTCTCCCATGCCGCGCGATTGGTATCGCCGTCCTTGCCGTCGGATTGGGTGCCGAGGTTGATGTGTTGTTGTGACATTGGGCGTGTCCAAGAAAAAAGCCGCTTGTCGCGGCTTTGTGAAATATGGGGGGCGACTCAAGGCGTGGCATCTTGCGGTGGAGTGAAGGAATGTCCGGTTTGGCTGACAGTCCTATAGTCCAGTGACGTCGCATTCGAAGAGAAGCTGCGGCTGAATTCCACTTCTTGAGGAAATGGCTACGCCCGACCCGGGATTGACGTTGGTAATGCTCTGGCAGGCGGCAATTTCCAAGTTGCTGCCATTGATGCGCATGCAGACATTCGCCGGTGATCGCCAGATGGGCGACCCAACAGGCGTTCCGGTCAGATACTGCGAGTACATGCCGGGGTCTGAGAAGGCGATCGCGGCAGATCCCGGGTTAACGAGAGAGAAGGGGACGATGGTGCCGACTCCTCCCGAATCAGGCCAAATCAGCATGCCACCCGCCGAGATTACTTGCCGAATACGCAGAGGCCGTTGTGTGGCGTCATAGGTAATCGTGCCCTGCGCATCGAAAAGCTGGAGTCCAACCCTTCCCTGTGCTTGCATTACCGGAACAAATGCGTAGTAGTTACATGTAGTGACTCCCTTCGCGAAGTACCAGCTGAAGCCTGTGGGGGCGCAATCGGTGACCGCAGCGAAGCCACTTCCGCGCAGAAAAACGATGGACTGGCCTCCTCGCGGATTGCTCCAGTACGTGCTTCCCCACATGCCTTCAGGCGCGGTATTCGACCCGACGGAGATCGTTCCTTTCTGGACAAGCACCATGCTTGGCCAGTCTGAGTCGACAAGTAGCGAGCCGTTCTCCGCTATGGCTTGGAATCTGGCTTCCATCAGTAATTCCCGTACCAGATGGCGGCCGAACGAGTTTGCTGGTACTGACCATCAAACCGCCAGGTGAGGGTCTTGCCGGCGATGCTCCAGACGAGGCCTACCGCATACGGACCATAGGAAGTGCTTCCTATGGAGGGAATCGTGGGTGCGATGATGAAAGGGGTTCCCATGTTCAGGAATGGCAGGTCTATCGAGCCATAGCTGCTGGTGAGCGTCGCTGTGCCAAGAAGACGCGGAGACATGTAGGACAAGTCCAGCATCGTGGCGCCCATGGCATCGAATACTTGCAGGCCACTGGCCATAACGAGATCCCTGGTCGTATAGGTTGATGTGTCGCCGTGATGCCGCGCCGGCCATACCTATAAGGTCGCCGAGCGCGGCTTTGTGGGATACAACAGGCGGCGACTTGCCTAGAAATCCGCTTCCAGCAGGAATACGTTCGCGCCGACGTTGTTGATAAGCACGGGCTGGCCGGATGTAAGTCCTGAGAATCCGTTGACTGCCGTCATGATGCTCTGCGGAGTGACGCCCGGCTGGGACAGCGCACAATTGGTACCACCTGCCCAGGCCGCTCCGACCAGAAGCTCATAGGTTGCTGCGGAGAAGCTCGTCTTCAGCAGTGTGACGGTGGGGCCCGCGCGCATGGTGGGCCAATGGCCGGCGAAAAGAATGGTGGTCGCGCTGAGCGTAACGCCGGTCAGTCCGCCGCCATTAACAAGCCGGGCATATCGCTGGCAAAGACCAAGCTCGATGCCTTGAGGGCGGATATCAAAGCTCGTTGCATACTGGCCGAACTCCACCTGAGCCTGGGCGATATCGAATACGCCGGACTGCTGCCCGATGCCGCCGGATCGGGCGTTATAGGTGCCGCCTGCGTCCAGCCAGAAGTTCAGCGAGGTCGAGTCATTGCCGTTGGTCCCCAGTGACACGCTTGCAATGGACGGGAGCGTGAACGTCAGGACGAACTTCTGCCAAACCGCCGATAGCTGCACAGCTTGACCGGTGCCGGGAATCTGCGCACTGGGAGACCCCCCGGCACCCGGGTTCTGGTCGAGACTTACACCGATTTTTCGCGGAGCATCGGCCTTGGCCCAGAACGAAACAGTGACCATCTGGCCGCTCATTCTGGACACATCTTCGATGAACTGGGCCAACGTGCAGCAGTTACCGGCACCGGCGACAGACGTGACGGAGCTTCTGATGAAGTACTTCGGGTTATTCGGAACGTCCGACTGGCCCACTTGGAATGCCTGGCGATTGACAGTTGCCGATGACCCGGGACTCAATAACTTCCAACGATCGGCCGTGTATCCATAGCCGGTGGTGGCGAAGCCGCTCGTGCCGCGCTGCCATACGTCAAAGTTGCCGTTGATCAGCAGGTTCTTGAATGAGAGGGCATTCAAGGCGCCGCCATAAAGTTCGTTGAAGTTCGACTCCGCTTTGCCCCAGGCAATGCGGTTGGTGTCGCCATCTTTGCCATCGGACTGGCTGCCGAGTTTGATGTGTTGCTGCGTCATTGTTAATCCTGAGAGAGTCGACGCTCATGCCGGAAAGACTGAGTGTCTTTCCGTGGCTGCGTGCTGGTTGAGCGTTAGAGCAGATGAAGAGGTAGATGGCGCCAACGAATTTCGAGGAGCCCTACATATTTGATACATCTGCGACGATCACCATGGACGGAGAGCTGGCAACTCTCGTATTTACGTTGGCACCGCTTGGGAGCGATATGTTATCGAGAGACTGGAACTGAGCTAGTTCCAAGCTACTTCCGTTGATGCGCATTCCACATCTGGCGATAGTTCGATAAGAGGTTCCGCCGGAAACAATAGTTCCGGTAATTACCTGGAACTGGCCTCCCGGATCGGAGAAGCAAACGGCAGGTTGCGTTCCCTGCAATGGGAATGAAAGGACGCTGCCTACCCCGCCGCTATCAGGGAAATACATGCTGCTCTTGGTCGCAGTGGTTCCAAGGACGCGCAGATACTTCTGCTGGGCGTCGAAACAGAGCGTTCCATCGGATCCGTAGACCTGCAGGCCAAAGTTCCCAGATATGATCTGCGGCGGCGCAAATGCGTAGTAGTCAAAGCTGGTTACGCCCTTCGCCATCTGCCAATCAAAGCGCCCGCTTGCCGTACTGATAATCGACACTAGTCCCGTGCTGCGCACGAAGATCAAGGGAATCCCCGTGGCCGGAATGTTGGTGAACCCATACTGGCCTCCCGGCGAGGTATTAGAGGCAACGGATATCGTCCCGCGGGATACGAGTGCGAGATTCTGAAAATTCTGATCGATGAGGATCGATTGCGAGTCGTTGATTACTTCGAAGCCTGCGCTCATCAGTAGGATCCGTAGTAGACGGTGACGGAGTCATAGATGGGACCGCCAAGGCCAAAGCTCCATCTGATGGTCGTGCCATCAAACGTCACATCGCCCCAGACATAGGCTGTTCCAAACTGACCGGAGTTGTACGATCGCGGCCAACTTGTAACGACCAGGAACGGTGTGCCAACCACGGTAGGAACCGTGGTTGACCCGGCGTTGCCAGAGATGGTTATCGAGCCAAGTATCCGCCCGGTGCGCATGCTGGTGTCGAGAATCGGCGTGCCTTGCGCATCGCTTATCTGCAGGCCGATACCCATCACCATATCCCCAGGCGGACACGCATCACGCCATTGCCGTCGAAGACTTGCACCAGCGTATTGGTGATGAGCAGCCGTCCGCCACCACCACTACCGTTCAACTCAAAGCTGTTGCCGCTCTTGCTGATCTTCCAGCCCCGCTGATTCGCCACGTAATCTGTCGACTGGATGTAATCCCCAATCATCGCGTTGTTGATCCACCCATCACCAATCAACGCCTGCCGGATATACGTCTGCCCATTCTGGATAACGAACGGAGCAGTAACGTTATTGTTCGCGGTATTGATCACCGCAAACCGATCCGCCTGAAACAACGCCTGCGACTGATACGATCCATCTGGCTGCTGCTCCACACCCAGGCCCATGCCCGCGCCATAGATGCGCCCATCGGAACTGACCTGGCACTTCACCGTCCACGTCGCACTGACCTTCCCGTTGAGATCGACCACCGCCTGCGACGTCTGCTGCACGGCGGCGCTGGTGTTGTCCACCGTGGCCTGCACCAGGTCCACGCGCTTGGCCATCGACCGGTCGCCATCCTGCACGGCATCCAGCAGCGTCCAGGTGCCGGCGAAATGGCCGTTGTCGCCGGCCCATTCACCTGCGTCGCCTGCCATATCCGACGTCGCCAGATCGACGCCTTCGAGAATCTGCTGGCCCAGCTCCGTTTGCCCGATCAGTCCGGCGATCACCGGCTCGTAGTCGGCCTGGCTGCTGCTCGACTGGGCCGGCAAGCCCGTGCCGTTGGGATAGAACGCGCCGATGTTGCCGGTCTTGTCCACCAGCCGCACCCAGAAGTAGAACGACACGCCGGCGGCAAGGCCATCGATGTCGAGCGAGTTCTGCGGATAGGCCAGGTCGGCCATCTTGGTGGCGTCCTGCAGGTTCGGCGTAGTGGAGCGCCATACCTCGGTACGCTGGGTGTCGTCGGTGCCGGCGGGGAAGCTCCATTCCAGATGGATGCCCCACACTTTCGACGTGGCTTTCAGCGCGGCGACCACCGGCGGCGCACCGGTCTTGCCCAGTACATCGGTTGCTGCCGACAAGGCCGGCAACGACACCACGCCACCGGGGCTGACCGCACGAACGCGCGCGATGTAAGTGCCGGTGTAGATTCCTTCCACATCGACGGACAAGCCGGACGTACGCCCCGCGCTCACCCACTCGCCATCGTTGCGCCGCCATTCCACCTGGTAACTGGTAGCACCGGCCGCCGCACCCCACGCGATCGTCACCACATTCGTGGCGATGCCCTGCGTGATCACCACATGCCCATTGAGCTGCACGTTCGCCGGCGGCGCCTGCGTCGAGGCGGGCAGGGAGCTGATCGGCGGGATCTGGATGATCGCACCGTTGTCGATCGCCGCGAACTTGCCCGGCACGTGCTGCAAGGCGGTGATGGTGTAACTGATATCGCTGGAGGACTTGTCCTCGATCACCGACAGCACGCGGTAGGTTTGCGCGGCGAGCGTGTCGCTCTCCACCACCCATACGGCTTCCGTTTCCGGCTGCACCGAGAAGCCCGGAGCCGCCACGGTGAGCTGCACGCCATCGATTGCCGTAATGGCCTGCGTTTCCGAGACGCCAGTGGACAACATCACCGTCAGCCGATCGCCGACCGCCACCTGCTCCGGCGCCTTGTCCACCGTCACCACGGTCCGCGTGGCCTGATGGACACGCCCGCCCTGGCGCTTGCCGGCGCGGGCGGGGTCGGTGATGCGGACGATCTGCCCCGGCGCTGCGATGGTGCCGTCCAGGCCGACCTTGAAGGTCACCGTATCGGTTTCCAGCCGCGAGGTAAGCAGCACCCACTGGCCCGCACGCTGCGCCTGCGCCTGCGAGGTGCAGCCGAACGCGGTGAGCGTGGTCTGCTGGATGCCATAGCGCGCCAGGCCCGTGCGGTCCTCCACGTACTCGACCTTGGCGCGATAGAAATCGCTGGGGTCGTTCCAGGTCACCAGCGCGGTGGTGTAGCGCGTCTTGCGCGTGCTCGCCGCATAGGTGAACTGGCCGCCGATCACGTTGGCCGCGCTGTACGCATACACCGGGTCCGCCGGCATATCGGCGGAAGCCGTGATGGCGCCGCCCGTCCAGAACGAGATGCCGCGGAACACGCTCGCCAGATCACTCAGCAGCTTGTACGCGTCGCTGGCGGTCTGCAGGAACACGTTGCAGGTAAAGCGCGGCTCCGTGCCGCCCTTGCCATCGCTCACGGCCTGGTCGCAATACTGCGCGATGCGGTACAGCTCCCACTTGTTCACCTGCGCGGCGGTGATCAGATGGCCCAGGCCGTAGCGCGGGTGCGTGGCCAGGTCGTAGTAGATCCACGCCGGGTTATCGGTCCACGCCGGCTTGAAGCTGCCGTCCCACACGCCGCTGTAAGTGCGCGCCAGCGGATCGTAGTTGCTCGGCACTTGCAGGATGCGGCCCCACAAGTCGTACGCGCGGCTGGGGATATTGCTGAACTGCGCGGCGTCGCCGGAAATGCCCAGCAGCGCGCTGTTGGGATAGCGCAGCTTGCCGTCGATCACTTCCGTGTAGCTGTCGATGGTGGTGATGTCGGCGATCGACGAGCTGTTGGCATTCGCGGTGATGCGCGTGACGCGCACGTTCCAGCCGTTCTGCGCCGCCGGCAGGTCGATGCGATGGCTGCGCTGGTACTTGCTGGTGGTCTTGCCGGTGATCGCGCCGGTATAGGCCAGCTGCCACGCGCCGCTGTCGGTCTGCACCTCGATCTTGTACTGCACCGAGTAGCCGTTGATGTCGCCGTTGGACGTATTGGCCTTGGACAGGCCCGGCACACCGATGGTCACGCGCACGGCCGACAACGACGTATTGCTCAGCGAACGGATCCACGGCGTGCTCTGCTTGAGCTCCACGCCGACATTGATCTCGTTCTCCACCGCCGGATAGCCAGGCACTTCCTCCTGGTCCTGCGTGCCGGTGCGCGTTTCCACGTGCACGTTCTGGAAATTGAGCGAGCCGTCGGGGTTGGCCAGCGGTGTCTCGTCCAGGTAGATCGATTGCAGCCCGTTGACCAGGCCGCCGATCTCGCCCTCGCTGACCAGGTCCAGGATGCGGAAGTAGGCGATCGAGCGCAGGCTGTCCGGTGACTCGACGGGCGTGCGCTGGCTGCCGCCGCCCTTGGCGCCTTGAATGGTGGAAGTCATGTCTACCTCTCGTAGAAGTTCTTGAGCACGCGGCCGTTGAGATTCACGCCGCCGCCGACGCCTGCGGTGGCCGGTGCGTAGTCCTCGGCATGAATGCCGGCGGAGACCACGGCGGAGCCGACGACCATGCGGCCGTAGAGCACGGGGACGGGGTTGCCTTGGGCCTGCGTGTTGATGGCGCCGTTGAAGACGTAGCTGGGCTGGTTGTCTGGGCGGTCGCCCATCTGCAGGCCGCGCGGATGCGGCGCCAGCATCTGCACGACGCCGCCGAGCATCATGCCCAGTCCCGCCTGCATCATGTAGCCGCCGATGCCAGCGCCCGCGCCCATGGTCCAGCCGGAGATGAAGCCGCCGACCACGAACAGCACCGCACCGGCGATGATGTTGAACAGGCCGCCGTTCTTGCTGCCGAGCAGGATCGGGGCGATGCGGATGTCCTCGCCGCCGGCTGGGCGGGAAAGGTCCTCTTCCTTGAGGTTGCGCTTGCCGGCGAAGACGGCGAAACCGATGCCGCGATCTTTCGCTTTGAGCAGGAACTCGCCAAAGCCTTTGAGCTGCGAGGACAGCGCGGCGATCGCTTCGGCCGGCGTGTTGGAATCCAGCACCAGCTGGAACCGCCGTCCGAAGCGCGCACCGAGCGTTCCATACAGGCGCACCGTTCGCGGCACGCCGTGGGAAGTGGATGTCATGCTTGCCTCTCGTAGAAGTTCTTGAGCACGTGGCCGTTGAGGTTCACGCCGCTGCCGACGCCTGCGGTGGCCGGCGCGTAGTCCTCGGCATGGATGCCGGCGGAGACCACAGCGGAGCCGACGATCAGGCGGCCGTACAGCACGGGCACGGGATTGCCCTGGGCCTGCGTGTTGACGGGGCCGTTGAAGACGTAGCTGGGCTGGTTATCGGGGCGGTCGGAGAGCTTGAGGCCCTTCGGCTGCGGCGAAAGCAATTGCACGACGCCACCCATGATCATGCTGCTGCCGATGCCGTACATCGACGAGATCATCGGGCCGGTCAGCAGGTTGAACGGGTTGAAGTAGGCGATGGCGACCAGCACAACGCCGAGGATCACGTTGAACACGCCGCCGTTCTTGCTGCCCAGCAAGATCGGTGCGATGCGGATGTCTTCCGCGCCGCTGGGATCGTTGAGCTGCTCTTCCTTAAGGTTGCGCTTGCCGACGAAAACCGAGAAGCCCAGGCCGCGGTCCTTGGCCTTGAGCATGAACTCCCGAAATCCCTTCAATTGCGCGGACAGCGCAGCGATGGCTTCCGCAGGCGCCTGGGTGTCGAGCGCGAGCCGGAAGGTCCGGCCGAACTTCGAGCCCAGCACACCGTAGAGGCGCACAGTGCGTAGTTGTTGCATGGAATCACCATTCAAGAAAAAAGCCCCGTGTGGCGGGGCTCTGATGGTCTGCGGATAAGCCGCTGCCGCGCGGCAAGGTCAGCTGCTGTGGCGGGCGACAAGCCGCGTATTCTCCACCCAGTAACCGCCGTACACGTCGCGGCTGGAAAGTCGCCCGTACATGTGATGCAGCAGCAAGCCGTCACCCAGATAGACGCCCGCATGATTCGGCACCAGGTTGCGGCTTCTGATCTGCATCAGGATCAGATCGCCACGCCGGATGTCCTTGGCATCAACGGGCACGAAGCCGGCGGCGGCGAGGTTGTCGGTATATAGATCGGAGCGGCCGTCGTCCCACCAGTTGTCGTGCCGCATCGGGTCCGGCAGCGCGAGGTTCCATTCGCGCGCATACCAGTCGCGGCATAACGTCCAGCAATCCAGCACACCGTGATGGAACGGCCTTCCGACCAGCGGCGCTTCATAGCCGCTAGGTTCGATGCACGAAAGCTCGCCCGCTTGCGGCTTGCCATCGGCATCGGGAACCACCGACACGATCCACCACGGCAACCCGGATGCCTCGCACGCCACCCGGTCACCCTCCGACGCACGCGCCGGCACATCGGGATGCGAGTGCATCACAGCCACGATCTCGCCCAGCTCCTCGGCTGCCGCATAGTCCTCCGCGGCCAGCACGAAATGCTCGCTCGGTGTGGTGGCGAGATTGCGGCAGGCGATATAGCGCTCGCGCCCCTTGGCCACCACCACCAGCCCGCAGGCCTCGCGTGGATAGTCGGCAACTGCGTGAGCACGGAAGGCGTCCAGGGTTGCCGGGTTCATGTGCGCAGCAGGCCGGCAGCGGGATAGCTGCCGAACGGGATCGGGTTGTTCTGGCCGAAGCGCAGCTTGCACGACGACAGGCGCCCGCCGCACACATCCTGTGCCGGATCGCTGGTCGGCGTGTCGTCCGCCTTCGCCACCGGCTCGCCCGTATAACCGCAGTACGGCCCGCGATAACCGCCACGCTGCAGCCAGCTGCAGCTGTTGGCGATGATCGTGCGCCCCGGCAATTGCTGCTGGCCGAAGTCCAGCGCACTGGCGAGTTCGAACTGCACCAGCGTGTTGGTCTCGCTGGCCTTGCGTTCCAGGAACCACTTGTCCGGCGGAAACTCCTGCGTGGCATCGGCGCTGGCATTGCCGTCGGCGAAGTTGCGCGCATCGAGATAGCGGCCGAACGTGCGATGGCGCACCAGCAGCGCGCCGACCAGGTCCTGGTAGGCCAGGCATAGTGCGGTGATGCGGCCGTCGACATTGCCCACGCTCAGCATCGGCATCGGCGGCTTGTCGGGATTGAGCTCGAAGCCCTCGGCCTGGATCGGCCAGGGCGCGTACTCCAGCCCCTGCCACCAGATCGAACCGACCTGCGTATAGCCGTGGAAACGCAGCACATCACCCGTGCCGCCGCCGGTGATCGAGCGCGCGTCCAGCTCGAACAGCTCGATCTCCGCGCCGGGTTCCAGTTTCTGGATATCGGCGTAGATGCTCATGGCGCGAACACCTGCTGGAAGGTGGCCGATAACGTGTAGTTGCCGGCCGCGCGCGGCACCAGGGTGTAGCCGGCGCAGCGGAACAGCGACGGCGCGCCCAGCGGCGGGGTCCACTGGAACGAGGCGGCGCCGGCGTGGCGATCGAGGAAGTCCTTGATCGGCGCCATGTAGCTGCCGTCACCGTCGAACGAGAGCGGCCAGCTGTCCACGCGGTTGTTGATGCCGTCGGTGACGGTCTGGGTATAGCCGTCGCCGAACTGCGCGCTGCGCACGCGGAAGGTGGTCTGGCCCTGCGGCTCCACCTGCGGAACCCAACTGAATACTTCAGGCATGCTGCATCCTCCACAAAATGCCGCCCTGGCGCTGCTCGCGCGCCATGACTTCCTTGACCTTGCCTTCCACCATCGAAGCGAGCTGGCGGCCGGCGTCGTCGCTCTGCGCCTGCGTATCGCTCTGCGCGTTGCCGTTGGCGCCGACGTTGACGGTGATGCTGATGTTGTTATTGACGCCGTTGCCGCCATCGCGGCTGCTGCGCACGCCGAGGCGGCCATCGGAACCGCGGGTGAGTGGCATGATCGCTTCGGGGCCGGCTTCGCCCATCAGGCCGGTGCCGGTGGCCATCGGGAACAGCGTGGGGCTGTTGACGATGCCGCCGCGGGCGAAGGCGCGGAAGCCGCTGGAAGCGGCAGGCACGCCATAGCTGAGGGCGCCGGCGCTGCCGGTCCAGTTGAACAGCGTCGAGCCAGTGCCCAGGTAGGAGTCGCCACCGAGGATGTTCGGGCTGTTCAAGCCGGACCAAGTGTTGTTGTTGAACAGACCTCCGACGAAATTGCCGAGCAAGCCCAGGGCGGAACCCGCCAGCTTGGAGATCTGCGAAGCGGCCATGTCGGCGACCATCTGGCGCAGCATCGAACGAAAGCTCTTGCCCACGTTCTTGAAGTTACCGTCGAGCGTGTCGTAGAGCATCGTGCCCAGCGAACCGCGAATCCGTTCGCCCGCCTGCGCAGCGAGATCGACCATGAAGTCCGTGCTCTTGGCGACCTCGTCTTCGGTCTTGCCGGTGCCGCCCTTTGCCGCATCGCCACCTGTTTTGGCAGCGTCCGTCGCGGCACCGCTTTTCGCCGCGTCCGGGTTCTTGGCGAAGGCGCCGAGGAAAGCCTTCGCATACTTGTTGTCGCCGTCGTAGCTCGTGCGTGCCGCATCCGCCAGGCCGTAGCTGGTGGTGTCCGCGACACCGCGCTTGAGATCGTTGTACAGATCGTCGCGGGCCTTCATGCGCGCATCGCGGGCGGCTTTGCCATCCGCGTTGAACGCCGCCATCAGGTCCTTGGCGAAGTCGTCCTTGATCTTCTGCGCCGAGCCGCTGACGGCTTTCTCGGTCGACTCGGGCTTGGCGGCTTCCTTGGCAGCGCTGTCCGCCGCCTTGCCAGCGTTCTGCGTCGACTTCGTCGCCGCATCCATCGCCTTCTGCATGTCGCCCAGCGACTTGCTCGCCTTGTTCAAGGCGGTCACGAAATTATTGAGGCTGTTGCTGTCGATATCAGCCATCGCTGCGTATCCTGTCGAGCATCATCAGCGCTTCCACCTCCCAGCGATCGAGTCGCCGGGCGGTGAGCTGCGTCCAGTGATGGAGTTCCGTATGGGTGAGCGGCGTAGGCAACTGCGCCAGCCACTCGGCCAGATAGGCCAGTTCCGCCGGGCATGCCGGGCGGTCGGCCAGCTCGGCCGGCAGGCGGCCGAGCTGGCGTTGCACCGCTTCGAGATGCCGCTGCAACGGCTGGCCGCCCGCGCCGGTCGGGCGGGCCAGCTGCTGCTGCGCCTTCAGCCAGTCGGCGAGCTGGCGAAGGCGTTGCCGAAAAAAGCCGGATCGTCGGCGCCGGCGCGGTCCACCAGCTCGGCGATCTGCGGCGCTTCGCGCAGGAAGGCCTGCACGTTCGCCGCCACGCAGGGCTCGTCGAAGCTCCACGCCGAGACCAGTGCAGAACGCACCGCCAGCATGCTCTGCTCCAGCGCCGCTTCCAGTTCCGCTTCGCCGGACTGCGCCACGCGGGCCACCTGCTGCATCGCTTCGTCGCGCGCCTGGCGGAACGCATCCGACCAGCGGCTGCGGATCTGCAGCCAGTGGTCGGTGGACGAACCGTCGGGCAGGCTCAGCGCGATCCGGCGGCCGTCGTTGGCGCGCTGGCGGATACTGAAGTCGTCCATGCCGCTCATGCGCCGCTCCGGGTGATGCGCAGCTGGGTGCCGGTCGCGCTGTCGTACAGGGCCTGGATCGGCAGCGACAAGGTGACCGGGCCGTCGTTGGCCACGTCGGCCTGGCCGCCGGTGTACTTGATGCGCGGCAGGTACAGCACATAGCTGTTGGTGCCGTCGGACAGGGTCAGCTCCAGCGAGCTCTCGGTCTCGCCGATGAACTTCGACAGCAGCGAACCGTCCAGGAAATACGCGGTGAGCGTGCCGGTGAGGTTGCTGCGGCCGATGCTCGGCTGCAGGGTCTTGGCGCTGCCGATCACGAAGCGCGGCTCGATGCCATTGGCCAGGTCCAGCTTCAGCTCCGTCACCACGCCCAGCACGGTGCCGCCTTCCTTGATCGCGCCGCTTAGCGCATCCATCGGGCGGTTGGCCGCGGCGTTGACGTAGGTGGCGCCGGCCACGGCGCTGGCGTCCACGGCTTCGCCCTGGCCGATCACGTCGAAGGTGACGTTGGCGATGGCGCCCGGCTGCACGTCGAAATGCAGGCCGTTGATCTCGCAGCCGGTGTAGCGCAGGTACTGGCCGATATCGGCGAAGTGGCGTTCGAGGGTGAAGCTGTTGCGCGCGGTGCCGGCGTTGAGCACGTTGGCGGTCCAGCTGCCGCCGAGCGCGGCGGCGAACAGGTCGTCGTAGGCGCCGTAGCTCAGCTCGCCCTGCATGTCGCCGCCCACCTGGATGGTGCCGTGGCGCAGGTCGGCGATCTGGCGGTCGCCGCGCAGTTCTTCGGACTGCAAGGTGTTCTTGGTGAGGGCAAGCGTGGTGCTCTTGTGGCGCAGCTGGCGGAACGCCGGCGTGGCGGGCGTGGCGCCGTAGGTGGCCTCGGCGATGTAGGCGAGGCTGTGGCGGCTGCCGGTGGCGATGGTCATGCGGATGCTCCTTGATGGAAAGAAACGCGCGGCATGCGGCCGCACGGGTGGGGCCCAGAAGGCCCGGGTCGAACAAGCGAAGAGGTCACGGCTCAGCCGTGGTCGGTCCAGGCGGACCAGGTGACGATCACCGACATGCGCAGCCAGCCGTCCTTGCTGGTGACCACGCTGCGGCTGGTGCTGTTGACCAGCACGGGCAGGCCGTTGCCGTCGAGCTGACGGCCGGCCTTGAAATAGCCGCGCAGGGTGTCGGCCAGCGACAGCAGGCGGGCGATGCCGCCGCCCGGCGCGTCGTTGAGGTCGATCTGGAAGGTGCCGGTGTGGCGGTCGTTGCCGGCCGCGCCCAGGCTGCCGCCTACAACCGGCAGCGGCAGCACCGACACAGCGGCCCAGGGCTGGCCGGTGGTCGGCGCGAAGTCGGTGCCTTCGTAGGCGGTGGGCAGGTTGAGCGCGGCGGCCTGGTAGCCGGCGACGAGCGCGGCGTTGATGTTGGTGAAACTCATGGCGGGTTCCCGTGGCGGAAAAAGAAAAACCCGCCTCGATGGGCGGGTTCGGATGCGTGGCGCTGCGTTGGATGCGATGTCGCGTTGTAGCCAGATTAGGGGTGAAAGCGCGGAGGCGTCACTTCCGCAGCGCGACGTTGGCCGGATGCGGCGACAGAAACAGCGTGCGCTCCGCGATGCGCCGGCGCAGCAGCCCCGGCAGCACGCGGCCGCCGGCATAGCGCCAGCGTTCGAACTCGGCGGCGGCGCCCTCCATGTCGCCATCGTTGAGCTTGCGTAGCAGGGTGGAACCGGCGAACGCGGTGGCGCCGACGTTGAATACGAAGCTCACCAGCGCATCGAACGAAGCCTGCGCCAGCGCTTGCGTCACCCACGCGCGCACCGCTTCTTCCGCGCTGCCCAGGTCCTCGCGCAACAGCACATCCGCCTGCGTCGCATCGATGCGCAAGCCGGAGCGCACCTCCTCTCCGGTGTGGCCGTAGCCGATGGTCCAGATGCCCGCAGCGTCGAGATAAGCGCAGGTGCGCAAGCCTTCGAACTGCTTGATCAGCGCCACGCCGAGCGCGCTGGTGTGCATGCCCATGGCGTTCATGCGTCCAGCCTCAGCACGCGCGCCAGATTGCCGCGCGCCACGTGCAGCAGCGCGGCCAGCACCAGCAGGATGCCGAGCTGCCACAGCGTGGTCTCGCCCGGCGCCGCATGGCCGAGCGCGATATGGATGGCCTGGCCGCCGCTGCACACGATCAGCAGCCAGGCGCAGGCCGAGACCCAGGGGCGGTAGCGCGCATCCGGCGCGCGCCGGTAGGTGATCAGCCGCAGGCAGATCGAGCTGCAGGCGAACAGGGTGAGCAGTTCGACGGGGTCACGCATGCGGGCCTCCCCGGCTGCGCAGCCAGGCGTCGAGGTCGAAGGTGCGGCCGCGTTCGAGCAGGCCCAGCGTGACGGTGACGCCGAGCGCCGCGCCGAGAAACGCAGCGACACCCGAAGCCTGCAAGGGCAGCCAGCGCATCACCTCCGGCGCGGCCAGGTAACCCAGCGCGATGGACACGCCGAGATAGGCAAGGCGCCGCCAGATCGGCAGCTCCTTGGACGAGACGACAAACAGCGTGGCGCCGGCGAACGCGCCGATCAGCGCGTTGCCGTCCACGCCAGGCAGCGATGCGGCGACGCCCAGGCTGGCGGCCGCCGCGATCGCCATGGCGGGTTCGGTCATGAGTGGTCTCCATGAAAGCAAAAGGCCGCGCATGGCGGCCTGGGGAGGGGAGGGCGTTGCGTATCTACGCGTGAGGGGCGCGGCGTGTGCGCTGTTCGCTCGATGGCCCATGCTGCGTATTTTCGTCGGAAAGTGCGGAAGCGTCGATTCCGCAGTGGCGGAGGATGCAAAAGAAAAAGGCCGCTCGATGAGCGGCCTTGATTCGAAGATCCGATGCGATGCGTCGTCTGCCGAAACATCCCACGCTATGCATTTTCCTTGGAAAGTGCGGAGGCGTCGATTCCGCATCTGCATGCGGTCATGCAGGTGCGAGTGCATGTTCCAGCGCACGAGCGCCACGCGTTTCCGCACCTGCGCACAAAGCCAGCGTCCATTCGTACACCGGACGCCACACCCGGCGATAACCCGCTTCGTCGCGCTCGATCATCGCCGCGCGCTTGCGGTCGCTCACCGGCGTGCGGCCGTGTCCTTCGCATTGCTGGCAGGCCACCAGCCGATCTTGCGCGAACACTTCGCCACGCCCTTCGCAATGCGTGCACAGATGCGGCGTGGCCAGTTCGGTCAGCACTGCGTTGCGCACGGCGCGGTAGATCGGACCGACCGCGGGCCACTGGCGCGCCTTTACTTCATCCAGCGTTTCGGTGGCGCGCTGCAAGGCGGCGCGCTGAGCGTTGCGGGTGCCGTGGGTGCCGTCGATATCGTCCTCGGCCACGTGCAGCGCGAGCTTCGCGGCTTCCAGCTCGCGGCGCAGGCGCATCCATTCGCGCAGCTGCGCCTCGCGCACGATGCGGTCCAGCTCGGCGCGCTGCAGCTGGGCGCCATCGGGCCACCACACGGTGCACAGCACTTCGCGGGCGAGGCGGTCCTCGATCATGCCCAAGGCGCCGGCGATGTCCTGGGGAGTGAGTTCGGACTGGCCGCCGTGGTGCACTTCGAAGCGTGCGATCGAAGGATTGAGGCGGGCCAGGAGCTTGCGTACGTTCATCGAATTCCTCCCTGTTCTGCGATGGATGGAGCGCCGGGCGAGGCGTCCGGAGCGGACGATTCCCGTAGGACAATGATAAGTTTACTTGGCACTGTTTGTCAATTACACTTAGCAGAACGCCAAGTAGACTTAACGCATGAGTAACTTCGCCGAACGCTTCAAAGCCGCCCGCGAGCGCGCGGGCATCTCCCAGCGCGCGCTGGGCCGCCGCATCGGGTATTCCGGGTCGGCCATCAGCCAGTGGGAGGCGGGTGTGATCGAAGCAGACAACATCCGCGTCGCGGCGCTTGAGATGGCCGCCGGCATCATGGGCGTCTCGGTCCGCTACCTGCGCACCGGCAAGGAAGACGACAGCCGCGGCGAGGTGCCCAGCGGCCTGCGCGCGGCCCAGCCGGACGTGCGCCAGCTGCCGGTGATCTCGATGGTGCAGGCCGGCCACGGCCGCGAGGCGGCCGATCCCTATCCGCGCGGCTATGCCGAGCAGAGCGTGAGCGTGGATGCGGAGCTGGCGCAGGACCTGGGCCGGCTGGCCTTTGCGCTGGAGATCACCGGCGAGTCGATGCTGGAGGAATTCCATCCTGGGGACATCGTGATCATCGATCCTGCGGTCAAACCGTTGCCAGGCGACTTCGTAGTGGCGCGCATCGAGAGCGACGGCAGCGCGACGTTCAAGAAGTACCGCAGCCGCGGCCGCGATGCGGAAGGGCACGAGATCTTCGAGCTGGTGCCGCTCAATACGGACTACCCGACCGTGGTGGTCAATGCGGCGAATCCGGGGAGCATCATCGGCACGATGATGGAACATCGGCGGAGGCGTCGGCGGCATTGAGCGATGGGGTGTCGCAAGAGTGGCCCCTCATCTGCCTGCCGGCATCTTCCTCGCTCCTCAAAGCAGCGCACATCCCTGTGCGCTCCCCGCGTGCTCCCCGAAGGGGAGAAGAGTTCGATCTGGAAGCTATGCACCCAGATCACCTCAATGCCCCCCTCTCCCCTCCGGGGAGAGGCTGGGTGAGGGGCCGGCCGGAGCGAAAAGCCGAGAGTCGCCTCACCCGCGCGCTCTTCAATTCCCCGCCAACATCGCCTTGATCTTCGCCATATGCGACTCGGCAGTCTCGCGCACCACTTCCTTGTCTGCCTCCGGATCCTTCCCCTGCCAATGCAGATCGTCCTGCGGCAGCTCATGCAGGAACCGGCTCGGCTGGTTGCTGTGCACCTCGCCGTAGCGCTTGGTCTTGGACGACCACGACAAGGTCAGCATTTCCTTGGCACGCGTAATACCCACGTACATCAGGCGGCGCTCCTCATCGACACGCCCCTCGTCCATCGCACCATCGTGCGGCAGCGTGCCTTCCTCGCAGCCGACGATAAACACGAAGCGAAACTCCAATCCCTTCGCCGCATGCAGCGTCATCATGCGCAGCGCATTACCGGGCTCGTCGCGATCCGCATGGCTCAGCAAGGCCAGCTGCGCCGCCAGATCGCCCGTGGTGCTGTCGTTGCGCTGCATGGCGCGGAACCAGTCCGCCAGCTCGCGCAGATTGCCCAGCCGGCGTTCGCGCAATGCGGTATCGGTGGTGCTGGCGGCGATCTCGCTGGCATAGCCGGTGCGCTTGAGCACCGTTTCGACCAGGTCCGCCGCGCTCGAATGCACCGAGGCGCTGCGCAATTCGTCCATCAGCTGGGTGAAGCCGGCCAGCGCGGCGGCAGGGCGCGGTGAAAGCTGGCGCAGCACGCCGTCGCTGCGTGCCGCGTCGAGCAGCGAGGCATTGCGCGTCTGCGCGATCTGGCCGAGCTTCTCCAGCGTGGTGGCGCCGATCTCGCGCTTGGGCACGTTCACCACACGCAGGAAGGCCGCGTCGTCGCTGGGGTTGGTCAGCAGGCGCAGATAGCACAGCAGGTCCTTCACCTCGGCGCGGTCGAGGAAGCTCAGCGCGCCGGTGAGGTGATACGGCACGCGCGCCAGGCGCAGCGCTTTTTCCAGCGGACGGGCCTGGAAATTGCCGCGATAGAGAATGGCCATCTCGTGCCAGCGCGCCTTGTGCTTCTCCGCCAGCGTCACCGCGACGGCGGCGACGCGCTCGGCCTCGTGCTCGTTGTCCTTGCACTCCAGCACGCGGATCTGCGCGCCTTCCGGATGCTCGCTCCACAGCTTCTTTTCGTGCAGATGCGGATTGTTGGCGATCAGCTTGTTGGCCGCGCGCAGGATGCGGCGGCCGCAGCGGTAGTTCTGTTCCAGCTTGATCACGCGCAGGGTCGGCCAATCCTTGCCGAGCTGGTCGATGTTTTCCGGATTGGCGCCGCGCCAGGCATAGATGGACTGGTCGTCGTCGCCCACGCAGGTAAAGCCGCCGCGGTCGCCGGCCAGGGCCTTGAGCAGGCGGTACTGCGCGTCGTTGGTGTCCTGGTATTCGTCCACCAGCAGGTAGCGCAGGCGCTCGCGCCAGGCGTTGCGGCATTCCTCGTCGCTTTCCAGGATGCGCAGCGGCAAGCGGATCAGATCGTCGAAGTCCACCGCGTTGAACGCGGCCAGGCGCGACTGGTAGAGCGTGTAGATCATCGCCGCGTCCAGCTCGCGCGGGCTGCGCGCGGCGGCGGTGGCTTCTTCCGGCGACAGGCCGGCGTTCTTGGCGCGGCTGACCAGGTTGCGGATGCCGAACAGCACGTCCGGCTTGGCGCCCTTGGGCGCCAGTTCCTTGATGATCACTTCGCTGTCGTCGGCGTCCAGCACCGAGAAGCCCTTGCGCAGGCCAGCGCGCGCATGCTCGATCTGCAGGAACTTCAGGCCCAGCGCGTGGAAGGTGCACACGGTGAGCGCGGCGGCGTCCTCGCTGCTGATCAGCTTGGCCACGCGCTCGCGCATTTCCTTCGCCGCTTTGTTGGTGAAGGTGATCGCGGCGATCTTCGACGGCGCCAGCCGGCGGCGCTGGATCAGGTAGGCGATCTTCTGCGTGATCACGCTGGTCTTGCCGGAACCGGCGCCGGCCAGCACGAGCAGGGGGCTGTCGCAGTGCTCGACTGCGGCCAATTGTTGCGGGTTGAGCATGGACGGGCGGCAGGCGGAAGGCGGTCCGGGATAGTACCAAACCGGACCGCCCTCCCGCCCCCGTCTCAGGGGGCGGTGAATCCTGCCGCAGCCAGTTCCTTCGCAGCGGCGTCGAGGTCGTGTCGCAGCGCCGGATTAGCCAGGAATGCCGCCCCCAGCGCCTGCCCGAACACCCGCCCCGCATAAATGTCCTGCGGCGTATGCACGCCACGCACCACCCGTCGCCAGCCCACGTCGCGCGCATAGCCGGGGACCGCATCGGCGCGGCCCGGCAGCGCCTGGGCCAGCAGGACGGCGAACACGGTGGCGCGCGTGCTGTGGCCGCTGGGATAACCGTAGCTCTTCTTCTTCAGATCCTTTTCGTCGCCCTCCGGATCCTTGCGGCAGCTGTCCAGCGGACACGGGCGCTCGCGCTCCCAGTGGTTCTTGGCTTCCTTCACCGCCTTGCCGGTTTCCTTCTGCACTTCGGCGAACAGCGCCGCCGTGCGCGGCAGCTTGGCGGCATCGAAGCCCGGACCGAGCACGCGGGCGAAGGCGAACACGTCGAAGCTTTCTTCCTGGTGCGACAGCGCGTTGTCCGCATCGCTGCGATGGGCGTAGGCCTGGTCGGTCACGGCGCGGTCGGCCTGGTCTTCCGGCGAACCCGGCACCGAAGGCGGCGCGAGCACCGACTGCAACTGGTGCAGCCGTGCGTCGTCGAGGTAGCGCGTGGCGCCGTCGGCATGAGCGGCGCCGGCAACCAGCAGCAGGCCGCACAGCAGCGCGCGGCGAATAGAGTGGGTGAGGATCATCGATATCTCCCGGATCACAGGGCAAGGGACATGGAGGCGAACCAGCTGCGGCCCGGCAGCACCAGGTAGTACGGCGTGGTGCCCTTGATCGCGTCGATCACCTGCTTGTGCTGGTCGAACAGGTTGTCCACCTGCAGGCGGATCTTGTAGCTCTTGATCACCGAGCCGGCGAGGTTCTGGCCGTAGCCGAGGCTGAGCGCCGTGGTCCACCAGCCGCTGCTGCGGCCGCTGGCGGTGGCGGAGGCGGCGACGTCGGGGTTGAGGTCGCTGTTGTACACGCGCTGCCCGCCGACGAACTTGCCGGTGAGCGAGCCGGAGAATCCGCCGTTGTCGTACAGGAAACCCAGCGCCGCGGTGCCGGACGGCACGGTGGGCATGCGCAGGTTGGAGCGCTTGAACTTCGCGTCGATCACCGAGCCGTTGGCATAGAGGCTGATGCCTTCGCCGACGCAGTACGTCGCTTCCGCCTCCGCGCCCTTCATGGTGGCGCCCTTGGCCAGCGCGTAGATCGGGTCGTGGGTGACCGGATCGGTGCCGATCAGCGGGAAGTTCTGGTAGTCGATATAGAACACGTCCGCATCGGCGTTGAAGCGGTCGGTCTTGTACACCGTGCCGGCCTGGTAGTTCATCGTTTCCTGCGGCTTGGTGCGGCTTTCGCGCGGGTTCGGCACGTAGAACTGGTTGAGGTTGGGCGACAGGAAACCCTGCGCCGCCTGCGCGTACACGCTCCACTCGCTGCTCAGCAGGTAGTTGGCGGTAAGCGAGCCGAGCGTCTTGTCCCAGGTCTGCTGGTAGTTCAGCGGCAGCTTGGTGGTCTGGTTGATCGGCGCGTCGATATAGCGCGTGGCGCGGTCGTACTTCACGCCGGGGGTGAGGGTGAAAGCGTCGGTCACGCGCCAGGCGTACTCGGCATACAGCTGGGTGGTGCGCAGGCGATCGACCATCGTGTACTTGTAGGCGCTGCTGTCCGGCTTGCCCTTCTTGACGTCGTGGATGCCGCCCAGGCCGTAGTCCAGCGCCACGCTGTAGCGGGTGTTGTCGATGTATTCGTACCAGCTGCCCAGCTTGAGCTGGCCATGGTCGTCGCTGCGCGTGGCCTCGAGCGTGTTGCCCCAGGCGCGGTAGTTGTTGATCTTGTTGTAGCCGCCCATGTTGGTCTTGGACGCTGCCGTGCCGGTGTACGGGCTTTCGTGGCTGTCGTTGTCGTAGGCGTAGGTGTAGAGCTTGTCGTCCAGGCGCCAGGTGTCGCTGAGCGCGCTGCTCAGGCCCAGGTATTCCAGGTCGGTCTGCTTGGTCTGGTAGTTGTAGCAATAGCAGTCGGTGCTGGCGCGGTTGGTGTTGAGGCCGAAGTCGCGGCCCAGCGTGTCGATCTGCTGCTGGGTAAGGTCGGTCTTGTCCGGATTGTTGAAGCGGATGTAGTTGTAGTTGCTGAGGAAGGTCAGTTCGATCGCCTCGCCCAGCGGCTGCACGTACTTGATGTAGCCGGTCTTGCGGCTCATCGGCGAATCGCTGCGGAAGGTGTCGGTGTCGTTGTACTGCACGCTGGCGATCAGCTTGGCGCCGCCCAGGCTGTCCAGGCGGCCGCTGTTGAGTTCCAGGTGGGTGAGCGTGGTGTCGTAGCTGCCGTAGCTCAGGGTGGGGATGAACGAGAACTCGTCGCGCGCATCCTTCGAGCGCAGCGCCACCGTGCCGCCGAAGGTGGCCTGGCCGATCTGGCTGGCGCCGCCGGGGCCGCGGTCGACGGTGACCTGGCCGATCATCTTGGCGGGGAAGTAGCTGCTGGTGTGGTGGCTGAAGTCGTTGGTGTCGCCGAACGGGATGCCGTCGTAGGTGACGTTGTACTGATTGTCGTTGAAGCCGCGGATGGTCATCTGCTTGGCTTCGCCCAGGCCCGGGCCGCTGACGCCGATGGTGGACACGCCCGGCGCGATCGCCGCGATGGTGGCGTAGTCGGCGGTGGGCGCCACGTGGTTGGCGATGTAGTCCAGCCCGATCACCGACTGCGGCTGGGTGATGTCCAGCTCGGCCTGGGTCGGCGCCTGGATCAGGGCGGAGTTGGCGGTATTGGCGCGCACCTCCACTTCCTCCAGCTGTTTTGCCGCCGGCTGGGCCGCCGGGCGTGCCGGGTTCTCGGTAGGCGTGTCCGTCGCCGCCGCCGTGCCGGCCAGGCAGAAGCCGGCCGCCAGCAGCCACCAGGGCGCCGGCAGCACATGCCGGCGGATGCCGGCCACCAGGGCGCTCAGCGCGGGGAGGTCCGTGCGGGCGGCGCGGACGAAGAACGTGCGGTTCGGGATGGGCATGCGAGGCGCCGCTGTGTTGGGAAGGAGTTAAAGCGGCGCATCGTGGGCGGGATGTTTGACGATTCCATTGCGCTGATGTGACTTGCGCAAAGAAACTGGTATGGCCGTTTGGACGCCTAAACGAAGCTCGCCGCGACGCGCGCGCGATGCCACATCAGCCTTAGCTGGAGCTTAGATGGAGGGGATTTCCGGCGGCGGGGTCCGGGGCGGTTTTGCCCGGACTGGTATGGTCAGATCTAAAACATATCCGAAAGTTGCCCGTCATTTGGCCGTCCGAATCACTTTGACGCGGCGCACCAACTATGCTTTAGTCGATTCAACACCCACGTACGGGGCAGTGGTGCATCGCGCACCGCTGGGAGTGCGTGTCCCTCACATCCGTCGGCCGGGGAGGCAAGATGGTCCAGGCAGGTGCACCGGCGCTGTACGACGCCGCGTTCGAACACGACAGCTGCGGTTTCGGTCTGGTCGCCCAGATCGACGGCCGCGCCAGCGCATGGGTGGTCGATACCGCCTTCGACGCGCTGGCCAAACTTTCGCACCGTGGCGGCGTCAACGCCGACGGCATCAGCGGCGACGGCTGCGGCGTGCTGGTGCATAAACCGCAGGCCTGGCTGGCGGTGCTGGCGAAAGAAGCGGGCTTGTCGGTAGGCGAGCGTTTCGCGGCGGGGCTGGTGTTCCTCGATCCGGCCAGCGCGGGCGATGAGGTCTGCGCCACCCTGGAAGCCTTCGTGCGCGAGGAAAACCTGCGCGTGGCCGGCTGGCGCGACGTGGCGGTCAATCCCGACGCCTGCGGCCCGCTCGCCGCGGCGGCGCGGCCGCGCGTGCGGCAGATCTTCGTGGAGGCGCAGGGCCAGGATGACGACGCCTTCGAGCGCGCCCTGTTCCGCGCCCGCCGCCGCGCCGAGACCGCGCTGGCGCAAGATGCACATTTCTACGTGGTGAGCTTGTCCGCCCAGGTCATCGGCTACAAGGCGATGGCCGCGCCGGGGCGCCTGCGCGAGGTCTATCCGGACCTGGGTCACGCCGCCCTGGTCTCCGACGCGGTGGTGTTTCACCAGCGTTTCTCCACCAACACCACGCCGCAGTGGAGGTTGGCCCAACCGTTCCGCCTGCTGGCGCACAACGGCGAGATCAACACCATCCGCGCCAACCGGCGCTGGATGCAGGCGCGCGAATCCATCCTGCGCTCGCCGCTGGTGGAGCTGGGCGACCTCGGGCCGCTGGTGCGCCAGACCGGTTCCGATTCCGAAAGCCTCGACAACGCGCTGGAAGTGCTCACCACCGGCGGCCTGGAACTGATCGCCGCGATGCGCGTGCTGGTGCCGCCGGCCTTCGCCGCGCGCGAAGGCATCGACGAAGACCTCGCCGCCTTCTACGAGTACTACGCCCTGCACAGCGAACCCTGGGACGGCCCCGCCGGCCTGGTGATGTGCGACGGCCACTACGCCGCCTGCACGCTGGACCGCAACGGCCTGCGCCCGGCGCGCTGGGCGCTGTCGGACGACAACCACCTGATCGTCGCCTCCGAAGCCGGCCTGTGGGACGTGCCTTCCGCGCGCGTCATCGCCAAGGGCCGCCTTGCGCCGGGCGAGATGATCGCCGTCGACTTCGCCAACCGGCGCCTGCTGCGCAATGCCGACATCGACGACATCAACCGCCGCCGCGCGCCTTACCGCGACTGGCTGCGCGCGGGCGTCAGCTATCTCGAATCCGACCTGATCGACCCCTCGCTGGCCGCCGAACCGCTGCCGGCCGAGCAACTGCGCTGCTACCAGAAGCTCTACGGCCTGTCGCGCGAAGAGCGCGAGTCGGTGCTCAAGGCATTGGCCGAGCTGGAGATGGAAGCCACCGGCTCCATGGGCGACGACACCCCGATCGCGGCGATGTCGCGCCAGGTGCGTCCGCTGTTCGACCGCTTCCGGCAAGCGTTTGCGCAGGTGACCAATCCGCCGATCGATCCGCTGCGCGAAAAGCTGGTGATGTCGCTGGTGACGCAGATCGGTCCGGAAGGCAATCCGTTCGAGCTGCAGCCGGAGAACGCGAAGCAGATCCTGATCAACTCGCCGATCCTGTCGCAGCGCAAGCTCCGCCAGCTGCTGGCGCTGCCGCAGTTCGGCAGCACGCCGCGCTTCGACCTGATGTACGCGCCGGAAGAAGGCCTGGAGAACGCACTGCGGCGGCTGTGCCGCGAGGTGGCGCAGACGGTGCGCGCGGGCGGCGCGCTGGTCTTCCTCAGCGACCGCTATCCGGAGCGCGGCCTGCTGCCGATCCACTCCCTGCTGGCCACCGGCGCGGTGCATGCGCACCTGATCGACGAAGGCCTGCGATGTCAATGCAACATCATCGTGGAGACCGCCGCGCCGCGCGATCCGCACCAGTTTGCCTGCCTGATCGGCTACGGCGCCACCGCCATCTATCCGTGGCTGGCCTACCAGAGCCTGTTCGAGCTGGGCCGCGAAGGGCATATCGCCAGCGACCGCATGGAAGTGGGCCGCAGCTACCGCCGCGGCATCCGCAAGGGTCTGCTCAAGATCCTCTCCAAGATGGGCATCTCCACCGTTGCCGGCTATCGCGGCGCGCAGCTGTTCGAGATCGTCGGCCTGGCGCCGGAAGTGGTGGCGCTGTGCTTCCCCGGCACGCCTTCGCGCATCGGCGGCGCCGGTTTCGCCGAGCTTGAGCAGGACCAGCGCCTGCTCGCCGCCGAAGCCTGGAACGAAGCGCAGTCGCTGCGCGCCGGCGGCCTGTACAAGTACGTGCACGGCGGCGAATACCACATGTACAACCCGGACGTGATCGCCAGCCTGCAGAAGGCGGTGCGCTCCGGCGAGGCGGCCGACTACCGCGCCTATGCGGATTTCGTCGACCGCCGCCCGCCGTCGGCGCTGCGCGACCTGCTCAGCCCGCAGCCGCTGGGCGAGGCGGTGCCGCTGGACGAAGTGGAATCGGTGCAGAGCATCCTGTCGCGCTTCGACTCGGCCGGCATGTCGCTGGGCGCGCTGTCGCCGGAAGCGCACGAGGCGCTGGCGATCGGCATGAACCGGCTCGGCGCGCGCAGCAATTCGGGTGAGGGTGGCGAAGATCCGGCGCGCTACGGCACCGAGAAGATGTCCAAGATCAAGCAGGTCGCGTCCGGGCGCTTCGGCGTCACGCCGGCCTATCTGGTCAACGCCGAAGTGCTGCAGATCAAGATCGCCCAGGGCGCCAAGCCGGGCGAGGGCGGCCAGCTGCCGGGCCACAAGGTGGACGCCACCATCGCGCGGCTGCGCTACGCCAAGCCGGGCATCGGCCTGATCTCGCCGCCGCCGCATCACGACATCTATTCGATCGAAGACCTGGCCGAGCTGATCCACGACCTCAAGGAGGTCAATCCCGGCGCCCTGGTCTCGGTGAAGCTGGTCAGCCATGCCGGTGTCGGCACTGTCGCCGCGGGCGTGGTGAAGGCCGGCGCGGACCTGATCACCGTCAGCGGCCACGACGGCGGCACCGGCGCCAGCCCGCTCACCTCGATCAAGTACGCCGGCACGCCGTGGGAACTGGGCCTGGCCGAGACGCAGCAGACCCTGCGCCGCAACGACCTGCGTGGCCGCGTGCGGCTGCAGACCGACGGCGGCCTGAAGACGGGCCTGGACGTGGTGAAGGCGGCGCTGCTGGGCGCGGAAAGCTTCGGCTTCGGCACCGGCCCGATGGTGGCGCTGGGCTGCAAGTACCTGCGCATCTGCCATCTGAACAACTGCGCCACCGGCGTCGCCACCCAGCACGCGGTGCTGCGCAAGGAACATTTCATCGGCCTGCCCGAGATGGTCATGCACTACTTCCGCTTCGTGGCGGACGACGTGCGCGAACATCTGGCGCGGCTGGGCGCGCGCAGCCTGTCCGAGATCATCGGCCGCAGCGACCTGCTGCAGCAGCTGGAAGGCGCCACGCCGGTACAGCACAAGCTGGACCTGCGTCCGCTGATCCAGGGCGAGACGCTGGGCGCGGACGTCGACTTCGCCTGCACCCTGCCGCGCAATCCGATGCGCGACGACGCGGCGCTGGCCACGCGCATCGAGCACGACACGCGCGAAGCGGTGGCCAACGGCAGCGGCGGCGAATTGAGCTACGCCATCGCCAATACCGACCGCGCCATCGGCGCGCGCCTGTCCGGCGAAGTGGCGCGCCGCTGGGGCGACCACGGCATGGATAACCAGCCGATCGTGCTGCGCCTGGAAGGCGCGGCCGGGCAAAGTCTTGGCGCGTGGAATGCCGGCGGCGTGCATATCGACCTGATCGGCGAGGCGAACGACGGCGTGGGCAAGGGCATGGCCGGCGGCCGCATCGTGGTGCGCCCGCCGCTGGATTCGCCGTTCGCCAGCCAGGACGCCGCGATCATCGGCAACACCTGCCTCTACGGCGCCACCGACGGCGAGCTGTTCGCCGCCGGCCGCGCGGGCGAGCGCTTCGCCGTGCGCAACTCCGGCGCGCTGGCGGTGGTGGAAGGCGCCGGCGACCACTGCTGCGAGTACATGACCGGCGGCGTGGTGGCGGTGCTGGGCAAGGTGGGCCTGAACTTCGGCGCGGGCATGACCGGCGGCTTCGCCTACGTGCTCGACCTGGAGCGAGATTTCGTGGACTGCTACAACCACGAGCTGGTCGACATCCTGCGCATCTCGCCGGAAGGCATGGAGCACTACATGCAGCATCTGCGCGGCCTGGTGTCGCGCCATGTGGAGCTGACCGGCAGTGACTGGGGCCGCCAGATCCTGCGCGACTTCCGCGGCCTGCAGTACAAGTTCTGGCTGGTGAAGCCGAAGGCCGCGAGCCTGGATGCGCTGGCGGAAGAATTGAGGAGTGCGGCGTGATGACGAAGACGCTGCCGCCTGGAAGCGAAGCAAGTAGACGCCTCGTACGCATCGGGCGAAAACGCCCGATCCGCGGCGCCTGTTGCGGTTGATCCCTTCCCTCCTTCCTGCCGACTTCCAGCCCCATGCCAGATAAGTCATTCCAATTCCTCCACGTCGAACGCCAGACGCCGCGCACCGTGCCGGTCGCCATCCGCGTGCTCGGCTACGGCGAGATCGCCGGCGACTTCGCGGCGCCGCAGGCGGCCGGGCAGGCCGAGCGCTGCATCGATTGCGGCAATCCGTACTGCGAACATGCCTGCCCGGTGCACAACTACATTCCGAACTGGCTGAAGCTGGTGCAGGACGGCCGCATCCTCGAAGCGGCCACGCTGATGCACGAAACCAATCCGCTGCCGGAAATCTGCGGCCGCGTCTGCCCGCAGGACCGCCTGTGCGAAGGCTCCTGCACGCTGGAGCAGACCGATTTCGGCGCGGTCACCATCGGCAGCATCGAACGCTGGGTCACCGACGAGGCGCTGCGCCAGGGCTGGCGCCCGGATCTCTCGCGCGTGCGCGAGACCGGCAAGCGCGTGGCCATCGTCGGCGCCGGCCCGGCCGGCCTGTCCTGCGCCGACCGCCTGCGCCGCGCCGGCATCGCCGCCGACGTATACGACAGCCAGGGCGAGATCGGCGGCCTGCTCACTTTCGGCATCCCGCCGTTCAAGCTGGACAAGGGCGTGGTGCGCACGCGCCGCGACGTGCTCGAAGGCATGGGCGTGCGTTTCCTGCTCGGCCGCGAAGTGGGGCGCGACGTGGAGTTCGGCCAGCTGCTGGACGATTACGACGCCGTCTTCGTCGGCACCGGCGCCTATACCTACGTGGATGCCGAACTGCCGGGCCGCGAACTGCATGGCGTGCACGACGCGCTGCCGTTCCTGATCGCCAACACCGAGCGCCTGCTGCGCGACGAACCGGCGCCGCACGCCTTCGACTTCCGCGGCAAGCACGTGGTGGTGCTGGGCGGCGGCGACACCGGCATGGACTGCAACCGCACCGCGGTCCGCCTGGGCGCCGCGTCGGTCACCTGCGTCTACCGCCGCGACGAAGCGAACATGCCCGGCTCCGCGCGCGAGGTGAAGTACAGCCGCGAGGAAGGCGTGGAATTCCTGTTCCAGCGCCAGCCGCTGCAGATCCTGGGCGATGCCGAGGGCAAGGTGCGCGCGGTGCGCGTGATCGACACCACCCTGGTCAAGGACGGCCACGGCCGCGCGCGTCCGCAGAACGTGCCCGGCACCGAGGCCGAGCTTCGCGCCGACGTGGTGATCCAGTCCTTCGGCTTCCTGCCCAGCCCGCCGGATTGGCTGCGCTCGCAGGGCGTGGCGCTGGACCGCTCCGGCCGCATCGTCACCGGCGCCGCCGGCCATCTGCCGCACCAGACCAGCCATCCGCGCATCTTCGCCGGCGGCGACAACGTACGCGGCGCGGACCTGGTGGTGCGCGCGGTCTATGACGGACGCGAGGCCGGCGGGTCGATCGCGCAGGCCTTGCTGGCCTGAGCCGATCCGGGCATCGGAAAAAACCTGCGCCGCCCGAAAGGGCGGCGTTTTTTTCTTGCCGAATGATTATTCGAGAATTTCCGGAATTACCCGTCCGGCTTGGAACGTTCCAAATAGGGGATTAATGGATAAATCCGCTTCCGCCTGATTTGTCCTGATTATGTCGGGCTCTTTCAGGCACGCCTTATGCAAACTACATTGCCGCGCAAAATATTGCGGCATCAAATACTTAGTTTGCGTTGTAATGGCCTTGTGAAACGAACCTTAAAGTGCTTGACTCTATTTCGAGCCTATTAAGCATGCGCCCGACGCGGCGCATTCCCCCACCCGGCTGATGGGCTCTCTGGCGCAATGCCTTAACAACAAAGAGAGGCCATCCCCATGAAGCGCAACCAGCTTGCACTGACCCTGGCCGGTCTATTGTTCGCTCCGGTCGGCGCTGCGTTTGCCCAAGACGCAGCCACTCCACCCCCTCCGCCGCCTGCGGATCAGGCGAAGCAATTGCAGACCATCACCGTGACCGGTTCGGCCGTGCCGCGCATCGACGTGGAAACGCCTTCGCCGGTGACCGTGATTTCCGCGCAGCAGATCCAGCGCAGCGGCCTCACCACGGTTTCCGACGTCGTGCGTTCGATCTCCGCCGACAACAGCGGCTCGATCCCCAACTCCTTCGCCAACGGCTTCGCCGCCGGTTCCTCCGGCGTCGCGCTGCGCGGCCTGACGGTGAACTCCACCCTGGTGCTGGTCGACGGCCACCGCGCCGCCAGCTATCCGGTGGCGGACGACGGCCAGCGTTCCTTCGTCGACCTCAACACCATTCCGCTGGCCGCGGTGGACCGCATCGAAGTGCTGAAGGATGGTGCTTCCTCGCTGTACGGTGCGGACGCCATCGCCGGCGTGGTCAACATCATCCTCAAGCCCAACTACAAGGGCGTGGAGGGCACGGTCGACGTCGGCACCTCGCAGCACGGCGGCGGCTTTACCCGCAAGGCAACCTTGCTGGCCGGCGCGGGCGACCTGGAGAAGGACGGCCACAACGGCTACATCGCCATCCAGTACCAGAAGGACAACCCGATCTGGCTGCGCCAGCGCGGCTTCCCGTTCAACACGCAGGACCTGCGCTCGATCGGCGGCCCCGACCTCAACATCGGCCAGCCAGGGCAGCGCACCGGCTCGGTGTACGGCTCGGTGACGCCCGGCTCCCTGACCCGGCCCGGCGATCTCACCAGCGGCACGCCCAACGCCGGCGCGCTGGCGCAGCCGCTGCGTCCCTGCGGCAGCAATTCGATCGGCGTCACCGACGACACCGGCAGCTACTGCGAACAGAACTTCCAATCGCTGTACGGCCAGGTGCAGCCGGCGATGGAGCAGGGCGGCATCTACGGCCGCTTCACCATGAAGATCAACGACACCACGCGGGCCTATCTGTCGGCCAGCTACTTCGAGGCCAAGACCTGGGTGCCGGGCCTGCCGCGGCAGATCCAGTCCAGCACGCCGAACAACACCAACAGCCTCGCCTTGCCGCCGGGTAATCCGAGCAATCCGTTCCCGAACGACTACGCGCTGATCAACTACGCGTTCGGCGACATGGCCAACGGCTTCAACTACGACAACCACAACGCGCGCATCGTCGGCGGCGTGTCCGGCGCGTTCGGCGAGTGGAACTACGACGTCACCGCGGTGATCAACCACGACTGGCTGGACACCAAGCAGTACGGCTTCATCAGCTATGCCGCGCTGCTGGACGCCATCAACAAGGGCACCTACAACTTCGCCAACCCCGCCGCCAACAGCGGCAGCGTGCGCGCGGCGCTGGCGCCGGGCTACAGCAAGACCTCCACCTCGGACCTGGACGAACTGGACCTGGCCGCCAACCGTTCGCTGTGGGACCTGGCTGGCGGTTCGCTGGGCTTCGCGGTCGGCGCGCAGTTCCGCCACGAGTCGATCGACGATCCCACGCTCAATCCCAACTTCGAGTTCCAGGGGCTGGGCAATGCGCAGACCAAGGGCAGCCGCAACGTGTCGGCCGGCTATGTGGAGTTCAACGCGCCGTTGCTGGAATCGCTGGAGCTGGATCTGTCCGGCCGCCTGGACCACTACTCCGACGTGGGCACGCACTTCACGCCCAAGGTCGGCTTCAAGTGGAAGCCGTTCGACTGGGTCGCGCTGCGCGGCACGTACTCGAAGGGCTTCCGTGCGCCGAGCTTCTCGGAGAACGGCTCCAGTTCGGCGCAGGGCTTCATCAACCATACCCCGCCGGCGGATTTCATCGCCGCGCACGGCGGCACCGGCAACGGCTACGTCAGCCAGTACGCGCTGTCGCTGTTCACCCTGGCCAACAAGAACATCAAGCCGGAGAAGGCGCGCAACTTCACCCTCGGCGTGCTGGTGCAGCCGGCGAGCTGGCTGAACCTGTCGGTCGACTACTTCAACATCAAGAAGGAGAACGTGATCGGGCCGGCCGATGCCTCCTCGGCGCTGGCCAACTACTACGCCGGCCTGCCGCAGGGGCCGGGTGTGATCGTGATCCCGGATACGCCCGATCCGCTGCACCCGAACGCGCTGCCGCGTCCGGCGGAAATCGACAACCTGTACATCAACGCCAACTCGCTGAAGACCACCGGCGTCGATGTGGACCTGCAGGCCCACTTCGATTTCAACCACGACATGCACTTCATCAGCCAGTTCAGCGGCACGCAGATCTTCAACTGGGCGCTGACCCTGCCGGACGGCACGCGGCAGCAGTTCGTCGGCACGCATGGGCCGTATCAGCTGTCCTCCGGCGCGGGCACGCCGCGGACGCGTGCGTCCTGGGCCAATACCTTCCAGTGGGGTCCGGCCACCGTCACCGGCACGCTGTACTACGTCAGCGGCATGGACAACTACGCGCTGGATGCCGGTTCCAGCCCGGGCAATTGCCAGACGCCGATCCCGCTGAGCTGCCATGTCAGCTCGTTCACCTACATGGACCTGACCGGCAGCTACCAGATCAACGACCACATCGCGATCACCGCGTCGGTGCAGAACGTGTTCGACCGCAAGCCGCCGTTCGATCCGGCCAACTATGCCGGCGGCGGCGCCAACTACAACCCGACCTACGCGCAGGCGGGCCTGGTCGGCCGCTTCTACAACCTGGGCGTGAAACTGAAGCTCTGAAGTCGAGGGGAGTCGGGGGCGGCGCGCCGGTAGCCGGCGCGCCGCTTTTTTTGTGTCGCGGAAGCCGGCGTTTGTCCCCGCCATGCTGCCGCGCGCGGTACGCTCTGCGTTCGACCCATCCACCCGCAGGGGAAGCCGCAGATGCGCATCGGCCTGGCCGCCAATCAAGCCCACCACAGCCATGCGGAATCCGCGCTGTTCCACTGGCTGCGCGCCAGCCAGCAGGGCATCCGCGAGCTGGGCATCAGCCTGCATGCGGTAGGCCGCACCTACGATGCGATCGTGCGCGACGGCGTGCTGGGTAACTACGACGGGCTGGTGCGCTATCCCTACGGCCGCGAGGGCGGCCTGATGAAGCTGGTGGCGGAGATCGTGGGCCTGCCCGAATCCGGGCGCGTGCTCGACGGCGCGGTGTACCTGATGCACCCGGTCGACCCTTCGTCGATCTTCCCCGAAGCGATCGCGCTGAAGCGCCAGTGCGTGATTCACCAGAAGCCGTTTATCTCCACCGTGGCCTCCGCGCGCGACTGGGTGGAGCAGGAGCGCATCCTGGCCGGCTTCGCGCCGGACCCGGGCGCCGACGCGCTGCACGCGCTGGAGCGCCAGACGCTGGCGCTGATCGCGCACGATGCGATGAAGCCGCAGATGGTGGCCTATGCCGCCGAGCATTTCGACGTGCTGTCGCGTTTCGCGCAACGCATCGCCACCGGTACCACCGGCCAGCGCCTCAACGAACTGGCCTGGAGCCGCGGCTGGCCGCAGGGGCAGGACTGGGTGCAGCGCTACCAGAGCGGCCCGATGGGCGGCGATGCGCAGATCGCCGACCTGGTGCTGGAGCGGCGTTGCCAGCGCGCGCTGTTCTTCGAAGACCCGCACGTGGCGCGCCAGCACGAGGCCGACATCCAGCTGCTGGAGCGCGCCGTCACCACCGTCACCAACGACGCGGTGTGCATGACTTCGCCCGCCGTCGCGCGCCGCTGGGCCGAGGCGGTGCGCCGCCGTGCCGAACAGCGGCCGTGCTGACGCCATGTGCCTGATCGCCTTCGCCTGGCAGGCCCACCCGCGCTGGCGCCTGCTGCTGGCCGGCAACCGCGACGAGTTCCATGCGCGCCCGAGCGCGCCGCTGGCGCGCTGGAGCGACGGCGTGATGATCGGCGGCCGCGACCTGGAAGCGGGCGGTACCTGGCTGGGCGTGACCGATGCCGGCCGCTGCTGCGTGGTGACCAATGTGCGCGACCCGCGCGATCCCCAGCTCGGCGCTTCGCGCGGATTGCTGGCGACGGATTACCTCACCGGCACGGCCGACGCTGCAGCGCATGCGCAGGCCTTGCAGGCCGCGGCGTCGGGCTACCGGCCGTTCAACCTGCTTACCTTCGATACGGCCGCGGCTTTCTATCTCGGCAACCGTCCTGTGCCGAAGGCGCAGGAGGTGATGGCGGGTGTGCATGGCCTGTCCAATGCGGACTTCAATACGCCGTGGCCGAAGACGCGCGCCTTGATGCAGCGCGTGGAGAGCTGGCTCGCCATGCATGGCGACGGCGACGATTTCGCGCCGCTGTTCGCCGCGCTCGCCGATGAACACCGTGCGCCGGACGAACAGCTGCCGGATACGGGTGTGGGGCTGGAACGGGAACGCTGGTTGTCTTCCGCCTTTATCCGCGGCGAGCTGTACGGCACGCGCGCCAGCACCGTGGTGGCGCTCGGACACGACGGTCGCGGAGTGATCGTGGAGCGGCGGTTCGGGCCGAATGGGCGCGACGAGGGTGAGACGGCGATGAGTTTCGGCCGTAGGTTGGGGTGAGCCGCAGGCGAACCCCAACGTTCGCCACCTTGGTACCTTGCGCATCGTTGGGGTTCGCCTGTGGCTCACCCCAACCTACGTCACGCGTCAGGGAAGCTGCCGTCGACGTAGTACCAGCGCCCATCCTCGCGCATGAAGCTGCTGATCTCATGCATCCGCTGCGCCTTGCCGCCGCCGTAGCGCAGCCGTGCGATGAACTCGACGATGGCGCGGTCGCCTTCGCTCTCATGCCGCTTCACCGTCAGCCCCAGCCAGGTCGGCGCCGGCTGCTGCGCGCCGAGCTTGAGCGTGGCCGGCCGCGTGCTGGCATGCCAGGTGGCGAGCAGGTAGTCCTCGCGCTTGAGCACATAGGCGCTGTAGCGCGAACGCATCAGTGCTTCCGCCGTGGCCGCCGCCGCGCCATCGTGCAGCGGCCCGCAGCAGCGCAGATAGCCGGCGGGATTGCCGCAAGGGCAGGGCGTGAGCGTGTCGATGGCTTGCACGGATAGATGAGCTGGCGCGTGGCGATAGGCCATGATGCCACCCGTGGCGGGGCTTGGCACGGCGAGCCGGCCAAATGGACTAGCCGCGATGCCAGACCAGGCAGCGATTGTTGGCCGGCATGGCGATATCGGCCACCGCACGGAAACCCGCGCGCGCGGCCAGCATGTGCACCGCGTCGGCATCGCGGATAGCCATATGCGCGCCGCGCGCCTTCAGCCACTGGTCGAACGCGGCATTGCTGTCGCTGCTGTAGTGGCCGCCGTAGTTGAAGGGGCCGTAGATCGCCAGCACCGCATCATCCGTGGTGGCATCGGCCAAGCGCGCGAACAAGATCTCGACTTCAGGCCAGCTCATGATGTGCAGCGTGTTGGCGCTGAACACCGCGTCGTAGCGGTGCGCCGGCCAGGTGCCGCCCACGTCCAGCTGCAGTGGCGCGGGTGTATTGGGCAGCGCGGCTTCGTCCAGCCACAGCTCCATGCCGGGCAGGTTTTCCACGCGGTCCGAGCATTGCCAGCTCAGCCATGGCATCGCCGCGGCGAAGTACACCGCGTGTTGCCCGGTGCCGCTGCCGATCTCCAGCGCATCGCGCCGGCCGGCGAAGTGTTCGCGCAGCACCGCGAGGATAGGCTCGCGGTTGCGGTCGCAGGAGGGAGCGTTCGGTTTCTCCACCCGCTCAGGCGGGGCGGCCGCGCAGGATACGCGCCGGCAGCATCAGCAGGGCGCCGAGGAAGGAAAACACCGCATTGACCGTGATGCCCACCAGGCGCAGCGGCAGGGTCAGCAGCCACACGATGGGATACAGCACCAGCGCCAGCAGGGCGATCGGCCAGCAGAACACCAGCAGCAACAACCAGAGCAGGAAAGCGGCCATGGAGGGTTCCTTACGGGAACGGATAAAGGGTGCGAGCACTCTAGCGCGCTGCGTTGCGATGGGGGAGATGACTCCCTACACCCCTCGATCTACTTCTCAAATCCGACGTAGGTTGGGGTGAGTCGCAGGCGAACCCCAACCTACGCCGATCCATTGGCGCAAGAACGTGCGGGTTCAGTGCATCGGATTGACGCCGATCCAGCGCAGATGCAGGTAGAACGCGAAGAAAGCCCAGGCGGCGACGCCGACGGCGATCGTCACCAGGGTTCCGCGCAGCGTACCGGCCGGGTAGACCGTGCCGGCCGCGCGATCGCGCCGCCGCGAGATCACGAAATCGGTGGTCGCCCACAGCAGGAAGGCGCCGAACAGCAGCACGTCGTGCAGCATGCCGGTGGCCAGCAGGTGGCCGAACGCCCACACCTTCACGCCGACCAGCATGGGATGGCCGAGCCGGGCCTTGAAGTGATTGCGCGGCACGTAGGCGGCGATGAACAGCACGAAGGCCACCAGGGTGAACAGCGCATTGAGATGGCGCAGCGCCAGCGGCGGCACGTACAGCAGCACCGGCGCCAGGCGGGCGTCGCGGAAGCCGATCATCAGCACGATCAGGCCGGCGATCGACGCCACCGAGTACAGGCCTTTCCAGCCCATGTCGCCGAAGCGCGCGATCTGCCGCGCGCGCCAGCCGGGAGCGAGCATGCTTATCGAATGCACGCCCAGGAACAGCAGCAGACCCAGGATCAGCAGTGTCATCGGGAACCCCTTCCGGACGGATGGGGCGAGTATAGAGCGCTAAACGGCGCGCTGATGAAGGCGCACGGCGAGCGCGACGGATTCGCCGTCCAGCGTCAGCGCGCCTTGCATGCCATCCGGCACATGCCACACGTCGCCAGCGTGCAGGCGGCCTTCCGGCGTGACGATGTCCGCCCGGGTGGCATAGACGAGAGCCACGCCGGCCAGCGCATGCGTGCCTGCGCGCCAGGTTTCGATACGGCCATCGGCCACGCCACGCCGCAGCATCAGGTTGAAATCGCGCGTGGCGCCGTCGATCAGCGTGACGTCTACCGAAGCTTCGCCGGCAAACGCGAACGGCACGCAGGGTTCATCGAGCCGATGCGCGCTGCCATCCGCGAAGCGCATGACGAAACCTGCGCCTTCCAGCAGTGCGATCTGCCGATCCACGCCGGGAAACGCGGAGAACGGCGCCGCGCTATCCACCTCGGCCACGCTTACGCGCCAATCGAAATCGCCCAGAGCCGCACCCGCCGGATGGACGGCCAATTCGCGCGTGCGCCCCATGCCGTTCTTCCACGGCGTCACCGCGATATCGGCGCCGCGCACGATGCTCACGCCGCGCGCTCGATCGAGCGCGCGAACGGAGGCAGCGCATTGAGCATGCGTTCGCCGTAGCGCTTGGTCACCACGCGGCGGTCCAGCAGCACGATGCGGCCGTGGTCGGTCTCGGTGCGGATCAGGCGGCCGCAGTACTGCGTGAGCAGGCGCGTGGCGTCGGGCACGGTCACTTCGATAAACGGATTGCGGCCGCGCGATTCCAGCCATTCCGCATAGGTGGCGCCCACCGGATCGGTGGGCACGGCGAACGGCAGCTGGGTGATCACCACCGTCTCGCACAGCTTGCCGGGCAGGTCCAGGCCTTCGCCGAACGAGGCCAGGCCGAACAGCGTGCTGCCCTTGCCGGCTTCGACGTCGACGATGTGCTCGGCTACCAATTGCGCCTTGCCGAGCGAACCCTGCGCGCGCACCTTGCGCACGCATTCGATCGGCAGCTTCTGCAGCACGCGGTCGAGTTTGGCGCGCGAAGTGAACAGCACCAGGTTGCCGGCGCCCCAGTCCAGATTTGCGGCGAGCCAGTCGCTGATCTCCTGCGCATGTTCCTCGCGCGCATCCGGCATGGCGCGCAGCGCCGGCACTTCCAGCCGCGCCTGCGCGGCGAGATTGAACGGCGAGGGCAGGCTGAGCGTGACCGCGCTGTCGGGCAGGCCCACAGCATCGGCAAAGGTGCGGAAATTGCCGCCGGCGCTGAGCGTAGCCGAGGTCATCACCACGGCGCTCGCGTTCTCCCACAGCACGCTGCGCAGCAGGCCGCCGGCGGATACCGACGACGCATGGCAGACCAGCTGCTGGTCGCCGGACAGCGTGACCCAGCGCGCCAGCGGCGGGCCGCCTTCGCGGTCCTCGCTGGACCAGGCGCGCCAGGTGCGCAGCTGGCGGTCGATGCGCTCCAGCGCCATGCCCAGTTCGCGCGACAGCGCCTCGTTGGTGGGGCCGCTCTCGGTCATCTCCAGCACGGCGCGGCGCACGGCGCCGACCCAGCGCTCGATCTCGCCGGTGAACACGTACAGCACGCGCGCATGTTCCACCCACGATTCGGGCAGTTGCCCGAGCGAGCCGCGGTACATCGGCTCGTCGTCGTTGGGCGAGGGCAGCCAGTGCAGGCGGATGTCTTTTTCCAGTTCTTCCAGCGCGTCGCTCAGTTCCTGCAGCTTTTCGTCGCCGGCATCCAGCGCGAGCTTGCCGATCACTTCCTTGTCGGTGAGCGAATACGCCGCGTGGATCTGCCGGCCCAGCCGGCTGAGCTGGCGCACGGTGGCGCTCATATGCACTTCGGCGGCGCCGCGGTCGATCGCCTTCGACGGCACGTGGTGGCCTTCGTCGAAGATGTACAGCACTTCATCGGGCTTGGGCAGGATCACGCCACCGAAGCCGTCTTCCTCGCGCGGCATGGTGAGGTCGGCCAGCACCAGGTCCTGGTTGGCGACGATGATCTCCGCATCGCCCACCGCGCGGCGCGCGGCAAAGAACGGGCAAGCCATGAACTGCGCGCATTTGCGGCCGGTGCAGCCGCCGGCGCTGGTGGTGATCATGGCGCGCAGCAGGTCGCCGGGGGTTTCCGGCGCGTTGTCCATGTCGCCGTCCCATTCGTGGCGGTCGAACGCGCCGACGAGTTTGTTCAGCACTTGCTTGTCGCGTTCGGCCGGGGGCTTGGACCACAGGGCGAGGTCCGCCTCGAAGCCGAGGCCCATCTGCGCGGTGTCCTGCAGGCTGTTGGCGGCCATAACGAGGTTGCGCGGGCATACGTAGCGGCCGCGGCCTTTCGCCAGTGCCACTTTGGCTTCGCGGCCGTTGAGCTTGAGGTAGAGGGGGATGTCGCGCTGGACGAGCTGTTCCTGCAGGGCGATGGTGGCTGTGGCGATGAGCAGTTTCTTTTTCTGGGCGCGTGCGACTTCGACGCCGGCGATGAGGTAGGCCATCGATTTACCGGTGCCGGTGGGGGCTTCGATGATGGCGGCGCCGCCTTCTACCGCCAGGGCCTTGGCGACCTCGGCGATCATCTTTCCTTGTGACGCGCGGGCGCGGAAGCCGGGGAGGCCTTCCTTCAGGCGCGTGTACGCGGTGCGGATGGATTCCTTGGTTTCGTCGGTGAGCATGGGGGGCGGCGGGGCCGCGCCGGGGGCGGCTTTTTTGTGTGGGTGTTGATTGTAAGGGGTGGGGAGGGGGTTGGGGGGGGGCGCCCGTCATCCCGGCGTAGGCCGGGATCCTTTTGCGATGTCGCCTGGTTTTCGCGGTGACGCGAATGGGCCGCTTATGCAGCGGGCATTCCGGACGCCTGCCGGCGCCCGGGTCACTTTTTCTTTGCTGACCCAAAGAAAAAGTAACCAAAAAGAAATGGTCTTAGAGCAACTGCTCGCGACGCGACTAGAACGAGCAGTGACGGCCGCGGCAACGGATTAACCAGGGTCGATACGAAGCGGGAGTGCGGTTTCGTAGCGGGTGCTTCAACGTGCCGTTGCGAAGAGGACGTTCAAGGACTGGCGCCAGCTTTTGCTCCTTGCTCCTGCATGCGACGCCATATCACTTCTCCCTCTCCCCTCCGGGGAGAGGGTCGGGGTGAGGGGCCGGGCAGAGCGCAACGCCTGTCATTTCTCACCCGCAAAGCCCTACAAAAAATCGGCGAAGCCTGACAGACGATCGTTACTCTCTTCGATAGCCTGATCAGGTCGTCGATGCTTCGCATTGCACGTGCGCATCGACGACCTTCAGCGATGAAGCAAAAGCGCGGGCCGCGTGGGCGGCAACCCACACGACCCGCTGACCACAACCAACTTACATGGAGTTAGTCATGGCTACCAAGAATGATACGGCAGTCTATTGCGCGAAAGTTCCGCCGGAAGAATTCCCCACCAGCCCCCTCGGCCGCCCATTCCACGCATCCGATGCCGACGCGAATTTTCAGATCCGCACGAAGAATGATCTGGCCGCCATCAGCATGGCGATCAATGTGCTGACGGGCATTCTCGCCAACAGCGAGAGCTTCCGCGACATGCAGGTATGCAATGTTTCTGCGCAGGAAGGCGAATGGCCTCTGCCGCCAACGTGCGTCGAAGGCGTATTCACCGCCGTGCACTATCTAAGCCGCTACGCAGAGTCGCTCAGCTATCGGCTAGATGAAGTAAATGAGCTGATGGAAGACATCGCTTCATAAAAGCTCACAGCCCAGGTCGGGGTGAGACCCACCGCCGCGCTCCGCCCGGCCCCTCACCCCGACCCTCTCCCCGGAGGGGAGAGGGAGAAGTGTGGTGGTATGGCATACAGGAACGAAGAGCAAAAGCTGGCCTCGGTTCTTGAACGTCCTCTTCGCAACGGCACGTTGAAGCACCCGCTACGAAACCGCACTCCCGCTTCGTATCGACCCTGGTTAATCCGTTGCCGCGGCCGTCACTGCTCGTTCTAGTCGCGTCGCGAGCAGTTGCTCTAAGACCATTTCTTTTTGGTTACTTTTTCTTTGGGTCAGCAAAGAAAAAGTGACCCGGGCGCCGGCAGGCGTCCGGAATGCCCGCTGCATAAGCGGCCCATTCGCGTCACCGCGAAAACCAGGCGACATCGCAAAAGGATCCCGGCCTACGCCGGAATGACGAGCACACGCCCTCACCGCGATGAGCCGGCGCGCAAGCGCCAATCACCCCTCCGCAGAAATGCGCCGCAGGCTATCCACAAATACCTCCGGCGGCTGCCCACCCTGAATCAGATAACGATCATTGACGATGACCGAAGGTACGGCCCGAACACCCTGGGCCTGGTAGAAGGCCTCCTGCGCACGCACTTCATCCGCGTAGCGGCCATCCTCCAATACAAGGCGCGCCTCGGCCGCATCCAGGCCGACCTTGCTGGCGGCATCCACCAACACCTCGCGGTCGCTCACATTGCGCCCATCGGTGAAATACGCCCCCAGCAGCGCGCGCTTCAGCTCACCCTGGCGCCCCAGCGCCTCCGCCCAATGCAGCAAGCGATGCGCATCGAACGTGTTGTAGATGCGGCTGCGCTTATCCAGATTGAACGTGAAACCCACATCGGCCCCGCGCTGGCGGATCGCCTCCTGGTTCTGCTTCATCTGCTCCGGCGTGCTGCCGTACTTGCGCGCCAGATGCTCGCCCACATCCTCGCCCTCCGGCGCCAGCTGCGGATTGAGCTCGAACGGCTGGAAATGGATCTCCACTTCCACCTCACCCTCAAGCCGGCGCAACGCCTCGTCCAGCGAACCCAGGCCCACCGCGCACCAGGGGCAGACCACGTCGGAAACGAAATCGATCTTGAGCTTGTTGGCCATGGCGGGGGTCCGGAGTGGGTGGTCGGACTGAAATATGGACGGGAGGCGGGCAATCAAGCTCCCGGGTAGGCCGCGGACAGTGGCGAGGATGGGACGTTCACGGGGCTAAGGCGATTGATGATTCGGATTCATCGGAAAATCGAGGCGTACGTCCGCATCAACCTTGACCGCCCGAAGCCGCGAGTTCTAAAAACCTGACTCATACAGCGCGCCATCTCCGCGACTGAGAACGCATCCCTCAAGTTTTCCATCCGATCGTCGCCACTGGCGATCGGCAGAAACCTGCGCCCTGAAACAAGGGCATCGACCAAGGGAGTCCTCCATGAAATTCAGCATGTCAGCAGCGCTCTGCGTTTTCGCTTGGGCTGCATTGCCGGTGTACGCCGGGGATTTGTCTGGCTCCATCGCGCATCACAAGCAGATGGTCGGATACGGCTCGAATCCCGCCGACTGCGGGGGTTCGCCATGCCTCTTGCCAGAGGATCGAGCCAGATTGGATGTCCTGGGAGCGCCCATCAGATCAGCATCCGATCTTCGGATCTATCTATCGACGACACCTGGAGAACTGTCGCCGCTGGAAAAGCTGTCGCCAGGTGCGAAGCAGCGCTTTCTCGCGAGCTTGTTCTTCAATGAAAGCGGTCTGGTGAGCTATGACTATTCGGATCTGGCCAGAGAACTCGCTGCATCGGACATCTACCGGATCATGAGCTTGTTCGGAGCCCAGCGCACGGTGCCGCTTATGAAGGGGCTGCGTATCCAGACAGTGATGGATGAGCTCTCCGTCACGCAGCCTCGCCTGCAAATGATCGACGACCATGAGGCCTATCGATGTATTGGCGGCCATAACTGCGTACATACGCCTGGAATGATCTGCATGTCGGGTTGCTGACGCCTTTGGGGCGGCGTCTATGAGCCTTCGAGTCGAGACGCCGTTCTTTAGCTATCGAGGAAAGCGCGTGACTTCCAGGATAACTTTGCTTCTCCTGCTTGCATTGCAGGCGCCGATTCATGCACTGCCGGTCGGTTCGATCGAATCAGCATTCAATGTCATGCAGGCCATGAATATGGATGCGGTGGAGAACAATGCTCCTAAAGCCCGGCGCATCAGCGCCTACTACGATAAACATATGGCCGCGCATCAATCGCCTTTGTCGCTGAAGCAGCAAAGCACGGGCGATCTGCAGCTGCTCTTCAATGCAGCCTTCCTAGTCGACGCCTACACCTTCAAGGAAAACTACCTTGACCATATGCGTATGGATCTGGACGAGCTGCTGCGCCGTGGCCCCGTATCCGACAAGCTCCTGCTGGATTTCCATGCCTCGCTGATCCAAGCCAGGAAGTTCGACGAGGCAACGGCATTTCGGCAGCGGCATCCCGGTTTGAAGCTGCCGGAGCTGCCCCGGATCGTCGAACAGGAGCGCGAAGGTCCGACTGCGCTGGTGCTTCATGAAGAAAACGGCATCCGTACCTTGAGGCGGGAAGCGCTCTCCGTGTCGGACGGCCTGAAGATCCTGGTGATCTCTCACCCGCGCTGCCATTTTTCCCAATACGCCGTGCGCGACCTTATGGACGATCCCGTCCTTGGCCCCGTCTTTCGCGATCACGCCGTCTGGCTGATGCCGCAGGACGGGGACCTGGCGCTTTCCAGTCTGGAACGCTGGAACCAGGATCACCCCGGTGCACCGCTCTCCATTGCGTATCGGGAGAGCGACTGGCCGGTGGTCACGCAATGGGCGACACCCACGTTCTATGTTCTCGACCGCGGCAAGCTGGTGGGTGAAGTCGACGGGTGGCCGCGGGAGGGGAATCGGGCAGCACTCATGGCGGCACTCAAGCAGGCCGGCTTGCTGAAATAGGGCCGGCAACTCGCGGAGACGACGTGGATCGTCTCCGCGAGGCATACGAACTCTTACATCTTCCCCATGAAATCCGACTTCCCCAACTCCGCCCCCGCCACACGCACAATCGCGTAAGCCGTCGTGCAATGGAAGAACAGATTCGGCAGCACGAAGTGCAGCAGATAGGCCTGGCCTTCGAACTGCTGTTCGCCGGTGCGGGTCTTGATGGTGACGGTGCGGCCTTCGCTGCCGTCGAGTTGTTCGGTCTTGAAGCCCTTGATGTATTCCACTGCGCGTTCGATGCGCGCATGCAGCTGTTCGAAGCTGGTTTCGGTGTCTTCGAACTTCAGCGGCTCCACGCCGGCCAGGCGGGCGGTGCCGTTCTTGGCCATGTCAGTGGCGATCTGCACCTGGCGCACCAGGGGGTGCATGTCGGGGATCAGGCGGGTCTGCAGCAGCACGTCGGAGGCGATGCCCTTGGCGTGCGCGTGGGCTTCGCCCTTCTTCAGCACGTGCTGCAGGTTGGCCAGCGCGCGCAGGAACACGGGGACCGAGGCCTGGTACATGGAAAGCGTCATGAGGATGGCTCCGAGGAGTGGACGGGGTCGGCATCGGCCGGCTGCGTGGCGGCAACCGGCGAAAGGTCATGGGGTACGGCGGCGGAGCAGGGCGTGGGTTCTTCGTGCGGCACCAGCGAGGGGTCGGTCACACGCCGTGTGGTGCGCGCGGCGATTACCGTGCCGATCACCAGCAGCGCGGCCGCCACCACGAAGGCCAGGCCGGGCAGGTGCAGCGGCGTGCCGGGCATGATCGAGAAGGAGAAGATCTGCGCGAACAGGGTGGGGCCGAAGATGCCGGCGAAGCTGCCCAGGCTGGTGATGGCGCCCTGCAGGCGGCCTTGTTCGCTGGGGTCAACCTGCTGGGTCATGATCGCCTGCACCGGCGGGCCGGACAGGCCCCACAGCGCCAGCAGCGGAATGCCGAGCAGGAACACCCAGCCCACGTTGGCCAGGCCCATCAGCAGGAAGGCGCCGATGCCGCACAGCATGCCGGCCACCAGCACGCGCCGCTCGCCCCAGCGCGGGGTGAGCTTGCCGGTGAGGAAGGCCTGCACCGAGCCGTCGCAGGCGCCGACCAGCATCAGCACCAGGCCCACGGCGCGCGTGCCCCAGCCGTAGCGGTAGTCGGCGTACAGCACGAAGGTGGTCTGCAGCACGTAGTGCGCCAGGTAGACCAGGAACATCACCGTGCCCAGGCCCAGCAGGGTCGGGTCGCGGCGCAGCAGCTTCAGCGCGCCCAGCGGGTGCGCGCTGTGCAGTTCGAAGCGCGCCGTGCGGTGTTCCTTCGGCAGCGATTCGGGCAGTACGAACAGGCCGTACATGAAGTTGCACAGCGCCAGGCCGGCCGCCACCCAGAACGGCAGGCGCAGCGAGATCTCGCCCAGCACGCCGCCCACGCCCGGGCCCATGATGAAGCCCAGGCCGAAGGCGCCGCCGAGCATGCCGAACGCGGCGGCGCGCTTTTCCTTCGGCGTGATGTCGGCGATATAGGCATTGGCGGTGGTGAAGCTGGCCGCGGTCATGCCCAGCAGGATGCGCCCCAGCAGCAACAGCCACAGCGTGGGCGCCAGCGCCAGCACCACGAAATCCACGGCCAGGCCGAGGTTGGAGATCAGGATCACCGGGCGCCGGCCGAAGCGGTCCGACAGCGCACCCTGGATCGGCGCGAAGATGAACTGCACCACGGCGAACACGGTGCTGAAGATGCCCACCCACGAGGCCGCCGCGGCGATGCCGCCGCCGGCGAGCTGTTCGAGCAGATGCGGCAGCGTGGGGATCACGATGCCGAAGGCCAGCATGTCCAGCAGGACGGTAACGAAGATAAACGCTACCGCCGCGCGGCGCCGCGGTTCGGTGACGGTGGTGACTGGCTGGTCCATGGTCGGCCGGCGGGATGAAAGCGCGAACGATAGCGCAAGGTGCGTGACGCGCGTTGTAGCGGCGCATCATCCGCCGTTTGCGCCCGTCCGGGGGAAAACCCTCAGGCCGGAGGCGCCGCGAGTTCCTTCGCGTCCAGGTAGCCGTCGTGGTTGCGGTCCAGCTTGTGGAACTGGCGGCGCAGGTTGTCCTGGTGGCTGCGCAAGGTGATCGGCTTGCCATGGCCGCCGGGCAGTTCCTCCGGCTCCAGCACGCCGTCGCCGTTGGTGTCCATGCGGCGGAAGCCGGCGCTCAGGTAATCGACGTATTCCTGCTCGCTGACCCGGCCGTCGCCGTCGGTGTCCATCAGCTTGAGGTATTCGGCCGGCGTGCGAGGAAAGCCCTGCGCCGCGGCCAGGCACGGCAGCGCCAGCAGGGCCGCCGCCAGCGCGGCGCGCATCAGCGCACGCCGCCGCGGATGCCGATGAACTGCAGGAATTCGGCGCGGGTGCGCGCGTCGTCGCGGAACGAGCCCAGCATCTGGCTGGTGACCATCGACACGCCGCGCTTGTGCACGCCGCGGGTGGTCATGCATTCGTGGCTGGCGTCGATCACCACGGCGACGCCGGCGGGGTGCAGGTTTTCCTGGATGCACTGCGCAATCTGCGCGGTGAGCTTTTCCTGCACCTGGAAGCGGCGCGCATAGGTTTCGACCACGCGCGCCAGCTTGCTGATGCCGACCACGCGGTTGGTCGGCAGGTAGCCGACGTGGGCGCGGCCCACGATCGGCGCCATGTGATGCTCGCAGTGGCTTTCGAACTCGATGTCGCGCAGCACCACCATTTCGTCGTAGCCGGCCACTTCCTCGAAGGTGCGGCGCAGGTACTCGCCCGGGTCGTTCTGATAGCCGGAGAACCAGTCGCGGTAGGCCTTGACCACGCGCTTGGGCGTGTCGAGCAGGCCTTCGCGCGACGGGTCCTCGCCGGCCCAGCGCAGCAGCACGCGTACCGCTTCCTCGGCCTGCTCGGGGGTGACGTCGCTGGGGTGCTGATCGCTCATGGGGGTTCCTTACGTGGCGCAGGCGGTCAAGTGTAGCGCCAGCGTCAAGCCCCGGCGGCTCAGGGGTCCGGGACGAAGCGGCCGGGGAAGGGCTCGGGGCGCACCGGGCGGGGCCGTTCGCAGGGGATCACGCACTGTGCGGCGAGGTTGTTCCAGGTGTCGTAGTACAGCGTCACCACTTCGTCCGGCGAGCTGGAGGCGCGTTCGAATTCCACTTCGCTGACCGCGGAATACTCGCGCTCGCCGTGGCCGGTGCCCAGCGGAGAGCTGGCCTTGGCCGCGCGCTGCGCCTCGCCGCGCATTGCGGACGGAGCGGCGGCCGCATCGGCAGCGGCAGGCGCCGCGGGCGAGGCCGCTATCTCGCTCACCATCGGCGGCTCATAGACCGGCTGCGGCTTGCGGCGGAACACCGCCACGCCGATGACGCCGACGTTGTCCGGCCGCCCGGTCTTCGCGGCATAGCTCTGCCCGATATCGGTGAACACGAAGTCGGCCACGTGGCTGAGGCTCTTGCGCCAGCCCAGTACGTCGGTGTTCGCGCGCGGATCGAGCACGTAGCCGGCCTGCGACCAGCCGGCGGTCTGGCCGGAGACGGCGTTGACGCCATCCACCGACAGCACCGCCAGCAGGTCCTCGCCGCTACGGCTGCGCAGCGCGATGCGGTAGCGGTGGCCGGGTTCGCCGGCCACGTAGTAGCGGCCCTGGTGCTGGTAGACGGGCAGGCTGCGCTGGGTGTCGCGGTCGTACACGCTCAGGTCCAGCAGGCGGCCCACGCTGTCGACAGAGCGGGCGTGCGCAGGGGCGGCGTGGGCCAGGCCGGCGGCGATGGCCAGCGCGATCAGCAGGGTTTTCATGGGGAGGCTCCGGCAGGCATCGCGGCTCGATGCGTGGGATGGAACGCCTTGCCGCGGCCGATGGGGTTGATGGGTCTGCGGTCGATGGATATGGGGTTGATCGATCGCATCCCGGCTCTTTATGGTCCCGCTGACGATTCGAGTAGCGAGTACGCCATGACCCTGCGCATTTCCCGCACCACCCAGCTGTGCATGTCGCTGTCCGGCCGCCCCGGCAATTTCGGCACGCGTTTCCAGAACTACCTGTACGAAGCGCTCGGCCTGGACTACGTCTACAAGGCCTTCACCACGCGCGACCTGCCCGCGGCCATCGGCGGCATCCGCGCGCTGGGCATCCGCGGCTGCGCGGTGTCGATGCCGTTCAAGGAAGCCTGCATTCCGCTGGTCGATGCGATCGATGCCTCGGCCAAGGCGATCGATTCGGTCAACACCATCGTCAACGACGATGGACAGCTGCGTGCGTACAACACCGATTACATCGCGGTGGCGCGGTTGATCGAGCAGCATCGGGTTTCGCCCGATCTCACGCTGGCGCTGCGTGGCAGCGGCGGGATGGCGAAGGCGGTGGCGTGCGCGTTGCGCGACAAGGGTTTCAAGCGCGGGCATATCGTGGCGCGCAACGAAGCCACGGGCCGGGCGCTGGCGGACAGTTGCGGTTATGCGTGGGCGCCGGATATGCGCGGCGTCGAGGCGCAGCTGCTGATCAACGTGACGCCGATCGGGATGGAAGGGCCGGAGGTGGATGCGCTGGCTTTCACCGACGCGGAAGTGGAGCGCGCCAGCGTGGTGTTCGACGTGGTGGCGTTGCCGCCGGAGACGCCGGTGATACGGCTGGCGCGGGCGAAGGGAAAGCAGGTGATCACCGGGGCGGAGGTGATCGTGTTGCAGGCGGTGGAGCAGTTCGTGCTGTATACGGGCGTGCGGCCGGAGGATCGGCTGATCGCGGAAGCGGCGGCGCACGCGCTGGCATAAGCGGCGGGTTCATCGCTCGGCGTAGGTTGGGGTGAGCGCAGCGAACCCCAACAGTGCGATGCGCCCGGATGCGCCTGTGTTGGGGTTCGCTGCGCTCACCCCCACCTACGCCAGGGAGGGGCGCGCGGGGGGGGGGTGGTCAGCCTCGATGCTCGGCGCCTCCCCCAGCAACTGCTGCACCTGCTCCCCCGGCAGCGTCTCCACATGCCGCAGCTTCCGCTCGATCGCACGCGTACGCACGCCCGCCTGATCGATCACGTTGCTCGCTTCCGTAAGCTTCTTGCGCGTCTTCTCCAGCACGCCGGCGAACTTGCCGAACTCCGTCTTCACCGCCGCCAGCAGCTGCCACACCTCGCTGCTGCGCTTCTCGATCGCCAGCGTGCGGAAGCCCATTTGCAGGCTGTTGAGCAGGGCAGTGAGGGTGGTGGGGCCGGCCAGGGTGATGCGGTAGTCGCGCTGCAGCAGGTCGGACAGGCCGGGACGGCGGATCACTTCGGCGTACAGGCCTTCGGTGGGCAGGAACAGGATGGCGAAGTCGGTGCTGTGCGGCGGCGCCACGTACTTGCCGTGAATGCGCTTGGCCTCTTCGCGCACGCGCACTTCCAGCGCGCGGCCGGCGGCGAGCGCGGCGTCGGCATCGGCCGCCTCTTGTGCGTCGAGCAGGCGCTGGTAGTCCTCCACCGGGAATTTCGCGTCGATCGGCAGCCACACCGGCTGCTCGTCCTGGCCGCCGGGCAGGCGGATGGCGTACTCCACGCGCTCGGCGGAGCCGGGCACGGTGGCGATATTGGCGGCGTACTGCTCGGGAATCAGGATCTGCTCCAGCAGCGCGCCGAGCTGCACTTCGCCGAAGGTGCCGCGCGTCTTCACATTGGTCAGCACGCGCTTGAGGTCGCCCACGCCGGTGGCCAGGCTCTGCATCTCGCCCAGGCCGCGCTGCACCGCTTCCAGCCGCTCCGAGACCAGCTGGAAGGACTGGCCCAGGCGCGTCTCCAGCGTGTTCTGCAGTTTCTCGTCGACGGTGGCGCGCATCTGTTCGAGCTTGGCGGCGTTGTCGTCCTGGATCGCCTTGAGCTTGCTCTCCAGGGTGGCGCGCACTTCGCCCAGGCGTTTTTCGTTGTCGGCGGTGAGCGCGGCCAGGCGCTGCTGCTGCTGTTCGCCGAAGCGGTTGAGAGCGAGCGTGAGTTCCTGGCGGCTGTGGCGCGCGTCTTCGGCCAAGCGCTGGGCCAGCGCCTGCAGGCCGGCGTCGGTGCGTTCGGTCAGCAGATTCAGGCGCTGGCCGAAGCCGTCGATGCGCTCGGCCTGGTGCTGGCTCATGCCGCCGAGCTGCTCGCCCATATGCACGCGGAAGCGGTCGAAGCCCTGCTGCAGTTCCTCGCGGCCGGAGCGCTGTTCCTCGCGCAGGCTGCGCTGCAGGCGCTCGCCGTCGTCTTTCAGCGCATCCAGCCGCGCGTGCAGGCCGCCGCCGTCGCGTGAACGCAGCAGCACGGCCAGCAAGGCCAGCGCGGCCAGGACGAGCAGGATCAGGACAAGCAGCAGGACTTCGGTAAGCGACATGGCGGTTCCACACGGCAAGGCGCCAAGTGTACGCGCCCGCGTCTCATCCGCCGGGACCGCTCAGTGCGGAACCGGGGTGAGCTGCCAGTAATCCGCGGGAAAATGCAGCCGCAGCACGGCCAGCTCGTCCGAGGCGGCCGGCGGCGCGTAGGGCGTCGAGGTGCAGCCGTTGGCGATCTGGCGCGCGGCAGCGAGGCGCATGCGGCCGAACATGCCGCGGCCGGACTGCTGGTCGGCGACCACCTCCCTGCCGTTGGTCTCCACGTCTTCCTGGCCCACCGAGATGCTGAAGCCGTCGGGCGAGATGCCATCCGTGTAGCCGGCGGGAACCGGCATGCCCGGCGGGCGCAGGCTGATGGCCATCTGCCTGCCGCAGCTGCCGACGCTCACCACCTGGATCGACGCCATCAGCGTGCGCAACAGCGTGTCTTCGACGGTGATGAGGTCGCCGCCCGCCTGGCCGGCCGGCATGTCGATGCGCACCATGTACGCGTAGATGCCGTGGTGGAACAGATAGGTGTGCGAGTCGACTTCGCCGTGCTCGGTCTTCATGCGCAGCGACATGACGCGTCCCGTCCAGCTGCTGCCGTCGCTCCGGCGCAGCGCGTAGTCGGTGGAATCGCGCCACTGCGTAACGGTGTACGCGCCTTTGTCTTCGGCGATGCTGACGTCGGCGCGGAACTTCGCCTCCATCGTGGCGACGCTGGCGCTGCCGCCGATGGGATAGATCATCACGTCGGTGCTGAGCGAGGGCGCCACCGAATCGTTGAACGTCAGGGCCACGCCGCCAGCCAGCTGACCTTCGTCGCCGTGGTTCACGGCGCGCGCGAGCGTGTACTCCGAGGTGTACTTCGGCACGATGATGTAGGTGTCTTCGATGGGAACGCGCGGCTTTGCGCCGGGATTGTCCTGGGCATGGACGGCGCACAACGAAAGACAAGCGAGCGCGAAGCTGGCGGCGATCCTGCGCATACGGTCGATTCCTCTTCGATCCTTTTGTGTCCGTTGGCTGACGGGCCTTACCAGACCCGGCAGAACACCGCTTTCAGATAACGCCCTTCCGGCACGTCGCTGCGCACCGGATGATCCGGGCCGGCGCCGCGCGCTTCCAGCACCTGGATCTCGCGGCCGGCGTTGAGCGCCACACGGCGCAGCATTTCCAGGAAATCCGCCTCGCTCACCAGCCCCGTGCACGAGCAGGTCAGCAGCAGGCCGCCCGGCGGGATCACGTCCAGCGCGAGGCGGTTCATGGCGAAGTATTTCTTCAGCGCATCGACCACGCGGTTGCGGTCGCGGGTGAGCTTGGCCGGGTCCAGCACCACGGCGTCGTACTGCTCGCCGCGCGCGACGGCCGCGCGCAGCCAGTCGAAGATGTCGGCCTGTTCGAACTTCGCGTCCACACCGTTGGCCGCCGCATTGGCGCGCGCCACGTCCAGGATGCCCGCGTCCATGTCCACGCCGGTGGCCTCGCTGGCGCCGCCGGCCAATGCATGCACCGCGAAGCCGCCGGCGTTGCAGCACAGGTCCAGCACGCGGCGGCCGCGCGCCAGTTCGGCGAAGCGGGCGCGGTTGTCGCGCTGGTCGGCGAAGAAGCCGGTCTTGTGGCCCAGGCCCGGCGCGGCATGGAAGCGCAGGCCGTGCTCGTGCACTTCCACCGGCGCGGGCGCCTCGGCGGCGCGGCAGTCGAAGGATTCCTGCTTCTGCACGTGGCTTTCGGTGAACCAGTACAGGCGCGCGCCGGGAAAGTGCTGCAGCAGCGCGGCGTGGATCGCCTCGCGGAATTTCCACATGCCGGCGGCGAAGTATTCGATCACCAGGATGTCGGCGTAGCGGTCCACGATCAGGCCGGAGAGCCCGTCGCCTTCGCTGTGCACCACGCGCCAGGCGTCGGTGGCCTGGTCCAGCGCCAGCCAGTCGCGGCGCAGCTGCACGGCGCGGGCGATGCGCGCGGCGATCCAGCTGGCGTCGATGGCTTGGTCCGCGTCGGCGGTAAGCAGGCGCAGCGCGATGCGCGCATGGCCGTTCCAGAAAGCCCGGCCGACGAAGCGGTCCTTGGCGTCCACCACCTCCACCACGCTGCCGGGCGGCAGCCGCTCGGCGGGCTTGTGCACCTGGGCGGACCACACCCAGGGGTGGCCGGGCATGCGGTCGGACTTCAGGCGGATGACGGGCAGGGCGGGGGAAGCGAGGCTGTTCATCCGCCCATGATAGCGGCTGCGCCGCGCTTTCCCGCCGAAACGGCGCTCAGCGCAGCCGCAGCGCCAGCCAGGACAGCAGGGCCAGCAGGTTGATGCCCAGCCGCGACACGGCCGGCCCGGCCACCGCCAGCACGAAGCCCTGCGAACCGATATGCCAGTCCAGGCCCAGGTGCGGCGAGGACTGCAGGGTGGCGAAGATATTCACGAAGGCGCCGCAGTGCAGGCCGTAGCTGAGCACCGGCATGGCGATCAGCGGCAGCTGCAGCAGCTGGGCGATGCGCGAGAAGGTCACGCCGCGCTCGGTATTGCCCAGCAGCTCGAAGCCCGCCACCAGCACGAAGCCGTACAGCGCCAGCCCGATCACCGCCACGATCGAATCGTGCGTGCTGCCCAGCGGCAGCAGGCGGCGCAGCATGGTCACCAGGCCGTAGAAGCCGCCGGCGACTTCGAGGATGCCGATCAGGCGGAAAAGAAAGCTGCGCACGCGGGGGTTCCGTTTGCCAAAGAGCGGCAAGCTTAGCCGGACGGAACGGCAGTGCGTAGGTTGGGGTGAGCGCCAGCGAACCCCAACATGGGCGTCGCTAAGGTGCGGGTGGCTGTTGGGGTTCGCTGGCGCTCACCCCAACCTACGCCATCAGCACGCCGCGCGGTTCATCCACGATCGCATGCGGCACGAAGCGCGCCCCGTCCTGCGTGACCAGCGAGCGGTCCTCGCGGATACCCATGCCGCAGGCGCGGTCGGCCACCACCCAGCTGCCGATCAGCGGGAAGGCGCCGCCCAGATCCGGCAGCGGATGCCAGGCCTGGCGGATGCACGGCCCGGTGTAGGGGCCGCCGGTTTCCACGCGGCGCCCATCCGGCAGATGCATGGCGACATTGGCGCCTTCGCGCGAATGCAGCGGCTTGCGCACCCAGCCCGGCTGCAGTGCGGCGCCGTCGTCGAATGCGGCCGGCAGCAGGTTGGGGTGGCCGCGGTGCTGTTCCCACAGCAGCGGCAGGATGCCCTTGTTGCTCAGCACGGCTTTCCACGGCGGTTCGATCAGCTGCAGGCGCGAGCCGGGCAGATGGCGGCCGAACTCCTCGCGGAACAGATCCTCCAGCGGATACAGCTTGAACAGCGCGCCGATCACGCGGTCGTCCAGGTCGGTGAAACGCCCGTCCGCGCTGATGCCGATGTCTTCGATGGCGATCTCGCCACTGTCGATGCCGGCCTGCAGCGCGCAGTCGCGCAGATAGCCGACGGTGCCCTGGTCCTCCGCCGATTCACGCAGCGCGGCGAACAGGAACGGCCGCGCGATGTCGCGCGCGATCGCGCCGAAGGCTTCGATCAGGGCTTCCTGGATGGAGTTGAACTGGTCCGCGCCGGCGGGCAGGCCGTTGCGCGCGAGCTGGTTTTCCAGCCATTCCCACTGGAAGAACGCGGCCTCGAACAGTGAGGTCGGCGTGTCGTAATTGAACTCGTACAGCTTGGCCGGCCCGCGGCCGTCGTAGGCGAAATCCATGCGGCCGTAGAGATGCGGCTGGCGTTCGCGCCAGCTGCGCGCGATCCAGTCCCAGTACGGCTCGGGGATGGCCAGCCGGCGCAGCTGCTGTTCGCTGGCGACGATGCCGTCGACCAGGTCCAGCGCCATGGCGTGCAGTTCCTCGGTCGGCGCTTCGATGTCGTCTTCGATCTGGCGCAGCGAGAAGGCGTAGTAGGCCGACTCGTCCCAGTACGGCTCGCCATCGATGGTGTGGAAGACGAAGCCGCAGTCCTCGGCGCGGGCGCGCCAGTCCGGCCGCTCGCGGATGGCGATGCGGCGCATCAGCTGCCGGCCCGGCCGCGGAAGGAGGAACCGAAGCCGCCGCGGCTCACGGTGACGGCGCGGTCGGGCGTGGCGCTCACCGGCACCATGGCGCGCGAACCGCCGCTGTAGGCGCTATAGCCGCCGGTGCCGCTGCCTGGGGTGGTGCGGCGATCGTTCGGATCCGGCTGCTGCCACTGGCCCGCGGTGTTGCGGAAGGCCGGCCCGCCGGTGAAGCCCGGCGTGACGTTGCCGTTGCGCAGCATCTGCGAGACGAAGAAGCCGGCCATCATCGGCCCGAAGAAGGAATGGCCGCCGCTGTCGCGGCGTTCCTCGCAGCGGTCCCAGTCGTAGGTGGCCGCGCATTCCTGGCGGTTGGCGAAGCGCGGGCCGTTCTCGGCGGCGTCGGCCTTGGCCTTGGCGAAGGCCTGTTCGCAGGTGGCGCGGTCGCTGGTCTGCGCCACGCAGGCGTCCACCGAGGTGTACAGGCCCTCGCGGGTGGCCTCGTCGTCGCCGCAGGCGGTGAGGCAGAGCGGCACGCTGCTCATCAGCAGCAGGGCGGCGGTCCTTGAGCGTTTCATCCCGGCTTTCCCTTGCAATATCGCGGTGTCGAAGCGGCAAGCATGCCCGTGCCAAGGGACGGAAGGAAGTTCCGCCCGGCAAGTTCTTTCGATGGCGGGCGACATGGGGCGGTCACAATGCGACCGCGTTCATGACAGGGCGAAGTCCAGTCCGGACCTAGGGTTAGCCCCAGTAGGCGGCTCCGGGCGCGGGGTTTTCCAATAGCGCCTCCCCTGTTCCTTTCGCAAAGGCTTACGACCATGGCGATCCCGCGCGATCTCGGCATCCCCGCCTACACCCCGCCGCCGCCCCCGCCGCCGCCGCCGGAAAAGTACCGCGTGGAGCACGGCGACACGCTCGACGGCATCGCCAACAAGTTCGGCACCAGCGTGGAGGCGCTGCAGCAGGCCAATCCGGCCGTTTCCGGCGGCCGCATCATGCCCGGCGACGTGCTGAAGATGCCCCCGGCCAATGCGCCGGCCGTGGCGGGCGTGCCGACCCCGGTGCCCACCCCGCAGCAGCAGGTGAACCGGGCGCTCAACAACTACAACGAGGCGGTGGCCGACAACCGCAGCGCGGACCTGCCCGGCCTGCAGGACAAGCTCGACCAGGCTGTCAATGACGAAGTGCAGGCACGCCTGAAGGAGCCGGTCAACGACGGCCTGACCCCGCAACAGCGCAAGCAATTGGGCGAACAGCCGCCGAGCCTCGCCGAGCGCGAGAAGTCCGCGCGCACCGACATCCTGGGCCGCTACCAGGGCGATGCCGCGATCCAGCACGCGGTGGACAAGCAGGAAGCCGACAGCCTGGTCGCCGCCAACGACCGTGCCGGCTACACCTCGCCGAAGGACAAGCTGCTGGCGCTGGACACCTCGCTGAAGAACGCCAGCTCCGACCAGGTGCGCAAGCTGGCCGAAGCGAACCCCGGCTTCGCCAAGACCGTGCAGGACGCCGCCAACTGGGCCGCCCAGCCGTACAAGGAAGAGCAGCTCACCAACAGCAACCAGATCGAGCCGAAGGCCAAGCAGGCGGACGAATCCGCCGGCCGCTACGCCGAACTGATGGCGGGCTTAAGCTCGCCCGCCGCGCGCGCGTCCATCGCCGCGCAGGGACGCACGCAGATGGAGCAGCTCACCCATTTCGCTTTCCTCTACGACAACGAGCAGCGCCACTCCGGCAACATCCTCACCAGCCTGTCCACCGTGGTGGGCACGCTGCGGCAGAGCGATCCGGCCGCGGCGCAGTCGCTGGCCGACGATCTCGCCGGCCAGCTGCCCGACCCGCGCATCGTCGCCGGCGGCATGAATACGCAGTCGATGCTTACCTCGATGGCGGCGCAGTCGGACGATCCGACCCTGGCGCTGAGCTTCGTCGACAAGGTCAGCCACGGCGGCTACGAGCGCATCACCGGCCCCTGGGTGGAGCAGACCAAGGCCGAGCTGTTCAAGACGGTGGCGAACACGCATTACCGCGTGGACGGCGCGATCGACTCCTACGTCAAACTCACCGGCGAGTTGAACAGCCTGATCGCCAAGGAAGGCAAGTCGATGACGGCCGACCAGCTCAAGACGGCGATCGACAAGTACAAGCAGATGAAGGGCCCGGGCTGGGAAAAACAGGTGGCCGACGCGCAGCAGCTGATCGCCGACGACGGCAAGCTGCTGCTCTCGCAGCAGACAGCGCTGGCGCAGTGGGCGGCCAATCATCCGGGCGACCAGAAGGCGGTGAACGACACCATCGGCAAGCTGCTCGGCAGCGACAACAACGCCGCCGCGATGCGCCTGGCCGTGCAGAACGACCCGACCATCCTCAAGGGCGAACCGGGCCAGGCCCTGCTCAACCAGTGGGCGCAGTACGGCAAGGTCGCCGACCAGGCCGGCCGCAAGCTGACCCAGGAGCTGGGCACCAACTACGTCAAGGGCCGTCTGGACGACCTGCGCGAGCAGCTGTCCAAGAGTAATGACGTTGCGACGCGCACCAAAGTAATCCAGCAGCTCGACGACCTGGGCAACAACAAGTCGCTGGCGGCGGTGCTGGGCTTTGACGGCGACAAGGTCGGCAGCCTGAAAGAAGCCACCGACGTGCTGAAGAGCAATCTTTCCGACTTCGACGCGCTGGCCAAGGACGCCAAGACACCGGACGCGCTGAACGAGTCGCTGAAGTCCGGCCTGAAGGACACCGACGGCAAGCTCGGCAAGATCAAGGGCTTCGACAACGGCACGGCGGTCAGCACGCTGTTCCGCGCCTTCAGTGTCGGCGCCGCGGGCCTGAGCCTGGCCAATGCCTTCGACAAAGTCGGCACCGGCAAGACCGGCACCGAGGAATTGCGCAACGACATGTCCGCGCTGATCGGCGCCGCCGGCTTCAGCCAGAAGACCGCGGGCCTGGTGACCAGCGTGGGCTGGGCGCCGAAGGAAAGCCTGTGGGGCACGGTGGGCCAGCGTTCGGTGGACCACTGGGTGAACATCTTGTCCGGCGGCATCGATATCTGGAAATCGGTCGACGCCTTCGGCAAGGGCGACGGCACCGAGGGCGCGCTGTACGCCACCACCGGCGTGGGTTCGATCATGTGGGCGGCGGGCAATGCGGCGGCGGGCGGCGAAGGCATGCTCGGCGCGGCGCTGGCCGGCGGGGCGGAGCTGGGCACCTGGGCCGGCCCGATCGGCATCGGCCTGGTCGCGCTGGGCACGATCGGCCTGATCGCCTACCAGAGCAAGAAGGACAACGACGCCGCCGTGCCGGGCCGCGAAGCCTTCCTGCAGGGCCTGGGCTACAACGAAAGCGCCTCGCAGGCGCTGGGCGCCTGGCACAGCAAGGACGACCAGCCGGCGGCCAACATGCTGATGCGCTACGGCGAACTGCACGGCATGAATGCGCAGCAGACCATGGCCTGGTTCAACGGCCTGGGCGCCGACCAGCAGAAGACCTTCGCCGGCGCGATGGTGTCCTCGCTCGATACGGTGGGCGGCGACCCGGCGAAGTTCCAGCGCACCGACCGCAACGACGGCAACTGGGACGACCTGGCGAACCACAACGGCCTGGTCGCCGGCAACGTCGATCACGGCCTGTTCGGCAGCGGCCCCGGCGTGCTGATGCGGGGCAGCATCATCGCGGGCAATCCGTTCCCGGTGAACAGCGAGGAGAAGCCGGCCTCGGCGCATCAGCTCGACGTGGTGCTGAAGAACGTGCTGGGTGTCGATCCGCCGCCGTATCACTGAAGCCCGGCGACAGCCGGGCGCCGCTCAGGCGCCCAGGCTGTCCGCCAGTTCGTGCAGATCGTCGACGTGCTGGTCCCACCAGCGCGCTTCGCCCGCAAAGGGGAAGGCCGCGGGGAAGGCCGGATCGTGCCAGCGCGCGGCGATCCAGCCGGCGTAGTGCAACTGGCGCATCGCGCGCAGCGCGGGCACCAGGGCCAGTTCGATGCGGTCGAATTCGCGGAACTGCTCGTAGCCGGTGAGCAGCGCTTCCATGCCGGCGTCGTCGCTGGCGAGCATCCACAGGTCCTGCACCGCGGGGCCCATGCGCGCATCGTCGAGGTCGACGAAGTGCGGGCCGCCATCGGTCCACAGCACATTGCCCGGATGGCAGTCGCCATGCAGACGCAGCTGGCGCACCGGGCCCACGGCTTCCATGCGCAGCGCGACCGCTTCGTCCACGCGCTGCGCGGCGACGCGGTAGCGCGACTGCACATGCGCCGGCAGCAGCGGCGAGGCCAGCACGGCCTGCATCGGCTGTTCGATCAGGGTGGCGCGGTCGATGCGGCCGCGCTGCGCGAACGGCGTGCGCGCGCCGATCAGATGCATGCGCGCGATCAGCCGTCCCAGCCATTCGAGCTGGTCGGCCGATTCCAGCGACGGCGCGCGGCCGCCGCGGCGCGGCGTCAGCGCGTAGCGGAAGCCGGCGTGATGCAGCAGCGTGCGTGTGCCGACGACCAGCGGCGCGACCAGCGGCAGTTCGGCCTCGGCCAGTTCCTGCGCGAAGGCGTGTTCTTCGAGGATGGCCGCATCGCTCCAGCGCTGCGGACGGTAGAACTTCGCGATGACCGGCTGCGCATCGTCGATGCCCACCTGCCACACCCGATTTTCGTAGCTGTTGAGCGCGAGCAGGCGGCCGTCGGGATAGAGGCCGCAGGCAGCGACGGCATCGAGGACGTGATCGGGGGTGAGGGCTGCATACGGGGCGTCTTGGGACATGCGAGGCATCTCTGCTCCCTCTCCCCGGCGGGGAGAGGGTTGGGGTGAGGGGGACCTACGGAGCGGTGAAGCGGGAGCGCAAAAGCGAGCGACGCTCCGTCGATCCTCCGTCGCGAGCACCCGCCCCTCATCCGCTGCGACCGAAGGGAGTCCCCGTGGGACCGGCACCTTCTCCCCGGCGGGGAGAAGGGCTCCACGATTACTTCAGTCCGACCACTCGCGACGGAATCACCGCCATGGTGATGCGCGAAATGCACACCAGCTCGCCGGCCTCCGTCTCGATGCGGATCTCCCACACCTGGGTGCTGCGCCCGATATGCACCTTGCGCGCGGTGCCCACTACGATGCCGCTGCGCACGCCGCGGATATGGTTGGCATTGATGTCCAGGCCCACCGCGGCTTCCTGCGCCGGGTCCAGGGTGAGCATCGCGGCGGTGCTGCCCAGGGTCTCGGCCAGCACCACCGAGGCGCCGCCGTGCAGCAGGCCATAGGGCTGGTGGGTGCGCCGGTCCACCGGCATGGTGCCCTGCAGCCAGTCGTCGCCGACGGCGGTGAAGCGGATCCCCAGCGCTTCCATCATGGTGTCGGGGCTCCAGCCGTTGAGGCGCTCGAGGTTTGTGTCCTGCTTCCAGATGGCTGTCATGGTTGATACTCCCGGGTTCAGACCGCATTGTCGGTCGACCGCTGTCGCCGCGACAATCGATCCGTGTTCACCGTCACCCTCAAGCAGTCCGGCCGCCGTTTCCCGGTCGAGCCCGGCGAAACCGTGCTGGAAGCCGCACAGCGCGCCGGCATCGCGCTGCCGTATTCGTGCCGCGCGGGCGTCTGCGGCAGCTGCAAGGCCACCCTGCTGGATGGGCGCTGCGAATATCCGCGCAATCCTCCGCTGGCCCTGAGCGGCACCTCGCCGGCCCAGCACGCGGTGCTGCTGTGCCAGGCAGTGCCGTGCGGCGACCTGGTGATCGCCGCACGCGAAGTGACTTCGGTGGAAGACATCGCGCGCCGCCGCCTGGACGTGGTGGTAGCGGAAAAAACCGCGCTGGCGCCGGATGTGGTCGGCCTGCGCCTGGAGCCCGCGCAGGGCGAGGCGCGGCTGAACTGGCTGCCGGGGCAGTACCTGGACGTGCTGCTGGAGGACGGCCGGCGCCGTCCGTTCTCCATCGCCGGCGGGCCACGCGCGGACGGTTCGATCGACATGCACGTGCGCCACGTGGCCGGCGGCGGCTTCACCTCGTGGGTGGCCGACGGCCTGCGCGTGGGCGACACCCTGCGCATCGAGGCGCCGCTGGGCACCTTCGTGCCGCGCGAGGATTCGGAGCGGCCGATGGTGTTCATGGCCGGCGGCACCGGCTTCGCGCCGGTGAAGGCGATCGTCGAGCACTTCGTCGCGCTGGGCACGCGCCGCCCGATCGAGATCTACTGGGGCGCGCGCAACGCCGCCGACCTGTATCTGATGGAGCTGGCGCGCGGCTGGGAACGCACGGCGCATGCGCTGCGCTTTCATCCGGTGCTGTCCGACCCGGAACAGGCCGCCGCCAGCGGCCTGCGCGCGGGCCTGGTGCACGAGGCGCTGCTGGAAGACCTGCCGGACCTGTCCGGCCACGACGTCTACATGAGCGGGCCGCCAGCGATGATCGACGCTGGCCGCAAGCTGTTCCTCGATGCCGGCCTGCCGGAAGAGCGGCTGTACTACGACTCCTTCGAGTACGCGCCGGACGTGCTGGCGCAGATCCTGGCCGGCCGCGCCGGCCTGGTGCACGCCTGAGCCAAACGAAAAAGCGCGCCCTGGGGCGCGCTTTCCGCATCGAACCCGGATATGGGCGCGGACCTTACTTGCCGCCCTTGGCCACCGGCAGCTGCGCCTGCTGCCAGGCCAGCACGCCGCCGCCCAGGGTGTAGACCTTGCCGAAACCGGCCTTGATCAGGCGCTGCGCGGCCTTGTCCGTGCTGCGGCCGTCCTTGTCCATCAGCACCACCGGCAGCTCCTTGGCCTTGGCCAGGTCCTTCTGCTCGGGGTCGAACTGGCTCATCGCCACGTGGCGGGCGCCGGGGACGTGGGCTTTCTCGAAGTCCGCATAGGCGGACAGGTCGATCAGCAGCGGGCTCTCGCGATTGATCAGCAGGGTGAGGCCGGCCGGCGTCAGCTCCTTGTACTTGCGCAGCAGGCGCATGATTTCCAGCACGATGATCGCCACCAGCAGGATCACGAACAGCGCGGCGAGCGCCAGATGGTTGCCGATGAACTGGGGCAGTTTGTGCAGGAAATCGTTCATTCGATGGTTTCCGCGGGTGCGGCGATGAGAGTGAGCCGGCGATTATAGGGGGTAAAGCCGCTCTCCCTTCCGGTCGCCGAGGGAGAGGGGCTCCAATTCGGGGGACGGGGATTACTGCTCGGCGGTGAGGTCCGGCAGGCCGGTGAGCAGCCACCAGTGGTTGGTCTGCGGGTCGTAGCGCCAGGTCTGGCGGTCGATCACGGTGCGCTCGGCCTGGGTATTGTTGTTGACCATGCTGATCGCGACCACCTGGCGCACCTCGTTCTCGCCGCCGGCCGCCGGGCCGCCGCCGTCGTCGTAGCCGGTCACGCGGAATTGGTCGAAGCGGGCCATTTCCAGCTGGGTCGGCAGGTGCTGGTCGCGCACCTTGGGGTCGATGAACTGCAGCGCGCTGCCGAAATCGCCCCAGCGCACCACGCTGGCATAGGCGTTGAGCGTGTTGGTGAGGGCCTCGTTGCGTTTGTCGCTGGCGCAGCCGGACAACAGGAAGGTACAGAGCAGGACAGCAAGGACGAGCAGGCGGCGCATGGCGCATTCCCCCAAGGAAGACCCGCCCATTCTGCCGCAAGCGGGCGCCGGCCCGCTCGCTCAGTCCCGGCGTTTTGCGACGAAGCGCGCGCTCAAGGTGGCGGCGGGCTTGTCCGCCTGCTCGCCGGGCACGCGGCAGGCCACTTCGATGCGTGCGCGGCCGCGCGTGCGCAAGGTGTGGAAGAACGCGTCCCAGCTGGCGCCGTGGGCCAGGCGCGCCTCGCTGAGGAAGTCCTCCCACACCGGCGCCAGGTAATGCACGTTCGATTCGGCGACGAACACATCGCAATCGAAGCCGCGGCGGCGCAGTTCCAGTTCCACCAGGCCCCAGCCACTGAGCGTCATCAGGCTGACCAGGCTGCCGCCGAAGGCGCAGCCCTTGTCGTTGATGTTCGGCGGCAGCGGCGCGAGCACGGCCAGGTGCTCCTCGTCGTGACTGTGCAGGCGCAGGTCCATGCTGTGCGCGAGGGGAATCGAGTCGCGGATGAACGCGATCAGGTCCTGGGCGGACGAGGCGGTGATGCTCATACGAAAGATGCCGCGCGGGGAAACGGGGGATGGGGAGCCGCCAAGTTTAGCGTGGCCCGGGCGGCGTGGGATGGGCCGCAAGTCGCGGGGCGGCCCCGCAAGAACGCGCGCCATGCGCGGCCTCGGTACACTCCGGGTGTTTCCTTGTCAGGCAAGCCATGAGCCGAGCCAGCGCCCGTGTTCCCTCTTCGCTCGCCGGCCGCGTGGTGGTGATCACGCGGCCCGCCGGCACCGCTGGCGCGCTGGCGCGCCAGGTGCGCGCGCTCGGCGGCGAGCCGTTGTCACTGCCGGGCCTGTCGCTGCGCGGCGCCGAGGATGTGCGAGGCGCCACCACCGCCCTGCGCGCGGCGCTGCGCGATGAAGTGCTGGTCTTCACCAGTCCCGCCGCGGTGCGCTTCGCCGCGCAGCTCGCGCCGCTGCGCACGCGCGCCACGGTGCTGGCGGTGGGCCAGGGCACGGCACGCGCGCTGCGCCGGCACGGCATCGCGGCGATCGCGCCGCGGCGGCAGGACAGCGAAGGCCTGCTCGAACAACCGGCGCTGCAGGATCTGCGTGGACGCCGCGTGGCCCTGATCGGCGCGCCTGGCGGCCGCGGCCTGCTGCGCGAACAGTTCGCGGTGCGCGGTGCGGAACTGCGCGAGCTGCATGTCTATCGCCGCGTGGCGCCGCGGCTGCTGCGCCGGCATGTCGACGCGGTGGCGGCGCTGCCGCGCTCGGCACGCGTATTGCTGTCGAGCGTCGAGGCGCTGGACAACCTGCGCGCCCTGTTGCCGCCCGCCGTCTGGAGCCGCCTGTGCACCGCCACCGCCATTGCGAGCAGCGAACGGCTGGCCGCGGCGGCGCGGGCTGCGGGTTTCGCGCGCGTGCGCATCGCCGCGTCGGCGATGGCCGCGGATCTGCTGGCCGCCGCGGCGCGGCGCTAGTCCTCGGCGCGAAACGCACGCTTTTCACGCCCGTTTGATGCGAACCGGCGCACGCGGGCTGCTAGCATGGCGCGCATGAGCCAGGACAACGCCATGTCATCGAGCGGCGCGCCCGCGCCCGCCCCTTCCGCCGCGCCGCGCCGCGGCGGCACCGTCGCCCTTGCCACGCTGCTCGCGCTGGTCGCCCTCGGCGGCACCGGCTACGTGGGCTGGCGCCAGTACGTGCAGGAAACCGGCGTACGCGGCGCCACGCAGACCGCCGCGGGACTGGAGACGCGCGTCGCCAACATGGAGCGTGCGCTCGAAGCGATGGAGAACGAGCGCGGCCTGCTGCGCCAGCGCCTGGGCGACGCCGACCAGGTCAACCGCTCGCTGCGCGAAGAACTGCTCGGCCAGTCCGAGCGCACGCGCAATCTCGAAGACGCCGTCGCCAAGCTGTCGGACAAGACCTTGTCCGGCCACGACGGCATGCTGCTGGACGAAACCGAAACCCTGCTGCGCATGGGCAAGGAACGCTATGCGCTGTTCCACGACGCGCAGGGCGCCGCCGCGGCCTACGCGCTGGCCGACCAGACCCTCGCCGCGGTAAACGACGGCGCCTTCTCCGGCCTGCGCCAGAGCGTCGGCGCCGAACGCGAAGCGCTGGGCAAGAGCCAGCCGGCCGGGCAGGCCGCCGCGCTCGATGCGCTCACCGGGCTGCGCGCGGCTTCCACCGCGTGGCCGCTGAAGCCGCTGGATCATGCCGAGGATGCCGCCGCCGCCGACACCGCATGGGCGCGCGTGCGCCGCTCGCTCGGCGACGTGATCCGCGTACAGCGCACCAACACCGCGCCGCTGGCCGTGGCCGATGCGCGCTTTGCGCGCGAGCTGGTCGGGTTGGACCTGGCGCAGGCGCAGGCCGCGCTGCTGGCCTACGACGCCGAGGGCTACGCGGACGCGCTCAAGCGCGCCGATGCCAACCTCGCCGCGCAGTTCGATGCGAACGCACCGGCCGTGCAGCAGGCGCGCGCGAAGCTCGCCGAACTGCAGCACCAGTTGCCGGTGGTCGCGCCGGTGCAGCTGGGCGCCGCGCTCAACGAGCTGCGCAACCTGCGCGCGGTGCATGCGCTGCGTCCCACGGCGGAAACGAAAGCGGAAGCGAAGCCCGCAGCCGGGGCCAAGCCATGAACCTGTGGCGCTGGATCCTGCTGCTGGTGGCCGTCGCCGCGGTCGCCGCGTTCGGCTGGCATTGGGTGGCCGCGGACCCTGGCTATATGCTCGTGCAATTACGCGGCTGGCAGGCGGAGATGTCGGTGGTCGCGGCCGTGGTCGCGCTGCTGGTCATCTGGGGCCTGCTCGGGCTGGCGTGGCGGCTGGCGCGCTGGCCGTTCGGCGCGCTGTCGCGCCGCCATCGCCGGATCAGCCGGCAGCGCCTCGGCGACGGCCTGGTCGCGCTGATGGAAGGCCGCCACGGCGACGCCGAGCGCGACCTCAACCGCGCCTCGCGCCTGGACAGCCTGCGCGGTCCCGCGCTGCTCGCCTCGGCGGAAGCGGCTTCGCGCCGCGGTGAACATGGCCGCGCGCTGGAAGCGCTGGCCGAAGCCGGCCAGTCCTCGCCGCGTGCGGCGCGCGTGCTGCGTGCCCGCGTGCTGCGCCGCGACGGCAAGGCCGCCGAAGCGCTGGCGCTGCTGGCGCCGGAAGCGGATGCCGGCACGCTCAGCCCCGGCGGCTGGCGTGAGCTCGCCATCGCCGCGCTCGACACCGGCGATTTCCGCCGCGCCCGCGAGGCGCTGGAACCGCTGCAGAAAAGCGGTGCGCTCGGTTCGAAGAACTACGCCGTGCTGGAAGGCCAGATCCTGTCCGCCTCGCTGCGCGCCGCGCCGGATGGCGCCGCGCTCAACCAGCTGTGGTCGCAGCTGCCGAAATCGCAGCGCCGCGCGCCGGCCGCGATCGACGCCTATGCGCGCGCCGCGTCCGGCTTCGGCATGGCGCTGGCGGCGATGGACGAAGTGGAATCCGCGCTGCGCCGCGAATGGTCGCCGCTGCTGATCGAAACCTATGGCGTGCTCGGCGACGACAGCCTCGATGCGCGCCTGCGCCGCGCCGAAGGCTGGCTCGACACGCATCCGAACGATCCCTACCTGCTGCTCACCCTGGGCCGCATGTGCGTGCGGCTGAAGCTGTGGAGCAAGGCGCATGCGTACCTGGAGCGCTCGCTCGCGCTCAAGCCCACCGCCGAAGTGTGGGAAGCGCTGGGCGATGCCTATGCCGGCGAAGGCGACGACGCGCTGGCCAAGCAGTGCTACCGCAACGCGCTGGCGTTCCATCGTGGCGCCGCGGTGCTGCCGCTGCCGCAGGACAAGCTGCGCGGCCCGCGCCTGGACACGCGTCCGGTGGCGGTGGAAGAGCGCAGCGAACACGGCGTGCCGCGCCTGCCCGAGTAAGCCAGGCGCCGCTTCAACAAGGCCATCTCAGCCTTTCGACACCGCCCAGGTAAGAAAGCCGGCGTTGACCGTGGTCAGCGTCAAGGCCAGCAGGAACAGCGCATCGGAAATCCGTTCCAGCCGGTGGTTGCGCGCCAGGCTGCGCGTGCGCAGCGCCCAGTACGAAAGCAGGCAGGCCAGCAGATAAAGAATGGTGTTGAGCGCGAGCAGGTCGTTGCCGACCGTGTCGACGCGGTGCATCGACACCGCCACGTGCAGGATGCCGATCACCGTGATGCACACGCCGACCATCGCGGCCGACGCGGTGAAGATATGCACGCAGATATCGCGGTCCAGCGGCTTCGTCTTGGGCGACCAGTTCATGGCGGCGGCTTGCAGGTGGGGACATGCTGGAGACCGGCGCTCCGCCGCCTCGGTTCGCGGACAGGTTCTTGCGTTCAGCGGGCGCCCACATTCCAGTCAACGAGACCCGGGCCGGCTACAATTGCCCGATGGATGTCTCGCATTTGATCGACAAGCTCAATGACGCGCAGCGCGAAGCCGTCTGCGCGCAACCCGGGCACTATCTGGTGCTGGCCGGCGCCGGTTCCGGCAAGACCCGCGTCCTCACCCACCGCATCGGCTGGCTGACCCAGGTACTGCAGGTGCCGCCGTGGGCGATCCTGGCGGTGACCTTCACCAACAAGGCCGCGGGCGAAATGCGCGGCCGCCTGGATGCGCTGATCGGCGCCGGCACGCAAGGCCTCACCGTCGGCACCTTCCACGGCATCGCGCACCGCCTGCTGCGCCGGCACTGGCGCGAGGCGGGGCTGCCGGAAGGTTTCCAGATCCTCGACGCCGACGACCAGCAGCGCATCGTCAAGCGCGTGGTCGCGGGGCTGGGCCTGGACGAGGCCAAGTTCCCGCCGCGCCAGGCCACCTGGCAGATCAACAGCTGGAAGGACGAAGGCAAGCGGCCGGATGGCATCGAGCATCGCGACCATCCGGTCACGCGCACCTTCGTGCAGATCTACCAGGCCTACGAAGAAGCCTGCCAGCGCGCCGGCCTGGTCGATTTCGCCGAGCTGCTGCTGCGCGCGCACGAGCTGTGGCTGAAGAACCCCGCGGTTCTTGAGCACTACCAGCAGCGCTGGCGCTATCTGCTGATCGACGAATTCCAGGACACCAACACCTTGCAGTACGCGTGGATTCGCGTGCTCGCCGGCAGCACCGGACAAGTGTTCGTGGTGGGTGACGACGACCAGGCGATTTACGGCTGGCGCGGCGCCAAGGTGGAGAACGTGCAGCAGTTCCTGCGCGATTTCCCCGGCGCCAAGACCATCAAGCTGGAACAGAACTACCGCTCCACCTCCACCATCCTCAAGGCCGCCAACGCGGTGATCGCGCGCAACGGCAGCCGCCTGGGCAAGCAGTTGTGGACGGATGGCGAGGACGGCGAGCGCATCGCCGTGTATGCCTCGTACAACGAGCAGGACGAGGCGCGCTATGTGATCGAGCGCATCCGCGAATACATCGCCGAGCATGGCGATGCGCGCGACTGCGCCATCCTGTACCGCTCCAACGCGCAGTCGCGCAACTTCGAAGAGCAGCTGATCCAGCGCGACATCCCGTACCGCGTCTATGGCGGCCTGCGCTTCTTCGAGCGCGCGGAAATCAAGGATGCGCTGGCCTATCTGCGCCTGTCCGCCAACCGCCACGACGACGCGGCCTTCGAGCGCGCGGTGAACACGCCGCCACGCGGCATCGGCGACCGCACGCTCGACGCGCTGCGCAAGCGCGCGCGCGGCGAAGGCACCTCGCTGTGGGAAGCGGCTTTGAACGAGCTGACCGGCGGCCGCGAACTGGCCGGCCGCGCGAAGAACGCGGTGAAGGCCTTCCTGCAGATGATCGACGAGATGGCGCGCACCTTCGCCGGCAAGGCCGACGGCGATGCCCAAGCCACCGCGCTGGCGCTGGCCGAGCAGATGGAACATGCCATCGCGCATACCGGCCTGCGCGACTTCTACGAGAAGGACAGCCGCGGCAATGCCGAATCGCGGGTGGAGAACCTGGACGAACTGGTCAACGTGGCCAGCCGTTTCGAGCCGACCGCGGAAGATATCGAGGCCGGCCTGAGCGAGCTGTCGGCGTTTCTCTCGCACGCGGCGCTGGAAGCCGGCGAAGGGCAGGGCGAATCCTGGGACGACTGCGTGCAGCTGATGACCCTGCATTCGGCCAAGGGCCTGGAGTTTCCGGTGGTGTTCCTGGTCGGCATGGAAGAAGGCCTGTTCCCCAGCCAGCGCTCGGTCGAGGACGAAGGGCGCCTGGAAGAGGAGCGCCGCCTGGCCTATGTCGGCATCACCCGCGCGCGCGAGCGGCTGGTGATCACCTACGCCGAATCGCGCCGCATGCACGGTGTGGAAATGCTGGCGCGCCCGTCGCGCTTCCTGGCCGAGGTGCCGCCGGACCTGGTCGACGAAGTGCGCCCGCGCGTGCAGGTGACGCGGCCGCTGTATGCCGGCCGTTTCGCCGAATCGGCATCGTCGTCGCTGCAGGAAGATCTGCCGGTGAAGCTTGGACAGCGCGTGAGCCATCCGAGCTTCGGCGAAGGCGTAGTGGTGAGCGCCGAGGGCAGCGGCGCGCATACGCGGCTGCAGATCAATTTCGAAGGGGCGGGAAGCAAGTGGCTGGTCGCGGCGTACGCCAACCTGACCCCTTTGTAGAAGCGCCGGCGTAGGGTGGGGGGGGGGGGGGGGGGGGGGGGGGGCGCCCCCCCCCCCCCCCACCCCACGCCTGGCGTTTTCGCTTCAGCCCTTGCGGACGAAGCCGCCGATGGCGAGCAACGCACCGACCACGATGCCGGCAATCCCCATCCACGTCGGCACCGCCTTGTCATGCGTCGCGGTGATCTTCGCCGAGCCCAGCTGCACCAGCGTGTCGGTCTGCTGGTAGGTGGCCTGTCCGGCCAGCACCCAGATGCCGGCGGCGACCAGGATCAGTCCAAGAACGATCAGAACAGCGCGCATGCGGGAACTCCTTTCGACACGGTGCCGCCGATCATAGGCGGCGCCGCGTGAACGCAACAGCCGCCCCGCTCAGGCCAGCCGCGCGAACAGCAGGCCGTGCGGCGGCAGGCGCAGTTCGCCGCCTTCGAGCGTGCCTTCGGCCAGCCCGTGGCCGCCGATGCGCTCGCCGGCCACGGGGAGCGCGATCGTTGCGGGCGACGGACTGAGATTGAAGGCCGCCAGCACCGTCTGCCCCGCATGCGTGCGGGTAAAGGCCAGCACCGGCTCCGGCGCGTCGAGGAAACGGATGTCGCCCCAACGCAGTTCCGCCTGCGCGTGCCGCCACTGCATGAAGCCGCGGAAGCCATGCAAGGCGGAGGCGGGATCGAGCTCCTGCCGCGACACCGCCAAGGCGCGATGGGAGGCCGGCACCGGCAGCCACGGCGCGCCGCTGCTGAAACCGGCATGGGCCGTTTCGTCCCAGGGCATCGGCGTGCGGCAGCCGTCGCGGCCCTTGAAGGTGGGCCAGAAGGTGATGCCGTAAGGATCCTGCAGTGCTTCGTAGGGAACCTCGGCTTCGGTCAGCGCCAGTTCCTCGCCCTGGTACACGCACACCGAGCCGCGCAGCGAACACACCATTGCGGTGAGCATGTTGGCCAGGCGCACCGACGCATCGCCGTTGCCCCAGCGGCTGAGCACACGCTCCACGTCGTGGTTGGAAATGGCCCAGCACGGCCAGCCCTCGGTCATCTGCGCTTCGAGCTGCTCCACCGTGCCGCGGATATGCGCCGCGCTGAAATCGTTGGTGAGCAGTTCGAAGCTGTAGCCCATGTGCAGGCGATGGCCGCTGGTGTATTCGGCCATGGTCGCGAGCGAGTCCTCCGACGAGATCTCGCCCAGCGCCGCAGCGCCGGGATAGCGGTCGAGCAACTCGCGCAGCTCTTCGAGAAACGCGAGGTTCTCCGGCTGCGTGTTGTTGTAGTAGTGGTACTGGAAGGCGTACGGATTGTCGGGACTGAAGCCGCGGCCCACGCGCATCGCTTGCGGCTTGGGCGGGTTGTCGCGCAGCTGGCGGTCGTGGAAGCAGAAGTTGATCGCGTCCAGGCGCAGTCCGTCCACGCCCTTGTCCAGCCAGAACCGCACGTTGTCCAGCACCGCGCGCTGCACGTCCGGATGGTGGAAGTTGAGATCCGGCTGCGAGGTCAGGAAGTTGTGCAGGTAGTACTGTCCGCGCCGCGGCTCCCACTGCCAGGCCACGCCGCCGAACAGCGACATCCAGTTGTTCGGCGGGCTGCCGTCGTCCTTCGCGTCGGCCCACACGTACCAGTCGGCTCTGGCGTTGTCGCGGCTGCCGCGGCTTTCCTTGAACCATGCGTGCTGGTCCGAGGTGTGGCTGAGCACCTGGTCGATCATCACCCGCAGGCCCAGCGCATGCGCCTTCGCCAGCAGGCGGTCGAAGTCCTCGATGCTGCCGAACAGCGGATCCACCGCGCGGTAATCGGCGATGTCGTAACCGAAGTCGGCCATCGGCGAACGGAAGAACGGCGCGATCCAGATCGCGTCTACGCCTAAGCCCGCGATGTAGTCCAGGCGGTCGACGATGCCGGGCAGGTCGCCCACGCCGTCGCCGTCGGTGTCCAGGAAGCTGCGCGGGTAGATCTGGTAGATGACGGCTCCGCGCCACCAGGGTGTTTCACTCATGTCCCGTAATCCCGAGGCTCTTTCGCGCACGTGGCGGCAAGGCGGTGCGCAGGTTGCGGGGCAGCTTAAAGGCAGGCCATGGCGGCGACGGGTTTCATGCATACGTATTCAAGAAACGAGGATTTTGCAGCGCAGCAGCACGCGTGCGCCGCACGCGCGGCGTGTGCCCGGCCATCGCTTGGATCGTGGCAAGTAGCGGGTGGCGTGTCACCGGGCGCAGTCGAAGAAACGCCAGATATGCGTGACGCGCCACGCCCGCGCCATCCGTTTTTTGTCATGGGTGCACAAAAAAACCGCCGCATGAATACGTATGCATAACTGCATCCCCTCCGGAAAGCCGGTCCTACCATGGCCGCCACGTGAAAACGCGATTCACAAGACAAGCCGGCCGCAGCATCCGCGCGAGCCAGCACCCGTAGTGACGATTCAAGCCCTGGGGAGGGGACAAGGTGATCCTGAAACGCAACGTATTGGCCATGGCGCTGGCGTCGGCCGGCTTGTGCTTTACCGTCGGCATCCAGGCGGCTCCGGCCGGCACCGATAACGGCGCGGCTGCTGCCGCCGCTGCTCCGGCCCAGGATGCGCAGCAGTCCGGCCAGGCGGCGTCCTCCGACCAGGACAGCCGCAAGAAGAGCAGCGAAGAGCAACTGGCCAAGAGCCTCGCCGGCATCACGGTCACCGGCTACAGCAACAGCGTGCAGAAGTCGATCGACTACCAGCGCTACGCCGACACCATCCAGAACGTGATCACCTCCGCCGACATCGGCGGCCTGCCCGACCAGTCGATCGCCGACGCGCTGACCCGCCTGCCCGGCGTGACCGCCGAGCGCATCGCCGGCCAGGCCTCGCAGGTGAATATCCGCGGCCTGTCGGGCAACTTCATCCAGACCACGCTCAATGGCCGCGAGCAGCCGTCGACCAGCGGCAGCAACTACATCCAGTTCGACCAGTACCCGTCCGAGCTGATCAACATGGCGACGGTGTACAAGTCCTCGCAGGCTTCGCTGGTCACCGGCGGCGTGGGCGGCACCATCGGCCTGCAGACGGCCAATCCGCTGGAAGCGCCGAAAGAACAGAACCTCAATGTCGACGCGCGCGGCAGCTACAACAGCCAGGCCAGCGACGTGGCCGGCGCCAGCGCCAAGGGCTACCGCATCAGCGCGGCGTACCAGGGCAAGTTCCTGGACAACACGCTGGGCATCGGCGTGGGCGTGGCGCAGATGTACCAGCCGCACGTGTCCGAGCAGTTCGTGGGCGAAGAGAGCGACGGCAACCAGGTCACCTTGGCTGACGGCCGCAAGGCTTACCTGACGCGCGGCTTCCAGATGCAGCAGAACGGCGGCAATGAGCGCCGCACCGGCGAAATGGCCACCGTGGTGTGGAAACCCACCAGCGAGCTGCAGGTCTCCGGCGACGCGTTCTATTCGAAGTTCAACAACACCTCGTTCGGCTACGGCTACCGCACGCAGTCGATCTACGGCAACAACACCCAGATCAACAATGCGGTGCTCGGCCCCCTGGGCACGATGACCGGCGGCACGGTCAGCGGCGACGGCACCACGCAGTTCTCCAACGAGACCACCGCGGACAACTACACGACCAAGACCAGCGTGTTCTCCGGCGGCATCAACCTGAAGTGGAACCACGACCGCTGGCATATCGACTCGGACATCTCGCTGTCGCGCGCCTCCAGCAACGAGATCAACGTGGACACCACGGCCGATCCGTACAGCGGCCTGGGCACCGCCGGCCAGCAGCTGATGGCGCAGTCGGCTACTTACCAGCTGCGCGGGCGCGATATCGGCACGGTGTCGTACGCCAACCCGAACCAGTACACCGACCTGAGCAAGATGGGCCTGTCGCGCTATGGCGTGTATCCCTACATCTATCACGACAAGATGAAGGCGTTCCGCACCAGCGTGAAGTACGACCTGCCCAACAGTTCGTGGTTCTCGGCGCTGGAAGCCGGCGTGTACGTGAATAACCACACCTATAACGCCGACCGCGAGGTGTATGTCTACGGTTCGGAGTGGGGCACGGACTTCCGCAACCCCGGTTCCGCTGGCTACGGCCAGCAGGCGCTGAGCATTCCGGCGGGCGCCGCCAAGGTGCGCTGCTGGAAGGGCGACTTCGCCGGCCTGCCGTGCTTCCTGCAGCTCAATGGCCCGGCCATTCTTGCCGCGCACGGCATCACGGCGAATCCGGTCAAGGACATCCACAACAACAACTGGTCGATGATCCAGAGCGGCCAGGTCGACGAGAAGACCCGCGACCTGTTCTTCATGGCCGACATCGACGCGCAGGTGGGTGGCCACGAGCTGACCGGCAACATCGGCATGCGCTACTCGCACCAGTCGCAGTACAGCCACGGCCTGCAGCAGGTGGGCAACGGCGCCGGCGTGCCGATCACCGATGGCAACGGCTACACCAGCACCGACTACGCGCCGCTCACCGTAGGCAAGACCTACGCCGACTGGCTGCCGTCGATGAACCTGATCTACCACCTGACCGACGACGACCAGCTGCGCTTCTCCGCCGCCAAGGTGCTGGCGCGCCCGCCGATCAACACCATGCTCGCCGGCTCCGGCTCCTGGGTGTCCAGCGGCCAGTACAACGTGTGGGGCGGCACCAGCCCGCTGCTCGATCCGCTGCGTGCCACGCAGTACGACCTGGGCTACGAGCACTACTTCGACGACTCCAGCGGCGTGATCAGCGCCGGCGTGTTCTACAAGGACATCAAGTCGTTCATCCAGCAGGTGACCTACCACAACTTCGACTTCGCCTCGGCCGGCATCCCGGTGCCGATCGATCCGACCACCAGCAAGCCCTATCTCAACGGCGACTACCAGACCGCCTACAACGCCAAGGGCGGCAAGGTGCGCGGCCTGGAGCTGGCCTTCTCCAAGACCGGTTTCCTGCCGGGCATGTGGAAGGGGCTGGGCGTGCAGGGTAACTTCGCGCTGACCTCCAGCACGGTGAGCAACCCGACCACGCTGGGCGGCCCCACCTCGTACATCGGCCTGCCGGGCCTGTCCAAGCGCGTGGCGAGTGTGGCGGTGTTCTACGACAACGGTCCGTTCTCGGCGCGACTGTCCGGCAACTACCGCTCGAAGTTCGCCTCCGACACGCAGATCGCGGTGACCAACCAGATGGTGACGTTCGCGGCCGAGACGGTGTACGACTTCCAGGCTTCGTACGACGTGAACAAGCAGTGGCGCGTGGTCTACCAGATGCTCAACATCAGCAACCAGCCGACGCGCACGTACTTCGGTGCCGATCCGTCGCAGACGGGTACCATCCAGTACTTTGGGCGCACCAGTTATCTGGGCGTGGAGTTCAAGCTGTAAGCAACGTTGGGAAGAGTGGCGCGTCTATTGGCGCGCACTCTTCGAGTGACTCCCTTCTCCCTCCGGGAGAAGGAGCCGGCAGGCGGATGAGGGTGCGGCGAAGCCTCAACGTACCGCTCCGGCCGAACCCTCACCCGCCTGCCGGCACCCTCTCCCAAAAGGAGAGGGATTCCTTAGCCAGGCGTCGAGGTTCGGCCTGGCGTATTGATTTGGAGCAAGCTATGCCGTCGTTTCGCGTACTAAGTCGTCTGACCTTTGCTTTTGCTCTAGCGCTTGGCACCTGTGTCGCGCACGCCGCCGACTCCACCCCACCCGCCGCCACCCCCACCGCACCGAAAAGCCAAGGCTCCGGCGTGTGGTACGAGATCTTCGTGCGCGCCTGGTACGACACCAACGGCGACGGCATCGGCGATCTCAACGGCGTCACCGCCAAGCTCGACTATCTGCAGTCGCTGGGCGTCAGCGGCATCTGGCTGATGCCGATCAACCCCTCGCCCAGCTATCACGGTTACGACGTCACCGACTACGAGGGCATCAACCCGCAGTACGGCAGCATGGCCGACTTCGAGCGGCTGGTGAGCGAGGCGCACAAGCGCGGCATCGAGGTGATCCTGGACCTGGTGATCAATCACACCAGCGACCAGCATCCATGGTTCAAATCCGCGCTGGACTCGAACAGCGAATACCGCCGCTGGTACACCTGGGCCGGCAAGAACACCGATCTGAAAGCGATCAGCGCGGTGCTCAGTCCCGCCTGGCATGCCAACGGCAAGCAGTACTACCTGGGCGACTTCACCGGCGCCATGCCCGACCTCAACTACGACGAGCCGGCCGTGCGCCGCGAGATGATCGCGATCGGCAAGTTCTGGCTGGACAAGGGCGCGGACGGTTTCCGCCTGGATGCCGCGCGGCATATCTACGACGACCTCAAGAGCGACAACGGCAAGCCGGAGCCGATCCGCAAGAACGCGCAATGGTGGAGTGAATTCCGCCAGGGGCTGCGGCAGTCGCATCCGGGCGTGTACCTGGTCGGCGAAGTGTCGGCGACGGTGCCTGGCGAACTGGCGCCGTATCTGCCGGCGCTGGGTTCGGTGTTCGATTTCCCGCTGGCCAAGCAGATGATCGCCAGCGCCAGGCAGGAACAGGCCGGCAAGCTGCCCGCGCTGCTGACCGACACCTATGCCGCGTTCCATGCAGCGGCCGGCGATGACTACGCCGATGCACCGTTCCTCTCCAATCACGACCAGGTGCGCGTGCTGAGCCAGCTCCAGGGCAACCAGCAGCACATGCGCACGGCGGCCGCGATGCTGCTGACCCTGCCCGGACGTCCGTACATCTACTACGGCGAAGAGCTGGGCATGCTCGGCCGCAAGCCGGACGAGAACCTGCGCGAGCCGATGCGCTGGCAGCGCACGCCGGGGGCGCCGGGCGACAGCCGCTGGAAGGCCTACAGCGTGAAGCAGGGCGGCGACGTGTCGGTGCAGGCCGAACAGGACCAGCCCGATTCGCTGCTCAACCTGTATCGCACGCTGATCCATTGGCGCGTGGACGTGCCTGCGTTGCGCGATGGCGGCCTGCGCGTGGTCGCCACCGGCCATCCGTCGCTGGTGGCCTATGAGCGTGCCACCGCGGAAAGCCGCGCGCTGGTGGTGCACAACCTGTCGGGCAAGGCCGTCAGCTTCAAGCTCGATGCGGACAGCGCGAAGGCGTTCTCCGCGATCCGTCTGCATACTGCGCCGGGCGCGACGCTGGCGAACGGCCAGCTCACGCTGCCGGCCTATGCGACGGTGGTGTTGCAGTGAGCCTGCGCCGAGGTGCTGTGGTTTTCGCTTTGCTTGGAGCGTTCGCGATGACGGTGGCGGCGGAACCTACGGACGCAGCAGGACAGGCGCCGACGCCGGCTTCGCTGCAGCTGGCGCAGGGCTCCGTGACCGTGCATTACCTCGCGCCCGACATCGCCAGGATTTCCTTCCTGCCGAACGATGGCGCGAAGCCCACGCCCACCGTGGTGATCGATCCCGCACTCGACGACCGCGCGCCAGCCGGCAGCGATGCCAACCTGGCCTTGCACTGGAGGCTGCGCGATGGCGCCCTGGTGGCATTGCGCGATGGCCATGAGCTGCTCAGCGTCGATCTCGCCGCGCTGGGCCGCGGCGAAGTGCAGGCGCGCCATGCCGCGGCCGATCCGTTGTACGGCATCCGCGGCTATGGCGTGTTCGAGCGCGCGGACGGTGGCCTGCAGCGTGCCGGCAAGCAGGTGGCCAAGGCGGGCGAGCAGGGCTTTGCCGGCGCCCCGTTCGTGTGGAGCACGGCCGGCTACGGCCTGCTGGCGGATGCGGAGGGTGCGAACTTCGCGCTGGACGGCGGCGAGCTTCGCGTGCGCGGACGCAAGCAGCAGCCGATCCGCACGGTCTACGTATTTCTCGGCGAACCCAAGGCCTTGTTCGCCGCGCTGGCCCGGGTGAGCGGGCGTTCGCCGCTGTTTCCGAAGTGGGCGATGGGCTTTACCAACAGCCAGTGGGGCATCGACCAGCACGAACTGCTGCAGCTGGTGGATACGTATCGCGCCAAGCACATTCCGCTCGACAACTTCACTCTGGATTTCGACTGGAAGGCCTGGGGCGCGGACTCGTACGGCGAATTCCGCTGGAACCCCGACAAGTTTCCCGGCGGCGCCGACGGCAGCCTGAAGACGGTGCTCGAGGCGAAAGGCATGCACGTGACCGGCATCATGAAGCCGCGCCTGCATGTGGATACGGTCGAAGGCCGCTACGCCACCGAGCACGGCCTGTGGTCGGCGAAGAGCAAGCCGGCGCCGGATTACTTCTCGCACAAGACCGTGCGCGACCTGGACTTCGACCAGCCCGCGGCGCGCACCTGGTTCTTCAACGACACACTGAAGCACGCCTTCGATACCGGCATGGCCGGCTGGTGGAACGACGAGGCGGACACGCTGGACAGCGACACGCAGTTCCTCAACATGCAGCGGGCGCTGTACGACGGGCAGCGCGCCTACAGCCGGCAGCGCGTGTGGTCGATCAATCGCAACTTCTATCTCGGCGCGCAGCGCTATGCCTACGGGCTGTGGTCGGGCGATATCGCCACCGGCTTCGCCAGCATGAAGGCGCAGCGCCAGCGCATGCTCAGCGCGATCAATGCCGGCGCCATGCAATGGGGCATGGATGGCGGCGGTTTCCAGAAAAGCAGCAAGAAGGCCGATCCGGTAACGGGCGGGCTGACGCCGGAGAACTACGCGCGCTGGATCCAGTTCGGCGCGTTCACGCCGATCTTCCGTGTGCACGGCGAGCTGGGCATCAAGCGCCAGCCCTGGGTCTACGGGCCGGTGGCGGAACAGGCTGCGGCCGCGGCGATCCGCCTGCGCTATGCGCTGCTGCCGTACATCTACAGCTACGAGTATCAGCGCCGCGCCACCGGCGTCGGCCTGGTGCGGCCGCTGCTGTTCGGGTGGCCGGACGATGCGAACGTGCGCGAGGACGTGGACGCGTGGATGTTCGGCGACTATCTGCTGGCCTCGCCGGTGGTGGAGCAGGGCCAGGTGGCGAAGGATATCTATCTGCCGGCCGGGCGCTGGTTCGACTACGCCAGCGGCAAGGCCTATGACGGTGGGCAGAAAGTCCACTACGCGCTCGATGCGAAAAACTGGTCGGACCTGCCGCTGTTCGTGCGCGACGGCGCCATCGTGCCGATGCAGGCGCCGGAGGATTACGTGGGTCAGCGGCCGCTGCGCGAGGTGGAGCTGGAAGTGTTTCCGTCCGCGCAGCGCACCAGCTTTCCCTACTACGACGATGACGGGGCCACCTATGCCTACGAGCAGGGCGGTTACTTCCTGCAGACGCTGGCGGTACAGCGTGCGGATCGAGGCGTGAGTTTCGAAACCGCCGCTCCGGAAGGAAGCTTCAAGCCTGCGCTGGGCTGGTATCTGCTGAAGGTGCATGGCATCGCCGCCGCTGCGGTGAGCGAAGACGGCAAGCCTTTGCGCGACCTGGGCGGCGAAGCCGCGCTGCGCAAGCATGACGGCGCGGGCTGGGCCCAAGGCAGCGACCGCTTCGGTCCAGTGACCTGGGTGCGCGTGCCGGCGGGGCAAGTCGCGCATATCGCGTTGCGATGAATGCGGCGTAGGTTGGGGTGAGCCCCAGGCGAACCCCAACGTGGCGTTGCGTTGGGGTTCGCCTGGGGCTCACCCCAACCTACGCCGTTGTGCCGCGCGATGGTGTTCAAGTGAAAGGGGGTTGTTCCATCCACCGATGAGAGGGGCAACATGATGCGTTCGATCGTAGCGATGCACCGTTCCGCACGCGGCCTTGCGCTGTCCGCTCTGGCCAGCGCCATCCTCGCGCTGCCCATGGCGGCGCAGGCGGCCAGCAACGACAACAATGTCGAGTGGGCCGGCCTGTTCCACGACCAGGGTCCGCTGTTTATCGATCACCCCGAGCCCACGGCCGCGCAGACCGTCACGCTCACCTTCCGCACCTACAAGGGCGACATCACCAGCGCCAATATCAAGTACTACGACAGCGCGGACAGTGCGTTCCACTGGGTGGCGATGCACTGGGCATCGAACGATGCCACCGGCACCTTCGATTACTGGCAGGGCACCGTGCCGGCCAGCTCGTCCGAGAAGTACTACCGCTTCCAGCTCAACGACGGCAGTTCCACCGCCTGGTACAACGCCGCCGGCACCAGCAGCAGCGAGCCTTCCTCCGGTGACTTCTATCTGATCCCGGGCTTCAAGACGCCGGACTGGATGAAGAATGGCGTGATCTACCAGATCTTCCCCGACCGCTTCTACAACGGCGACACCAGCAACGACGTGCAGACCGGCCAGTACACCTACGGCGGGCAGTCCACGCAGAAAGTGGCCTGGGGCGGCAGCGTGTTCGCCACCGGCAGTGGTTCCAACAACCTGGTGTTTTTCGGCGGCGACCTGGCCGGTGTGGACCAGAAGCTCGGCTATATCAAGCAGACGCTGGGCGCGAACATCGTCTATCTCAATCCGGTGTTCACCTCGCCCACCAATCACAAGTACGACACCGAGGACTACTACCACGTCGATCCGGCCTTCGGCAGCAATACGACGCTGCAGACGCTGATCGCCGACGTGCACTCGAGCAGCAACGGTCCGAAGGGTTACGTCATGCTCGATGGTGTGTTCAATCACACCGGCGATACCAGCCAGTGGTTCGACCGCTACAACTGGTGGAGCACGCAGGGCGCGTACGAATCGACGTCGAGCCAGTGGTATGGCTACTACACGTTCCAGCAGTGGCCGAACACGTATTCCAGCTTCTATGGCTACTCGACCATGCCCAAGCTGGACTACGCCGCCAGCGGTTCGGCGGTGCGCAACCAGATCTATGGCAGCTCGACCTCGGTGGTGAAGACCTGGCTTGCTTCGCCCTACGGCATTGACGGCTGGCGCCTGGACGCGCCGCAATACATCGACGCCGGCGGCAATAACGGCAGCGACGCCACCAACCACCAGATCATGGCCGAGCTGCGCACGGCGGTGAAATCGGTGAATGCGAACACCGAAATACTGGGCGAGTTCTGGGGCAATGCCAACCCGTGGACCGGCAATGGCAAGGAATGGGACAGCGCACTGAACTATGACGGCTTCACGCAGCCGGTGTCGGAGTGGATCACCGGCCAGGATTACAGCGGCAACGCCGCCAGCATCCCTTCGAGCCAGTTCGACAGCTGGCTGCACGGCACGCGTGCCAATTATCCCGGCAACGTGCAGCAGACCATGGCCAACTTCCTCAGCAGCCACGATATCCAGCGTTTCGGCCAGCGCGCGGGCGGCGATATCTGGAAAACCTATCTGGCGCTGATCTTCCAGATGACCTACGTGGGCACGCCGACGATCTTCTACGGCGACGAGTACGGCATGCAGGGCGGCAACGATCCGGACAATCGTCGCACGTTCGATTGGACGCAAGGCACGACCACCAATGCAGCGGTGGCGTTGACGCAGAAGCTGATCGCCATCCGCAACCAGTACGCGGCGCTGCGCACGGGTTCGTTCATGAGTCTGCTTACGGACGATGGCAACAAGCTCTACGCCTACGGCCGCTTCGATGCCAGCCATCGCATCGCGGTGGCGCTTAACAATGACAGCAGCGCTCATTCGGTCACCGTTCCGGTTTGGCAGCTCAGCATGGCGAACGGGAGCACCGTCACCGACCTTCTGAGCGGCAACACGTACACGGTGAGCGGCGGCAACGTAGTGGTGTCCGTCAATGGACACTACGGCGCGATCCTCGCGCAATGACCAGAGGCAGATGACAATGCAGAGCAAGCGCAAGGTGTTCGCGTGCTGACGGTGGCACTCCTGGCCGGCATGCTCGCCGCCGGCCCGGGAGCGGCGGACAACTGGCGCGACAAGCTGGACTGGCAGGACAAGGAGGCGGTCGTCACGACCGCCTCCGACGGCAGCTACATGCTGCACGGCCCGTTCGGCCAGCGCCGCATCGGCGCGCAGAAGCTGGTTTCGCATACCGCCAGCCCGCTGTTCGACGGCCTGTTCGCGATGGCGCAGGACGATCTGCGGCTGGATTCGGTGCAGGCGATCCGCGACGACGCCTTCGACCACGGCCAGGCGATTCCCTGCGCTTGCTTCGAGACCGGCGAGAAGTGGCATTACGTGTGGACGCGCGATCTCTCGTACGCAGTGGATCTGTCGCTGTGGCGGCTGGATCCGCAGCGCGCGAAGGCTTCGTTGCGCTTCAAGCTTTCCGACGTGCGCGCACCGGGCGTGCCGAACGGGCTGTATGCGATGCAGGACACCGGCTCCGGCGGCAGCTGGCCGATCAGCACGGATCGCGTGGTGTGGTTCCTCGGCGCGCGGCATCTGCTGGACGATGCGGCCTTCGCCGACGAAACCTGGCGCGCGCTGCTGGATACGCTGGCGCAAGACCGGCGCTATGCCTTCGATGAATCCTTCGGTTTGTATCGCGGCGAGACTTCCTTTCTCGACTGGCGCGAGCAGACCTATCCGGAGTGGACGCAGAACAACGTGGCCTTTATCGGCCAGTCGTTCTCGCTGTCCACCAACGTGCTGCACTATGAAGCGCTGCGCCTGGCGGCGAAGCTGGCGCCGCGGCGCGGGGAATCCGCTGCCACGTACGAAGCCCAGGCCGAGGCGCTGAAGCAGGCGATCAATGCGCACTTCTGGCGTGCCGATCGCCACATGTATATGAGCTACATCGGCGGCGCCGATCATCCGGTGCCGTACGAAGCCTACGATCTGCTGGGTCTTTCGCTGGCGATCACCAGCGGCGTGGCGGACCCCGTGCGGGCGCGCGAGGCCTTGGCGGCTTATCCAACCTGGGAAGCCGGCAGCCCGGTGATCTGGCCGGAGCGCAAGGACCAGCCGATCTATCACAACCGCGCGATCTGGCCCTTCGTCAGCGAGTACGCGCTGCGCGCGGCGCGCCTGGTGAACGACCCGGCGCGTATCGAGCACGAGCTGCGCTCGCTGATGCGCGGTGCCGCGCTGGCCGGATCGAACATGGAGAATGTCGAGCTGGCCACGCAGTCGGTGCACGTCGACGAAGGTCCGCTCAGCGGGCCGGTGGTCGATTCGCCGCGGCAGCTGTGGTCGGTGGGTGCGTATCTGGACATGGTGATCCAGGGCGTGTTCGGCCTGGGCGAGGACGGCAAGGTCACGCCGAAGCTGCCGGTGGCGCTGGTGCCGATGCTGTTCGGCGACGGGCAGCGCATCAGCCTGGATCTCGGCGGCCGGCGCATCGTGCTGGTGCGGCCCGCAGTGCTGGACGGCAACCTGCTGGTGGCCGGCGGCGAGAAGCGCGAGGGCAACAGCATCGAGGTGGCGCTCAAGGCGGTGCGCGTGGATGCGCCTGCCTTGCGGCGGGATGCGCCGCTGTATGCGCCTGCCACGCCCGCCGCGCCCAAGGTCATGGCCGATGGCAAGCAATGGCGTATCCAGGCGGATGGCGACCTGGTGCTGTATGTCAACGGCGAGCGGCGCGGCGCCGTGCGCGATGCTGCGTTGGAACGCACCGCCGCGCAGCAGTGCCTCAGCCTGACGCGGGTGGACGGGCATGGCATCGAATCGCTGCACAGCCCCACCGTCTGCAAGGGCGATGAAGCCCGCATCGGCGGCGCCTGGCCACGCGCATGGACGGCGCCATCCAGCGGCCGCTTCCAGCTGTCGCTCGACTACGCCAACGACCACGGCCCGATCAACACCGGCATCACCGCCGCCGTGCAGATCGCCACCGTCAGTTGCGAAGGCGCCCAGGCGCAGCCGGTGGTGCTGGTGCTGCCGCACAGCGCAGGAAAGCAGCGTTCCACCAGCGGCAGTTTCGAGGCGAAGCAGGGCCAGCACTGCAGCGTGGAACTGGCGCCGGGCTTCAACATGTCGTACCTGAGCCACTTCGCCCATTACACCGGCGGGCAGGGCGGCGATGGCGGACCGCTGAACCGGGCCGAGGTCGGCGATATGCTGATCGCTCCTCTGGCGCCCGGAAGTACTGCCCCATGACGAGCAGCCCCACGACGAGCAGGACGAATGCAAAACCCGCGCTATCGTTCTGGCAGATCTGGAACATGTGCTTCGGCTTTCTCGGCATCCAGTTCGGTTTCGCGCTGCAGAACGCCAATGTCAGCCGCATCTTCCAGACCCTGGGCGCGGACGTGGGCGACATCCCCATGCTGTGGGTGGCGGCGCCGCTGTCGGGGCTGATCGTGCAGCCGATCGTCGGTTATCTCTCCGACCGCACCTGGACGCCGCTGGGCCGGCGCCGCCCGTACTTCCTGGTCGGCGCCGTGCTGGCCACGCTGGGCCTGCTGTGGATGCCCAATGCGCCGGCGCTGTGGGTGGCGGCGGGGCTGCTGTGGATCCTGGATGCGTCGATCAATGTCTCGATGGAGCCGTTCCGCGCCTTCGTCGGCGACCAGCTGCCGCCGCGCCAGCGTCCGCTGGGCTATGCGATGCAGAGCTTCTTTATCGGGCTGGGCGCGGTGGTGGCCTCGGCGCTGCCGTGGATCCTGGAACGGCTGGGCGTGAGCAATGCGCCGGGCGCCAGCGGCATTCCGGACACGGTGCGCTATGCGTTCTATGCCGGCGGCGCGGTGCTGCTCGGTTCCGTGCTGTGGACGGTGTGCTCCACGCGCGAATATCCGCCGGAGCAGCTGAGCGCGTTCGAGCACGAGCCGGTCGAGGAGACCGCGGTGGATCGCCCCTCTGCCTCGCGCTGGGGTTTGCGCTGGCTGGTCGCGGGCCTGGCGTTGACCCTGGTGGTGGCGAGCCTGCATCTGGAGAAGGAGCTGTTCCTGCTGACCGGCGGCATGAGCCTGTTCGGCCTGGCCCTGCTGTGGCTGGGCCGCACGGTGAGCCGCGGGCCGGCGGCGCAGGTGCTGGGCGATCTGTTCGGCATGCCCGAGGCGATGCGCCGGCTGGCCTGGGTGCAGCTGTTCTCGTGGTTCGCGCTGTTCGCGATGTGGATGTACACCACGGCCGGCGTCACCGCCGTGCATTTCGGCAGCAGCGATCCGCGTTCGGCCGCGTATAACGAGGGCGCCAACTGGGTGGGTGTGCTGTTCGCCGCCTACAACGGTTTTGCCGCGATCGCGGCGATCGTGATTCCGTGGATGGTGCGGCGTTGGGGCATCCGCATCAGCCATCTGGTGAACGTGTGGCTGGGCGGCGCGGGCTTTCTGTCCTTCCTGCTGATCCACGATCCGCGCTGGCTGCTGCTGTCGATGGTGGGCGTGGGCTTTGCCTGGGCCTCGATCCTGTCGCTGCCGTACGCGCTGCTGTCGGACAACCTGCCGGCGCACAAGATGGGCCTGTACATGGGCATCTTCAATTTCTTCGTGGTGATCCCGCAGCTGCTCGCGGCGAGCGTGCTGGGCTTGCTGCTGCGCGCGTTCTTCCACGGTCAGCCGATTTATGCGCTGGTGCTGGGCGGGGCGAGCCTGTTCGTGTCGGGGTTGTGCGTGCTGCGGGTGCGCGAGCCCGGCGCGGAACTGAAAGCCGCCTCAGTCAGGCCCCTCTCCCCGCCGGGGAGAGGGTTGGGGTGAGGGGAGCTACGGAGCGATGAAGGGAAGGCGGTAAGCGCGCCTCGCGCTGTCGATCTTTTGCCGCGAGCCCCGGCCCCTCATCTGCCTGCCGGCATCTTCCTCGCTCCTCAAAGCCGGGCACATCCCTGTGCCCTCCCCGCGTGCTCCCCGGAGGGGCGAAGAGTTCCCATGATCAGCGTCCCCGCAGACTCGACTTCCGCACCACCAGCTTCACCGGCAACATCGCGCTCTCCGCCGGCTCATCGCGGATCAGCCGCAGCAAGTTATCCACCAGCGCCTCGCCCGCTTGCCGCGTGTCCTGCCGCACCGTGGTCAGCTGCGGATTGACGAAGCTGGCCATCGGGATGTCGTCGAAGCCGGCCACGGCGACGTCGCCCGGGATGCTGAGCCCCTGGTCGGCCAGCGCGCGCATCGCGCCGATGGCGATCAGGTCGCTGGCGGCGAACACCGCATCGAACTGCGCGCCGCGCGCCAGCAGCGTTTCGAGCGCGGTATAGCCGGATTGCTCGGTGCTCTCGCCGTTCACCTGCAGCGCGGGGTCGACGCTGAGGCCGGATTTCTCCAGCACGTCGGCATAGCCGCGGTAGCGGTCAAAGAATTCGGGATAATGGCTGGACGCGTCGCCGAGGAAGGCGATGCGCTTGCAGCCCTGGGCGAGCAGATGCGTGGTGACGTCCTGCCCGCCGCGGAAGTTGTCGCAGCCGATCGAGACATCGGGCTGGTCCGGCAGCACCGCGCCCCAGCGCACGCAGTGGGTGCCCTGGGCCACCAGCTTCTCCAGCTTGTCGCGATAGGCCAGGTAATCGCCGTAGCCGAGCAGCAGGATGCCGTCGGCCTTGCGGGTGTCGGCGTAGTCGGCGTGCCAGTCGTGCGACAGCTGCTGGAACGAGACCAGGAGGTCGTAGCCGCGCTGGGCGCAGGCGCGGGTGATCGAGCCGAGCATGGACAGGAAGAACGGGTTGATGTGCGAGTCGTCCGCCGTGGGGTCCTCGAACAGCAGCAGGGCCAGCGTGCCGGAGTGGCGGGTGCGCAGGTTGGAGGCGTTCTTGTCGACCTTGTACTTGAGCTGGTCGGCCGCCTCCTGGATGCGCAGCCGCGTTTCCTCGCTCACCAGCGGGCTGCCGCGCAGGGCGCGCGACACCGTGGACTGGGAGACGCCCGCCAGGTGGGCGATATCGAAGGAAGTGGCTTTGCCTTTCTTCTGCACGTGGCGCGACCTCGCCCGGTGGACGCATGGGCCGGGTCAGGCGGGGATGCTAGCGGTTTTGGCCTTACGCCGTCTTTTCGCCAGGGGGAAAAGACGATGGGGAAAAGACCGCGGGCAAAAGAAAGCCCCGAGGGTCAGGGGGGGACCCTCGGGGCGTGGCTGCGGATCCCAGGGGAAGGTCCGCCTTGCCGATGGCTCATCCAGGGAGGTGGTGAGCCGCGGACGCCGTTGCGTACGTCCGTGTCTATAGAACGTCCGAGGCAGGAAAAGTTGCAGCAAGTTTCCGAAAAAAATTCATTGGCTGTTCATTTGGAAATTCCAAATGCCGCAAAACCTCAGTGCGCCTCGTCCCAGTTCGCGCCCACGCCGGCCTCCACCAGCAGCGGCACGCGCAGTTCGGCGGCGCCGGACATGCGCTCCACCACCGCGGCGCGCACTTCGTCCACGGCGTCCGCGCGCACTTCGAACACCAGTTCGTCGTGCACCTGCATGAGCATGTGGGCGTCGTCGCGGCCCTTCAGCCACGCGGCCACCGAGATCATGGCGCGCTTGATGATGTCGGCCGCGCTGCCCTGCATCGGCGCGTTCACCGCGGCGCGCTCGGCGCCGGCGCGCAGGGCCTGGTTGCGGTTGCTGAGATTCTCCAGGTACAGGCGGCGGCCGAAGATGGTTTCGACGTAGCCGTCGCGGTGCGCCTGTTCGCGCGTGGCATCCATGAAGGCGTGCACGCCGGGATAGCGGGCGAAGTAGCGCGCCATGTAGTCGCTGGCTTCGCCGCGGTCCACGCCGAGCTGGCGCGCCAGGCCGAACGCGCTCATGCCGTACATCAGGCCGAAGTTGATCGCCTTGGCGGCGCGGCGCTGGTTGGCGCTGACTTCTTCCGGCGGCAGGCCGAACACTTCCGCTGCGGTGGCGCGATGCACGTCGCCGCCTTCCTGGAAGGCGCGCAGCAGGCCTTCGTCGCCGGACAGGTGGGCCATGATGCGCAGCTCGATCTGCGAGTAGTCCGCCGCCATCACCTTCCAGCCCGGCGGCGCGATAAAGGCCTGGCGGATGCGCCGACCTTCCTCGGTGCGCACCGGGATGTTCTGCAGGTTGGGGTCGGACGACGACACGCGCCCCGTCGCCACCGCGCCCTGGTGATAGCTGGTGTGCACGCGGCCGGTGCGCGGGTTGACGATCTCGGCCAGCTTCTCGGTGTAGGTCGAACGCAGCTTGGCCAGGCCGCGGTAGTCCAGGATCAGGCGCGGCAGCGGATGCTCGTCGGCGATCGCTTCCAGCGCTTCCTCGTTGGTCGACGGCTGCCCCGTCGGCGTGCGCAGCTTGGCCGGCAGGCCGAGTTCGTCGAACAGCACGTTCTGCAGCTGCTTGGGCGAGTCCAGGCTGAAATCGTGGCCGGCGGCTTTCCACGCCTGCTGCTGCAGTTCCAGCATGCGCTTGCCCAGCTGCTGGCTCTGCAGGCGCAGGCTCGATACGTCGATCAGCACGCCGCGCTGCTCCATGCCGGCCAGCACCGGCACCAGCGGGATCTCGATGTCCTCGTACACGCCGAGCAGCTTCGGCTCGGTCTGCAGCAGCGGCCACAGCGCGCGGTGCAGGCGCAGGGTGACGTCGGCGTCTTCGGCGGCGTAGCGGCAGGCGGTGTCCAGGTCCACCTGCGAGAAGGAAATCTGCTTGGCGCCCTTGCCGGCCACTTCCTCGTACTTCACGGTTTCGTAGCCGAGGTATTTGCGCGCCAGCGAATCCATGTCGTGGCGCGTGGCGGTGGCGTTCCACACGTACGACTCCAGCATCGAATCGTGCTTCAGCCCCTGCAGCACGATGCCGTAGAGCGACAGGATGTTGATGTCGTACTTGGCGTGCTGGCCGAGCTTGGGACGCGCGGGGTCTTCGAAGATGGGTTTCAGCCTGGCCAGCACTTCGTCGCGCGGCAGCTGCTTCGGTGCGCCGGGATAGTCGTGCGTCAGCGGCACGTAGCAGGCTTCGCCGGTTTCCACCGACAGGCTCAGGCCGACGATTTCCGCGCGCATCGAGTCGATGCTGGTGGTCTCGGTGTCGAAGGCGATCAGTTCGGCCGTGCGCAGCTTGTCCAGCCAGGCGTCGAGCTGCGCTTCGGTGGTGACCAGTTCGTAGCGGCCGGGGCCGCTGAGATCGCCTGTCGGCTGCGCCGATACCGGCGTGGAGGCGACGGCTGCCGCGGCGGGTGCGGGCGCGGCGGATTCGCCACCTTCCATTTCCTTCAGCGCGGCCTTGAACTCGTAGCGGACGTACAGCTCGCGCAGTTGCTCATTGTCGCGGTCGCGCAGCTGCAGTTCTTCCACGCCGCGGTCCAGCGGTACGTCCAGCTTGATCGTCACCAGCGCGCGCGACAGCGGCAGCTGCGGCAGCGCGGCGCGCAGGCTCTCGCCGATCTTGCCGCCCACCTTGTCGGCCTGTGCGATCACGCCATCGAGCGACCCGTATTCGGCCAGCCACTTGGCGGCGGTCTTGGGACCGCACTTGGGCACGCCGGGAACGTTGTCCACCGAATCGCCCACCAGGGTGAGGTAGTCGATGATCTGCTCCGGCCGCACGCCGAATTTTTCCATGACGCCGGCGTCGTCCATGGTGGTGTTGGTCATGGTGTTGACCAGGGTTACGCCGGGGCGCACCAGCTGTGCGAGGTCCTTGTCGCCGGTGGAGATCTCCACCTCGATGCCGCGCGCATGCGCCTGCACGGCCAGCGTGCCGATCACGTCGTCCGCTTCCACGCCGTCGACGCGCAGGATCGGAAAACCCAGCGCGCCGACGATGGCCAGCATCGGGTCGACCTGGGCGCGCAGTTCGTCCGGCATGGACGGGCGGTTGGCCTTGTACTGGTCGTACAGCGCGTCGCGGAAGGTGGGGCCTGGCGCATCGCTGACGAAGGCCACGTAGTCGGGCCTGGCCTTCAAGGTGGCGCGCAGCATGTTGACCACGCCGAACAGTGCGCCGGTGGGCTCGCCCTGCGAATTGGTCAGCGGAGGCAGCGCGTGGAAGGCGCGGTAGAGATACGAAGAGCCGTCGATGAGGATGAGCTTGGACATGGACGCCACGGGAAGCCTGGGAGAGGGAGGCAGGCCGCGCGCCATGCGGGGCGGTCGCCGGCCGGAAGGGAAGCGCGAGTGTAGCGCCGATGTGCCGTGTTGCCGCGCTTCACGGTGCGGCGCGGCCCCGCTGCTATGCTCGGGACTTCGCGAGGAGATCCGACATGAAGCCTGCCGCCTTGTTCATTGCCCTGGGTGTTTTCGCCGCCGCGCCGGTGTTCGCGCAGTCGGCCCAGTCCCTGCCGCCGGCGCCGCCGCCGCCGGGCATGAACGACCCGGGCGTCAAGGCCACTCTGCCGCCGAAGCCGGCCACGGCGGAGAGTTCGCCCAAGTCGCCCGCCACGCCCGTGAAGCCGGGCGCCAAGCCGGCCGACGAGCCGCAGGTCACCGAGTGCACCAAGGACGACAACACCATCCAGGAATACCGCCGCAGCGGCTCGCTGTACCAGGTGGTGGTGAAGCCGAAGTTCGGACCCGAGCAGATCTACCTGGTCGACCCCAAGGGCAACTACAGCCAGGTCAGCCAGAGCGGCCCGCGCGAGCCGGTGAAGCCGGTGATGTACAAGGTGCTGGAGTGGGGCAAGAGCCGCCCGGCCGAGGGCGAGCCTTCCTGCGGCTCCTAAGCCCGGCATGAACCTGCGCGAGAGCTGGCTGCTGTTTGCGCTCGGCTCGGCGTTCTTCGCCGCGCTGACCGCACTGTTCGGCAAGCTCGGCGTGGCAGGGATCAATTCCAACCTCGCCACCTTCATCCGCACCGTGGTGATCCTGGTGGTGACGGCCGGCATCCTGAGCCTGCGCAGCGAGTGGGCGCGGCCCGCCGGCCTGTCGTGGCAGGCGTGGCTGTTCCTGGTGCTGTCGGGCATCGCCACCGGCCTGTCGTGGCTGTGCTACTACCGTGCGCTGCAGCTGGGGCCGGTGAGCAAGGTGGCGCCGATCGACAAGCTCAGCGTGGCCTTCGTGATCGTGCTGGGGCTGCTGGTGCTGGGCGAGAAGCCGAGCTGGCCGACCTTGCTTGGCGGCGCGCTGATTCTTGCGGGTGCGCTGGTGATCGCGATCTTCTGAAGCATCGGTCGACGCACGGCGTAGGTTGGGGTGAGCCATCGGCTCACCCCAACCTACGGTTAGCCATCGAGTTCGGCGTAGTGGCGGAAGATGCCCATCTCGTTGAAGGGAATGCGCCGCGGCGAATCCAGATAAGCGGCGATACGCGGGCGCTCGGCGACTCTTTCGGCCAGTGCGCTCAACAGCGGCACTTTCCTGCGGATGCGCTTCATCGCTTCCGGGAACGCATAGGCCAGGCCGCTCATCACCTGGAACAGCGACAGGTCGACATACGAGTGGCGGCCTGCTGCGTATTGGCCGCCCGCCTTGTCCAATACATCTTCGAAATAGCCCAGATATTTCGGCATGCGGTGCTTGCGGAAATCCTCCGCGCGCTGCTTCGCGGCCGGGCGCTGGTCCTCGTAATACAGGCCACCGGCGATGGGGTGATGCGTGTCATGCGCTTCCACCACCAGGTCGGAAATAGTCAGTTCCAGCTGGTGCGCATACAGGCGTCCAGTATCGCTGTCCGGTACCAGCGCGTGGCGCGGGCCGAGCCAGAACAGGATTTCCGCAGTCTGCGCGATGACCAGGCGCCCCGCCTTGAGAAACGGCGGCGCGAACGGCCGCGCGCCGGGCTGTTCGCCGCGCAGGAACGGCATGATGGCGTCGTCGCCCTGCTCGCGTGCAACATCGACGTAATCCGCGCCGGCATCTTCCAGCGCCAGGCGCACGAATTCGCCGCGGCCCTGGATGCCGGTCCAGTAATAGAGCTGATAGCGCATGGCGTTCTCCTGCGGGGAACCGCCGACGCTAGGCGGGCGCGGCTCAACGCGGCGTGATCTTCCGGCGTGTGCCGGCCAGCGCCGACGCCGTATCGTGGATGCGTTCCCACACCAGCGCCGCCACCGGCGACAGCGAGCGATGGCGGCGGCGGATCAGGGTGACTTCGCGATGCACCACCGGCACCAGCGGCCGCGCCACCAGCGCGCCCGGCGCCGGCAGCGACAACTGCGGCGCAACACTCACGCCGAGGCCTGCTTCCACCATGCGGAATGCGGTCAGCGTGTGGCCGGCCTGCTGCGCGACCTGCGGATCGATGCGCTGCGCGGCGAGCTGGCGGTCGATCAGGCGGCGGCTGCCGGAGGTCTGGTCGAGCAGCACCAGCGGCTGGCCCTTGAGCTTCTTCCACGGCACCTCGGCCAGCGCGGCGAAGGGATGATCGGCGCGGCAGACCAGCACGAACGGGTCGCGCAGGATGGTTTCCGTATCGAAGGATTCGCGGTCGGCCGGTTCGATGGCCAGGCCGAAATCCACTTCGCCGCTGCGCACGCTGTCCAGCACCAGGGTCTGCGCCTGATCGTGCAGTTGCACGGTGAGCTGCGGATAGTCGCGTGCGCAGGCGGCGATGCTGGCCGGCATCAAGCCCGCGGAAAGCGTGGGCACCGAGGCCACGCGCACCTTGCCCCGCCGTCGCTCGCTTTCCGAATGCACGTGGGCGAGCACGCCTTCCAGTTCGTCCAGTACGCGCTCCACCGCGCCCTGCAGATAACGGCCGGCTTCGGTGGGGACGACTTCGCGGGTGTTGCGGTCGAACAGGCGCACGTCCAGCTCGGCCTCGAGCTCCGCGATATGCCGGCTGATCGCCGGCTGGGTCAGGTGCAGGCTCTCGGCGGCGCGCCGGAAGTGCTGCAGGCGGGCCACGGCGAGGAAGGCGCGGAGCTGGCGCAGGCTGACATTCATGCGCTGATCGTATCAGTGAATAAGATAAAACGATTTGATTTATCAATCGGCCGCCGCTGCAATAGGCGCCCATCCCGCCCGACAAACCCACGGCCATGTCCCTCCGCCGCTTCCTCCCCGACCGTTTCACCTGCGCGCTGATCCTCACCGTGACGCTGGCCACCGTGCTGCCCTGCCGTGGCGGGGCGGCGAGCGTGTTCGAGGTGCTGACCGACGTGGCGATCGCGCTGCTGTTCTTCCTGCACGGCGCCAAGCTGTCGCGCGAAGCGGTGGTGGCCGGCGCCACGCATTGGCGGCTGCACCTGACGGTGCTGGCCAGCACCTTCATGTTGTTCCCGCTGCTGGGCCTGCTGCTGCGTCCGCTGCTGGCGCCGCTGGTGACGCCGGAGCTGTATCTGGGCGTGCTGTTCCTGTGCGCGCTGCCGTCGACGGTGCAGTCGTCGATCGCGTTCACCTCGATCGCGCGCGGCAATGTCGCCGCGGCGATCTGCTCGGCCTCGGCCTCCAGCCTGCTGGGTATCGTGATCACGCCGCTGCTGGTGGGCGCGATGCTGGAATCGCACGGGCAGGGCGGCATGTCCTGGGAGGCGATCGGTTCGATCACCTTGCAGCTGTTCGTGCCCTTCGTGGCCGGCCAGGTCGCGCAGCGCTGGATCGGCGGCTGGGTGGCGAAGCACCGTGGCCTGGTGTCCTACGTGGACCAGGGTTCGATCCTGCTGGTGGTGTACACCGCCTTCAGCGCCGCCGTGCTGCAAGGCCTGTGGAAGCAGGTGCCGCTGCCGGTGCTGGGCGGACTGCTGGTGGTGAACGCGGTGCTTCTGGCGATCGCCCTGCTGGTCACGCGCTATGGCGCACGCGCGCTGGGCTTCGACCGCGCGGACGAGATCACCATCGTGTTCTGCGGCTCCAAGAAGAGCCTCGCCAGCGGCGTGCCGATGGCCAAGGTGCTGTTCGCCGGCCATCCGCTGGGCGCGATCGTGCTGCCCATCATGCTGTTCCACCAGATCCAGCTGATGACCTGCGCGGTGCTGGCGCGGCGGTATGCGGCGCGTTCGACGGAGTGGAAGGGCGCCGCGGAGACGCGCGGCGCTTAGCGTAGGTTGGGGTGAGCCAAAGGCGAACCCCAACGGTGCGATGCGCTTGAAGGTGGCGATGTTGGGGTTTGCCTTCGGCGCACCCCAACCTGCGTCGGTTTACCGATCAGTGCCGGAAGTGGCGCATCCCCGTAAACACCATCGCCATGCCGTGCTCGTCCGCCGCGGCGATCGTTTCCGCATCGCGCATCGAACCACCCGGCTGGATCACCGCCGTGATGCCGGCCTGCGCCGCGGCGTCGATGCCGTCGCGGAACGGGAAGAACGCATCGGAGGCCATCACCGAGCCGCGCACTTCGAGCTTCTCGTCCGCCGCCTTGATGCCGGCGATGCGCGCGCTGTACACGCGGCTCATCTGGCCGGCGCCGATGCCGATGGTCTGGCGGTTGCGCGCGTAGACGATGGCGTTGCTCTTGACGTACTTGGCCACCTTCCAGGCGAAGATCAGGTCGTGCACTTCGGCTTCGGTCGGTGCGCGCCTGGTGACGACCTTGAGGTCTTCGGCGGTGACCATGCCGCGGTCCGCGGTCTGGATCAGCAGACCCGAGCCCACGCGGCGCACGTCGGCGCCCGGATGCGGGCTGCGCAGGTCGCCGTCGGCCGGCGGCGGGATCAGCAGCACGCGCACGTTGCCCTTCTTGGCGAAGGCCAGCAGCGCGTCCTCCGCATAGGCCGGGGCCAGCACCACTTCCACGAACTGGCGCTCCACGATGGCGCGCGCGGTGGCGCCGTCGAGCTCGCGGTTGAAGGCGATGATGCCGCCGAAGGCCGAGGTGGGGTCGGTCTGATAGGCCAGGTCGTAGGCGCGGCCCACGCCTTCCAGGCTCACCGCCACGCCGCAGGGATTGGCATGCTTGACGATCACGCAGGCCGGCTTGGCGAAGCTGCGCACGCATTCCCACGCCGCGTCGGCGTCGGCGATGTTGTTGAACGAGAGTTCCTTGCCCTGGATCTGGCGGAACGTGGCCAGCGTGCCCGGCGCCGGATACAGGTCGCGGTAGAACGCGGCGTGCTGGTGCGGGTTCTCGCCGTAGCGCAGGTCCATCAGCTTGACGAAGCGGCCGTTGGCCTGGGCGCCGAACAGGTCCTTGCCGGCGATCGCGTCCTGCGTCTCGTTGAGATGGATGGACGAGAGATAGTCGCTGATCGCGCCGTCGTAGTTGGACACGCGGTTGAACGCGGCCACCGCCAGCTTGAAGCGCGTGGCGCGCGACAGGCCGCCGTGCTGCTCGATCTCCTGCAGCGCTTCCTCGTACTGGTCGGGCGAGGTGAGCACGCCGACGTCGTTCCAGTTCTTCGCCGCCGAACGCAGCATGGCGGGGCCGCCGATGTCGATGTTCTCGATGGCCTGTTCCAGCGTGCAGTCCGCGCGCGCCACGGTGGCCTCGAACGGATACAGGTTCAGCACCAGCAGGTCGATCGGCGCGATTTCCAGCTGCGCCATCACCGCGTCGTCGGTGCCGCGGCGGCCGAGCAGGCCGCCATGCACCTTCGGGTGCAGGGTCTTGACGCGGCCGTCCATGATTTCCGGGAAACCGGTCAGGTCGCTCACGTCGCGCACCGGCAGGCCGGCCTCGCGGATCGCCTTGGCGCTGCCGCCGGTGGAGAGCAGCTCGATGCCCTTGGCGGACAGGCGGCGGGCCAGGTCGATCAGCCCGTGTTTGTCGGAGACGCTGAGCAGGGCGCGGCGGATCGGCGCCGTGGAAGCTGCGGACATGAGGCGGGTTCCTGCGGGAAAGGCGCAATTATAGCGCCGCGGGTCCCCGGGTTGGCGCGCTCAGCGGCGCAGCACCAGGTGCAGCAGGGGAAATGGACGGCCGCTTGCATCGAGCTCGGAGCGGCCGATGCGCACGAAGCCGTAGCGCTCGTAGAAATGCGTGGCGCCGGGGTTCTGCTCGTTCACGTCCACGGTCCACGGCACGCGCGGATCGCTGGAAACCACCGCATCCAGCAGCTGCCGCCCGATGCCGCGCTGGTGCAGCGAAGGATGGACGAACAGCGCTTCGATATGCCGCTCGGAAATGCCGATGAAGCCGGCGATGCGGCCTTCGAGCTCGGCGACCTGGACGTTTAGATGTCCAAAGATGCCGGGCAGGAAGCCGCGGAAGAAGACGATGTCTTCTTCGGTGAGGAAATCGTGCGTGGCGCGCACGGCGGCTTCCCACAAGGCGACGATCGCTGCGTGGTCGGCTTCGGTGACGGGGCGGATTACAGCGGTGGACATCCTTGACCCCTCGATGCGGCAGCGCGCCGCGTCGAGTCTTTAGAGCAGGCCGTGGGCGGCGAGCTTCTTGCGCAGCGTGGCGCGATTGATGCCGAGCGCGGTGGCGGCGCGGCTCTGGTTGCCGTCGTGCCAGGCGAGTACTTCGCGCAGCAGCGGACCTTCCACTTCGCGGATGACGAGCGCGTGCAGACCTTCCGCGCACTCGGTGTCGCCGATATCAGCGAGATAGCGACGGACGGTGCGGGTAACGCATTCGCTCAACGCGCTCTGCGACGAGGACTCCTTGGCGGCCTCGGCAGCAGGCAGTCTGACGGCGTTCACGGACATCTCCCTCACATGACTTCGCGGCGACTGCATGGGTCGCCACATGTTGCTTTGGCTGGTACCGCGGGCGGCGGCTCGCATGGAACGCCGAACAGCAGTCGAAGGGGTGAGAGTTTACCCCTGTGACCGGAGAATTTTAAGTACTGATTTTCTTAGCGGACGGCCCGGTTCATTCGAAACCGATCTCGAAGGCCACCGCCTTGTTGCCCGGGTCTTCGACTTCCAGCACCAGCGCGGCGTTGCTGCCGGCGGCCAGGCCCTGCGCGACCGCGGCGCCGTCGCCGAGATATTCGGACGGACGCAGGCGGCGCATGGCGAGGCGCTTGCCGTCCACGTCGGACAAGGTCACCACCACCACCGGCCAGGGCTGGTCGAAGCTGGCGTCGTTGTGCACGGTGGCGCTGATCAGCAGCGCGCCGGGCACCGACGGGTGGGCTTGCACGTCGCGCGCCAGCAGGCGCAGGTGCGCGGTGTCCTGCACCAGCGGCAGGTTGCAGCCGACGCCTGCGCAGAGCTGGCGCAGCAAGGGGCCGGTGGTGGGATCGGCGACGAGATCCTCGCGCTTGGCCCAGGCCAGCTGCGCGCATAGCAGCAACAGCAAGATGAGGCATGCCACCAGCCACGGCCAGCGGCGCGCGCCGCTGCTGCGCGCTTCGCGTGCGAAGCGCGGCGAGAACTTCAGCTGGGCGAAATCTTCGCCGGAGGCCGGCGCGCCGGCATCGGCCGCGAAGGCTTGCGGCTCCGGCCGCGGCCGGTACACCGCCGTTTCCACCCGCGGCGGCGCGCTGGAGGCGCCGCGCTCAGGCAGGCGCTGGAACGGTTCCGGCGGCAGCTGGCCGCTGAGATTGTCCAGCGCGTTGAACTCGCCGTGGCAATGTCCGCACACGACGCGGCCGCGCGCCTGCGCAAGGGTTTCCGCATCCATCGAGAACACGGTCAGGCAGTCGGGGCATTGGGCGTACATGCGGCAAGTAGAGTCGGTGGCGCGTCGACCTGTAAAGGGTAGCCGCAAACGCGCCGGCGAATGTGCAACCGCATCGGCGCTTTGGCGCCGGCTTCACGCGGCGCGGCGGCGTCCGCTGATGCGCACCCAGTCCTCGCGCACGTCCACGCGCAGATCCGTGAACCATTCGGCGTAGCGCTCGAGCAGTTCTTCTTCCTGGCCCTTGAGGATGCCCGAGATGGCGAACGGCGCGCCGTGCTTCGCCGCGGCGGCGAAGGTCGGAGCCAGTTCCGCCAGCGGGCCGGCCAGGATGTTGGCGATGAACACGTCCGCGGCTTCCGCGTCGTGGTCTTCGGGCAGGAACAGCGCCAGGCGTTCGGCCACTTCGTTGCGTTCGGCATTGTCGGCCGAGGCGGTCAGCGCCTGCGGGTCGTTGTCCACGCCCACCGCGCTGGCGGCGCCGAGTTTCAGCGCCGCGATGGCGAGAATGCCCGAGCCGCAACCGTAGTCGACCACGGTGCGGCCCTGCAGCGCCTGCGCATCCAGCCATTCCAGGCACAGCGCCGTGGTGGGATGGGTGCCGCTGCCGAAGGCCAGGCCGGGATCGAGGCGCACCACCACCGCTTCGTCATCGACGGGCGGTTCGATGTTCCACGGATAGATCCACAGCCGGCGGCCGAACTGCATCGGCTTGAAGGTATCCATCCATGCGCGTTCCCAGTCCTGGTCGGCGACGTCGCGGTACTGCACCTGGTCCGGCTCCAGCCACGGCAGCAGTTCGCCCAGCGCCTCGGTCAGGCCGCGCCGGTCGGCGTGCTCGTCGAACAGCGCGTTCAAGGTGATGGTCGGCCACAGCGGCAGCTCGCCCACGCCCGGTTCGAAGATGGCCTGCTCGTCCGGCGTTTCCGCATCGGCGTCCTGCAGGGTCACGGACAGCGCGCCGATGTCCTCGAGCGCTTCTTCCACGCGCGGCTGCTGTTCGGAGCGGATGGTGAGGGTCAGTTCGAGAAAGGGCATGGATCGGCAACGCGTTGGTGGGCCGCGGGCGGCCGGAAGAGTCGAGTATAGGCAGGCGGCGGGGCGGCAAAACGACAGCGGGGACGCAAGTCGGACAACCTGCGTCCCCGCCTTGAGGCAGCGTTCCCGTCAGTGTGCCGGCGGGTGCTGCTGGTCCTTCTGCTCGGCCATGCGCTTTTCCAGGTAGTGGATGTTCTGTCCACCGTGCTGGAAGCCGACGTCGGCCATGATGCGCTGCTGCAGCGGGATATTGCACTTCACGCCTTCGATCACCGTCTCGGCCAGGGCCAGGCGCATGCGCGCGATGGCGGTCTCGCGGTCGGGGCCGTGCACGATCAGCTTGCCGATCATCGAATCGTAGTTCGGCGGGATCTTGTAGCCGTCGTACAGATGCGTGTCGACGCGCACGCCCGGGCCGCCCGGGGCCTCGAAGCGCTTCACCGTGCCGGGCGAGGGCAGGAAGCTGTCCGGGTCCTCGGCGTTGATGCGGCACTCGATGGCGTGGCCGTGGATCTTGATGTCTTCCTGGCGGATCGACAGCTTCTCGCCGCCGGCGATCAGCAGCTGCTCGCGCACCAGGTCGATGCCGGTGATCAGCTCGGTCACCGGATGCTCCACCTGGATGCGGGTGTTCATCTCGATGAAGTAGAAGCGGCCGCCCTCGAACAGGAACTCGAAGGTGCCGGCGCCGCGGTAGCCGATGCGCAGGCAGGCGTCGACGCAGACCTTGCCGATCTGCTCGCGCAGTTCAGGCGTGATGCCCGGCGCGGGTGCTTCTTCCACCACCTTCTGGTGGCGGCGCTGCATCGAGCAGTCGCGCTCGCCCAGGTGGATGGCATGGCCCTGGCCGTCGGCCAGCACCTGGATTTCCACGTGGCGCGGATTCTCCAGGAACTTCTCCATGTACACCTGATCGTTGCCGAAGGCCGCCTTGGCCTCCTGCTTGGTCATGGTGATGGCGTTGCCCAGGTGCGCCTCGGTGCGCACCACGCGCATGCCGCGGCCGCCGCCGCCGCCGGCGGCCTTGATGATCACCGGGTAGCCGATCTCGCGCGCGATGCGGATGTTCTCGTCCACTTCGTCGCCGAGCGGGCCGCCGGAGCCGGGCACGCAGGGCACGCCCGCGGCCTTCATGGCGCGGATCGCTTCCACCTTGTCGCCCATCAGGCGGATCACGTCCGCGGTCGGGCCGATGAAGATGAAGCCCGACTGCTCCACCTGCTCGGCGAAGTCGGCGCGCTCGGACAGGAAACCGTAGCCGGGGTGGATGGCCTGGGCGTCGGTGATCTCGGCCGCGGCGATGATGCGCGGGATATTGAGGTAGCTGTCGACCGACGGCGCCGGGCCGATGCAGATCGACTCGTCGGCCAGGCCGACGTGCTTGAGGTTGCGGTCGGCGGTGGAGTGCACGGCGACCGTCTTGATGCCGAGGCTATGGCAGGCGCGCAGCACGCGCAGCGCGATCTCCCCCCGGTTGGCGATGACGACTTTTTCCAGCATGGGCATGGTCGTCGGCCGCTCAGGCGATCACGAACATGGGCTGGTCGAACTCCACCGGCTGGCCGTTCTCGACCAGGATGGCCTGCACCGTGCCGCCGACGTCGGCTTCGATCTGGTTGAACATCTTCATGGCTTCGATGATGCCCAGCGTCTCGCCGGCCTTGACCTGCTGGCCGATCTTGACGAACGCAGCGGCGCCCGGCGTGGCCGAGGCGTAGAAGGTGCCGACCATCGGCGCCTTCACCACGTGGCCGGCCGGCAGGGTGCTGGCGGGAGCGGCGTCGGCGGCGGGCGCGGGAGCGGCGACCGGAGCGGGGGCCTGCATCACCGGCGCCATCACGGGGGCGGCCGCCACGTTGACGGTTCCCTTCGGCACGCGCGACAGGCGCACGACTTCCTCGCCTTCCTTGATCTCGAGCTCGGCGAGGTTGGATTCCTCGAGCAGGTCGATCAGTTTCTTGATCTTGCGCAGGTCCATCGGTCAAACCTTTTCGTTGGTGCCGCCGCTGCGGCAGGGAAGGGAATGCTGTGTGTGGCGGGCGCTCAGGAGGCGGCCCGCTCCAGGCGGCTGAGCGCCGCTTCCAGGGCCAGCCGGTAGCTGTCCGCGCCGAAGCCGCAGATCACGCCCACGGCGATGTCGGCCAGGTAGGAATGGCGGCGGAACGGTTCGCGCGCATGCACGTTCGAGAGGTGCACTTCCACGAACGGGATCGCCACCCCGGCCAGCGCGTCGCGCAGGGCGATGCTGGTGTGGGTGAAGGCGCCGGGATTGAACAGGATGATCGCTACCTGCTCGTCGCGAGCCTGGTGGATGCGACCGATCAGCTCGTGCTCCGCATTGGACTGGAACCAGGCCAGTTCGTGGCCGGCGGCCTGGGCGCGCGCGGCGAGGGCGGCGTTGATGTCGGCCAGCGTGGCGCGGCCGTAGATGTCCGGTTCGCGCACGCCCAGCAGATTGAGATTGGGTCCGTGCAGGACCAGGATCTTCGCCACGCCGAAACCTTCAACGGGACCGGGCAGGACCCGGCGACCGGCGGGAGTGTGCGCGCAGTCGGCAATGTTGTCCAGTTCGGCGCAGATCGGCGATGTTCGGCGGAGAAGTTCGCGTTAAACCGTGCGAGGCCGTATGGCTGCCGGAATGGCCTCAGGGCGCGGCCGGGGCTGCCAGCCAGCGTTCCAGGGTGGCGGCGTCCAGGGCGCCGCGGCGTGCATCGAGGATGCGGCCGTTGCCGTCCAGCAGCACGCTGTACGGCAATACTTCGCCGACGTTGCCCAGCCGCAGCGAGGTGCTGGGACTTTCCAGCTGGCCGAGCAGGATGGGGTAGTTCACCGGATGGGCGGCCAGAAACTCGCGCGCCCGGCCCGGTTCGTCCATGGCGATGCCAATGATGATGGCGCCCTGTTCGCCGAATTTCGCCTGCGCCTTGGCCAGTGCCGGCATCTCGTCCAGGCAAGGGCCGCACCAGCTGGCCCAGAAGTTGAGCAGCACGCGGCGGCCATGGAATTCGGACAGGCGATGTTCCTTGCCGTCCAGCCCCGGCAGGGCCAGGTCCGGGCGCGTGTCGCCCACGTTCGCCGCCTGCACACCAGCAGGGGCATGCGCCTGCCGGCTGGCGTGCTGCAGCCAGCCGCCCAGCGCGGCGACCAGCACCGCCGCGCCGAGGATCAGCCAGTTGCTGCGGCTGAGCATTACTTCGCCGCCTCGGTCAGTGCCTGCTCGACCAGGGAAGAGGTCAGCACCGTCGGCAGCTTGCGGCCGTCGCCGCCGTTCTTCGGAAACACCACGTACAGCGGCACGCCGGGCGTGCGGTACTGCTGCAGGAAGGCGGTGATGTCCGGGTCTTCGTTGGTCCAGTCGCCCTTCATATAGACGGCGCCGGTGCGCTTGAGCAGGTCGTGGAAGGCGTCGGTGGCGAGCACGGCGTGCTCGTTGGCCTTGCAGGTGATGCACCAGTCGGCGGTCATGTCCACGAACACCGGGGTGCCGGCCTTGCGCAGCTCCGCCAGCTTGGCTGGGGTGAAGGCCACGGTGCCTTCCGCGGCGGTGGCGGCGGCCACCGGCGGTGGCAGGTGCGCCAGGTAATACAGCGGGGCAAGCGCAAGCAGCAGCGGCAGCACGGCCAGGACACGCGCGCCGGCACTGCGATAGCGGGCGCGCTCGAACCACCACAGCGCCATCGCCAGCATCACGCCCGCCACCAGCAGCAGGCCCACCGCGTCGGCGCCGCGCTGGTTGGCCAGCACCCAGGCCAGCCAGGCGGCGGCCAGGTACATCGGGAAGGCCAGCACCTGCTTGAGCGTGTCCATCCACGCGCCGGGCCGCGGCAGCAGGCGCGCCAGCGCCGGCACGTAGCCCACGGCGAGGAAGGGCAGGGCCAGGCCCAGACCCAGCATCACGAACACCAGCATCGCCTGCGCGGTCGGCGCGGCCAGCGCATAAGCCAGCGCGCTGCCCATGAACGGTGCGGTGCAGGGGCTGGCCACCACCACGGCGAGTACGCCGGTGAAGAAGTCGCCGACCAGGCCCGCACGGCTCGCAAGGCCGCTGCCGGTATTGCCCAGCGAGGCGCCGAACTGCACCACGCCGGACATCGACAGCGCGACCGCCAGCATCACCAGCGACAGCGTGGCCACCACCAGCGGCTTCTGCAGCTGCGCGCCCCAGGCAGCTTTCAGCGACAGGATCACCAGGCCCAGCACCACGAAGCTCACCAGCACGCCGGCGGTATAGGCCAGCGCATGGCGGCGCCGGTGCGCGGGGCTCTCGCCGCTTTCGATCAGGCCGACTGCTTTGATCGACAGCACCGGCAGCACGCACGGCATCAGGTTCAGCACCAGGCCGCCGCCGAGAGCGAGCAGCAAGGCCGCCCAGAGGCTGACGTCCAGCGCGGCGGCGGGACGCGTTTCCGGCGCGGGGCCAGACACGGTTTCGCCGGTGGCGACGGCGCCGCCGGCCAGTTCCACGGTGACCGCGCGCGACATCAGCGGATAGCACAGCCCGCCGTCCTGGCAGCCCTGGAAGCTGGCTTCGACCGCCACCTGTTTGAGCTTCGACGTGTCGCCTTCGATCGCCACCGGCAGCTCGACCTGGTCGAAGTACACGGTGACGTTGCCGAAGTGCGGATCCTGCTTGAGCGTGCCCTGCGGCCACTGCGGCTGGCCCAGCTTCAGGCCCGCGGCATTGAGATGCAGCGAGGTCTGGTCGCGGTACAGGTAATAGCCCTTGGGCATGGTCCAGCGCAGCAGCAGCTGGTTCGGCGAGCGGGCCAGGGCTTCGAAGCGGAACGCCTGCTCGGCCGGCAGCGGCGCGCTGTCGGTGCCGGGGGTGGCGCCGGGCGGCGTGCCGCCGAGTTGCGCGAGTGCGGCGCCCAGCGTCTGCGGCGCGGCGGCGTCGGCCTGCGCGGTGCCGGCGGGCAGCGGCAGGTCCAGCTGTTCGGTATGCGGCGGATAGCAGATCTTCGGCTCTACTTCGTGGCAGCCCTGGTAGCGCACGGCGATCTTCAGCCGCTGCGTGCCGGCGGCCACGGTGTAGGGCACGGTGGCGTCCACTTCGTGGTGGTAGATCTCCACGTCGCCGAGGTATTCGTCGTGATGCTTGGCGCCGTCGGGCAGCTTCGCCTCGCCGGCGGTAACGCCGTCCGCGCCGGTGAACTTCATGCGGCCGCGATAGAGGTAGTAGTCCGGCGCGATATCCCAGTGCAGCTTCAGCACACCCGGCGTGGAAGCGTCGGCCTTCAGCTTGTAGGCCTCGGTCACCGGCAGGATGCCGTCGTCGTCCTGCGCCCAGGCGCTGCCGATGCCGGACAGCATCAGGGCCAGCCCAAGCAAGATAAGAGCGGGCCAGGCGAGGGCGGGGAAGCGCGCCGTCGGTCGGATCAGGCGGATCGGTTGCATTGCGGCTCCAGCGAAGGGAGTGCCCGGCGCGGGGACGCGGGCGATCTCGGATTATGGCGCAGCCGGCCTGCGCAGCGCCGGCTGGGGGAGGACAGCAGGGAAGTCAGGCTTGTTCCGGCGTGGCCGCGGGCATGTTGCGCGGGCGTACCAGCCCCGTGGTCAGCGCCACGCCGAGCAGGATCACCACGCAACCGCCAGCCATCGACAAGGTGACCGGCTCGCCCAGGAACATCAGCCCCCATAGCGCGCCGAACACCGGAATCAGGTACAGCACCGCCAGCGTGCGGGTCGGGCCGACGCGCGCCATCAGGCGGTAGAACAGCACGTAGGCCAGCGAGGTACAGGCGGCGGCCAGGCCGAACATGGCGAACCAGGCTTGCGCGCCCGGCATCTTGGCCGGCCACAGCCACACGGTGAGCGGCAGGAGTGCGATGGCCGCGGCCAGCTGGCTGCCGGTAGCCACCGCCAGCGGCGACACGCCGCGCAGGCGGCGCTGGCCGTAATGCGCGCCGAAGGCATAGCAGACGTTGGCGCCGACGCAGGCCGCCATGGCCCAGGCCGAACCGCCGCCATGGCCGAAGCCCACGCTGCCGGCGATCAGCCACACCACGCCGGCAAAGCCCACGGCCAGGCCGGCGGTGCGCGCGCCGTCCAGCTTCTCGCCCAGCCACAGCCAGCCCGACAGCGCCACCAGCAGCGGACCGATCGCGTCGGAAATCGCCGACACGCCTGCCGGCAGACTCATCGCCGCGTAGGAGAACAGCACGAACGGCAGTGCCGAATTGCTCATGCCCACCACCACGATCGGCCGCCAGTGCCGGCGCATCTCGGCCAGCCGCTCGCGCGAAGCCAGCAGCGGCAGCGAGCACAGCGCCGCGCCGATCGCGCGCAGCCCGGCCAGCGCCATGCCGCCGAACTGGTCCGCACCCATGCGCATGAACAGGAACGACGCGCCCCACAGAGCACCCAGCAAGAGCAGCGCGGCGAGATCGGACTTCTTCATGGCGTGGGTGCTCATGGTGAAAGGGGCGCTAGGTCGATAGCGGGAGCCCCTCTCCCCCCGGCGACCCGAAGGTAGTCCCCGTGGGAGAGAGGGGTTGGGGTGAGGGTACGGGTGGAGCGCAAGAGTGATGTTCACCGCTCCGGCCGAACCCTGATCCGGCTGCCGCCACCTTCTCTCCCACGGGGACTACCTTCGGGTCGCCGGCGGGAGAAGGAGTTCCTTCGTGAAGTTCGTTACTTGGCCGACTTGCCCTGGCCGAACAGCACCTGGTGTTCCGCTTCCGTCAGCGCCTGCTTCGGCGCGTAGGCGTTTTCCACGCCTTCGTAAGTGCGCACCGTGGCGGGGCGGGCGGCCATGGTGCGGAACCAGCGTTCCACGTTGGGGAAATCGGCCAGGCTCTGGCCATGCGCTTCGTGCGGCACGATCCACGGGTAGCAGGCGATGTCAGCGATCGAAAACGCACCGGCGATGTAGTCGCGGCCTTCCAGCTGGCGATCGAGCACGCCGTACAGGCGGTGCACTTCGCGGGTGTAGCGGTCGATCGCGTAGGGCACCTTCTCCGGCGCGTACACATTGAAGTGCCCGATCTGCCCGGCCATCGGACCCAGGCCGGCCATCTGCCAGAACAGCCACTGCAGCACCTCGGTGCGGCCGCGCAGGTCCGACGGGATCAGGCGGCCGGTCTTCTCGGCGAGGTAAAGCATGATCGCGCCCGACTCGAACATGGTCAGCGGCGCACCGCCGTCGGCCGGTTCGTGGTCGACGATGGCCGGGATCTTGTTGTTCGGCGACACGGCCAGGAACTCCGGCTTGAACTGCTCGCCCTTGCTCAGGCTGACCGGGACCAGGCGGTACGGGATGCCGGCCTCTTCCAGGAACAGGCGGGCTTTCAGGCCATTGGGGGTGGCGGCGTAGTAGAGCTCGATCATGGCGGGCGGTCCGGTGGGAAGGGCGATGGGTGCAGGCTAGGTCGTTCGATGGTCTGGCAAAAGGGCCACAATGCGACAATTATTGGGGTCCACTTTGCGGGGCAGGCCATGGATCATCCGTTCGAGTTCCCCCTGGAGCTGCCGGCCAAGGGGTCGCGCCAGCGGCAGGCCGCGCTGCATGCGCAGCTGCGCGCGGCGATCCTGGACGGCCGCCTGAAACCCGGCCTGCGCCTGCCCGCCACGCGCGAACTGGCCGAGGCGCTGCAGCTGTCGCGCAACACCGTGGTGGCGGCCTACGACCTGCTGCTGAGCGAGGGCTATGTGGTCGCGCGGCGCGGCGCCGGCAACTACGTGGCCGACCTGATGGAACGCCGCGCCCGCGCGCGCTCCACCGCGGCCGAAGAAGGCGGCGACCGCCGGCTGGCGCCGTACTGGCGCGAGGCGCGCCCGCCCACGCCGTCGCCGCCGCCCGGTGCGTTCGCCCACGATTTCCGCCTGGGCGTACCGGATACGCGGCAGTTTCCGTTCGAGGTGTGGCGCCGGCTGTCGGCGCGCGCGCTGCGCGGCGTGTCGCGGCTGCCGTCGATGTCGGGGCAGTCGCGCGGGCGGCCGGTGCTGCGCGAGGCGATCGCACAGCATGTGTCGTTCGCGCGCGCGGTGGCCTGCGATCCGGACGACGTGATGGTGACCAGCGGCGCGCAGCAGGCGTTCGACCTGCTGGCGCGCGTGCTGGTGACGCCGGGGCGCACCGTGGTCGCGGTGGAGGATCCCGGCTATACGCCACTGCGCGCGGCGTTTGCCGCGGCGGGCGCCAAGGTGGTGCCGGTGCCGGTGGACGACGAAGGCATCGTGGTGGAACGGATTCCCGCCGAGGCGCGGGTGATCTACGTGACGCCGTCGCATCAGTTCCCGCTGGGCATGTCGATGTCGCCGCGCCGCCGCGCGGAACTGCTGGCGCATGCCGCGGCGCGCGGCGCCACGGTGATCGAGGACGACTACGACGGCGAATTCCGCTACGGCGGGCGGCCGCTGGATGCGCTGCAGACGCTCGATCGCGAAGGCTCAGTCTGCTACGTCGGCACCTTCTCCAAATGCCTGTTCCCCGCACTGCGCATCGGCTACGTGGTGGCGCCGCCGTGGCTGCTGCCGGCGCTGGCGGCGGCGAAGGAACTGGCCGACTGGCATTGCGACGTGCCGGCGCAGGACACGCTGGCGGCCTTCATTGCCGAGGGACATCTGGCGCGCCATGTGCGGCGCATGCGCAACGTCTACGCGGAGCGGCGCGAGGCTTTGCTCGACGCGCTGGCGCGCCACGGACTGGAAGCCTGGCCTTCCGACGCCGGGCTGCATCTGTCCGCCAGGCTGCCGGCCAAGGTGCGTACCGATGTGCTGGTCGAACAGGCGGCCGGGCAGGGCGTGCGCATCGAAGGCCTGGATGGCTATACGTTCGGGCGCGTGGCCTCCAACGGCCTGGCGCTGGGGTACGGGCTGATGGAGGCCCAGCGCATGGAGGATGCGGTGCGCCGCATCGTGCGGCTGCTGCCGGGCTGAGCGAAGTGGTCCCGTAGTATTGCCTGGAAGTGGTCCTTAAAACCGGACCACCGGAAGCGGAGCATGGCACCCACTCTCACCCTGGGATTGCCCCGCCATGCATCGCCTCCTTCTTTGCTGTTTCCTCCTGCTGGGCCTGGCTACCGCGCCGGCCTGGGCGCAATCCGGCCAGCAGCGCGCCGAAGCCGCCGGCAAGAGCCTGGTCGGCCAGCCGGCGCCGCGCGTCACCGTGAAGACCATCGACGGCAAGACCATCGACCTGGCCAGCCTGTACGGCAAGCAGGCGGTGTACCTGAAGTTCTGGGCCACCTGGTGCGTGCCCTGCCGCGAACAGATGCCGCATCTGAAGAAGACCTACGAGGAAGCCGGCCCCGACCTGGCGGTGATCGCCATCAGCGTGGGCTTCGACGAAACCATCGAGGACGTGCGCAAGTACCGCGACGAGATGGGTCTGAAGATGCCGCTGGTGTTCGACGATGGCTCGCTGGGCGAGGCCTTCCATCTGCGCGTGACGCCGCAGCACGTGGTGATCGGGCGCGACGGCCGCATCCTCTACGTCGGCCACGAGGCGAACGCCAAGCTCGATGCCGCGCTGCAGGCGGCGCGCAGCAGCACCGGCGTGGCCGCGGCCGGCGCGGCGGCGCCGAAGCAGGAAGCGCATTACGACACCGGCGACCGCGTGCCCGCCTTCGACGCCGCCATGCTGGACGGCAAGCATCTGACGCTGCCGGAAGCGGGCAAGCCGACGGCGCTGGTATTCCTGTCGCCCTGGTGCGAGTCCTACCTGGCGACCAGCCGGCCCGAGCTTTCCAAGAGCTGCCGCGCGATGCGCGAACAGGTCAGCGCGCTGTCGGCGCATGACACGAAGCTGCGCTGGGTCGGCGTCGCCTCCGGCCTGTGGGCTGCGCACGACGAGCTGGTGAAGTACCGCGACGAGCACCGCATCGGCATGCCGCTGACCTTGGACGATTCGGGTGCGCTGTTCCGCCGCTTCCGCGTGACCCACGTGCCGACGGTGCTGCTGTTCGATGCGCAGGGGCGCATGACGGCCCGCGTCGAGCAGGCCGGGGCGCCGCTGGATCAGGCGCTCAAGACTTTGACTGCGCGTTGAGGGAGGCCGTCATGTCCAGCCTGCTTCGTTGTGCGTTCGCACTCGGACTCGCCGCCGGCATCGCCATGCCGGCCCTGGCCGCCGAGGAACATCCGCTGCTCACCGCAGCGCTCACCCAGGCGCCCGGCACGCAACTGACGGCGCTGACCGTCACCTTCGCCCCGGGCCAGCAGTCCAAGCCGCACCACCACGAGGCCGATGCCTTCGTCTACATGCTGTCCGGCCATGTGCGCAGCCAGGTCGACAGCGAGCCGGCGCGGGAATACGGCCCCGGCGAGAGCTGGTTCGAGCCGGCCGGGGCGCATCACCTGGGTACGGCGAATGTCAGCAGCACGGAGCCGGCGACCTTCCTGGTGGTGTTCGTGGCCCGGCCGGATGCCCGGCTGACCGTGCCGGATCAGGCGGCGCCAGATCAGATCAGCACGCCGGCGCGGACCCAGTCCAGATAAGCCTCGTGGCCGCGTTCCACCGGCACCGCGATCAGCTCCGGCAGCTGGTAGGGGTGCAGTTCCAGCAGGCGCGCTTTGAGAGCCTCGAAGCGCGCCGCGGTGGTCTTGATGAGGAGCAATTCCTCGACGTCGGTGGTGACCTTGCCCTCCCAGCGGTAGGTCGAGCGCACCCCGGGCAGGCGGTTCACGCAGGTGGCCAGCCCTTCTTCCACCAGGGTTTTGGCGAAGCCGGCGGACTTCGGGGACTCGGGATAGGTGCAGTAGCAGAGCAGGACGGGGTCGGTCATGGCGGGGAGCCTAGCGCGGGCCCCGCCCGCCCCGCAGCCCTTGAAAGCCCCGCCGGGCTTCCCCATTAGCGTCTGAGCTTCGGAACAAAGCCTCTTTGCGGGGGATTCCTGCGCCGCTAGTATTGGCACTCGTTTGCCCGGAGTGCTAACAGCGCCGCAGGCGCCGTTCCGGAAACCCCTCTTTCGATCCACTCAAACCCAAGCTGGAGCCCATCACCATGAGCAAGCTGCGTCCGCTGCACGACCGCGTCATCGTCAAGCGCCTCGAAGAAGAGCGCGTTTCCGCCGGCGGCATCGTCATCCCCGACAGCGCCACCGAGAAGCCGACCCGCGGCAAGGTCATCGCCGCCGGCGCCGGCCGCATCCTGGAAGACGGCAAGGTCCGTCCGATGTCGGTGAACGAAGGCGACGTGGTGCTGTTCGGCAAGTACGCCGGCCAGGAAATCAAGATCGACGGCGAAGAGCTGGTCTTCCTGAAGGAAGACGACATCGTTGCGGTGATCGAAGGCTAAGCAGCCTCTCCCGCTTCTCTTCCCATCCCCCATTCAAGCATTCAAAGGAATACAGACATGGCTGCAAAAGAAGTCCGCTTCGGTGAAGACGTCCGCGCCCGCATGCTCAAGGGTGTCAACACCCTGGCCAACGCGGTCAAGGTGACCCTGGGTCCCAAGGGCCGCAACGTGGTGCTCGAGAAGAGCTTCGGCGCCCCGACCGTGACCAAGGACGGCGTCTCCGTCGCCAAGGAAATCGAGCTGGCCGACAAGTACGAGAACATCGGCGCGCAGATCGTCAAGGAAGCCGCTTCCAAGACCTCCGACGTGGCCGGCGACGGCACCACCACCGCCACCGTGCTGGCCCAGGCCTTCATCCAGGACGGCCTGAAGGCGGTCGCCGCGGGCATGAACCCGATGGATCTGAAGCGCGGCATCGACAAGGCCGTGGTCGCGGCCGTGGAAGAGCTCAAGAAGCTCTCCAACCCGACCGCCGACGACAAGGCGATCGCCCAGGTCGGCACCATCTCCGCCAACTCCGACTCGGCCATCGGCGAAATCATCGCCACCGCCATGAAGAAGGTCGGCAAGGAAGGCGTGATCACCGTCGAGGAAGGCTCGGGCCTGGACAACGAGCTGGACGTGGTCGAGGGCATGCAGTTCGACCGCGGCTACCTGTCGCCGTACTTCATCAACAACCAGCAGTCGCAGCAGGTCGAACTGGATGACCCCTTCATCCTGCTGTACGACAAGAAGATCTCCAACGTGCGCGAGCTGCTGCCGATCCTCGAGGGCGTGGCCAAGGCCGGCAAGCCGCTGCTGATCGTCGCCGAGGAAGTGGAAGGCGAGGCGCTGGCCACCCTGGTGGTCAACACCATCCGCGGCATCGTCAAGGTTGCCGCCGTGAAGGCCCCGGGCTTCGGCGACCGCCGCAAGGCGATGCTGGAAGACATGGCCATCCTGACCAACGGCCAGGTGATCTCCGAGGAAGTGGGCCTGCAGCTTGAGAAGGCGACCATCGCCGACCTCGGCCGCGCGAAGAAGATCGTGGTCACCAAGGAAAACACCACGATCATCGACGGCGCCGGCGAAGCGGAGAAGATCCAGTCGCGCATCGGCCAGATCAAGGCGCAGATCGAGGAGACCTCCTCCGACTACGACCGCGAGAAGCTGCAGGAGCGCGTGGCCAAGCTGGCCGGCGGCGTGGCCGTGATCAAGGTCGGTGCCGCCACCGAAGTCGAGATGAAGGAAAAGAAGGCCCGCGTCGAAGACGCCCTGCACGCCACCCGTGCGGCCGTCGAAGAAGGCGTGGTGCCGGGCGGCGGTGTCGCCCTGATCCGTGCGCTGAAGGCCGTGGTCGGCCTGAAGGGCGTCAACGAAGACCAGAACCACGGCATCAAGATCACCATCAGCGCACTGGAAGCCCCGCTGCGCGCGATCGTGGCCAATGCCGGCGAAGAGCCCTCCGTCATCGCCAACAAGGTGAAGGAAGGCCAGGGCAACTTCGGCTACAACGCCGCCACCGGCGAGTTCGGCGACATGATCGCCTTCGGCATCCTGGACCCGACCAAGGTCACCCGCTCGGCACTGCAGTACGCCGCCTCGGTGGCCGGCTCGATCATCACGACCGAAGCGGCCGTGACCGAGCTGCCGAAGAAGGAAGAAGCCCACTCGCACGGTGCGGGCGGCGGCATGGGTGGCATGGGCGGCATGGATTTCTGATCCGCCCCACCTGTTGTCAGCTTCGAGGAGAACCCCGCCTTGTGCGGGGTTTTCTTTTTTGGGGCCGCGCGGCGGCAGGAAGCAGAGGGATGTCGTCTGATATTGGCCATCCAGCGAGGGGCAGGATCGGCCGTACTCCATATCATTGGTCGCCTTGTACATGGCACCAAAGCGCCTCTATATTGTAGGTAGGCTTTAATATGGAAAGAGAATCCATCCTTATGCAAGTTTGCCTTGCATGAACACGCCGAGGGCCCGTTCTCCGGCCGGGGATCGTAACCAGCGTGCCGGGCGCTATATCGCCCAGCCCAGCGGTTACCGCGCTTTTCATCCGAACCCCCTGCCGCCGAAGCCCGCGCTGCGGATGGACGGCGAGCTGCAGGCCTTGCTGTCGCTTGCCGATCGTGCGCTGGGCCGCCTCGACGGTTCGATTCAAACCCTGCCCAACCCCGATCTGTTCGTCTTCATGTACGTACGCAAGGAGGCCGTGCTTTCCAGCCAGATCGAAGGCACGCAGAGTTCATTGCAGGACCTGCTGGCCGCCGAAGCGCACATCCTGACCCCGGACCGGCCGCGCGACGTCGACGAGGTGGTCAACTACGTCAGTGCCATGAACTATGGCCTGGGCCGGCTGCAGGAACTGCCGGTGTCGGTGCGCCTGATTCGCGAAATCCACGAGCGCCTGTTGCAAGGCGTGCGCGGCATGCGCCTCACGCCCGGCGAACTGCGCCATTCGCAGAACTGGATCGGTGCTTCGGGTTGCACCTTGAGCGAAGCCAGCTTCGTTCCACCTCCGCCGCACGAGGTGCCGGACGCGCTTGGCGCGCTGGAAACCTTCCTGCACGCGCAGAGCGCGCTGCCGGCGTTGATTCAAATAGGGCTGGCGCATGCGCAGTTCGAAACGATCCATCCCTTTCTCGATGGCAATGGACGCGTCGGCCGTCTGCTGATCACGTTTCTGCTGTGCCAGCGGGACATTCTTGGGAAACCGGTCCTCTACCTGTCGCATTTCTTCAAGCAGCACCGCGCCGAGTACTACGAGCGACTGCAGGCCGTGCGCGACAAGGGCGATTGGGAAGGCTGGCTGGCGTTCTTCCTGCGTGGCGTGGTGAGCGTCAGCCGCGAAGCGACGGAGACTGCGCGACGCATCCTTCTGCTGCGCGAAGACCATCGCGCCAGAGTCACCGAAGGATTGGGGCGCGCCGCGGGCAATGGACACAAGCTCCTGGAATACCTGTATCGGCGCCCGATCGTTGCGGTGGCCGACGTGCAGGCGCTCACCGCCACGACCTACACCGCGGCCAACAACCTGGTGTCGCGGCTGGTTGCCTTGGGGATCCTTGCCGAAGCCACCGGCTACCGGCGCAACCGGCTGTTCCGCTATCAGACTTACATCGACTTGTTCGGCGAATCCGCGGATGCGGCGCAAGCGGCGGTGAAGTAATCGGGCGGCATGCTTGATCCATGAGAGAAAAACCCCGCTCCGGCGGGGTTTTTCTTTGCCCAAAAGAAAACCCCGGGAGTCCACCTCCCGGGGTTGCTCGATGCGGGCGCGCCCTTGGCGCCGCGTCGGTTGCCGCTTACTTGCCGCCGGCTTCCGCCTTGGCGTCGGTCTTCGCGCCGACCGCGGCGCCGGCGACCGGCGTCTCGACCTTCGCGTCGGCCTTCACCGAGGTGGCGGCTTCGGCGCCGCCAGTGGCATCGCTCGCCTCCGACTCGGTGGTCTTGGCTGCCTTGTGGCCGGCGTGCTTGGCCTTGTGCGTCGCCTTCTTCACGGTGTCGCCGGTCTTGGTGGCGGCGGTATCGACGGTCTTGGTGGCGTCCTGCACCGCGGCGCCGGCATTGACGCTCGCGTCAGCCTTGGCGGCGGCCTGGGCCTGGGCGAAGGCGGGGGCGGTCAGCACGGTGGCCGAGAGGACGAGAGCAGCAAGCAGGGACTTACGCATGGGGTGAACCTCCGATGTGAGTGCCGCGACGCAACGTGCCGCGGTGGAATCACGCTAGAGGCGGTTTGCCTGCTGAATCCTGAATTTTTTCGGGCCGCTCCGGTTTGCTTAAGCCGGCGGACATGTCGCTGAATCGTCGGTGCGTGTTGGTAAAAAACGCGTTCCGCGCACTCTTGTTTTCTTTCGCGCTGCTAGTGGGAATGCGCCTTGCGCGGCATCACTGATGCGCGCCTTCGGTGGCGACGGCGGGTGCGATGCCTTCCTGCGCGAAGCCCGTATGTTCCGAAAGCGCATCGGCACGCGGCAGCATGCGGTCGAGTTTTCCCTTCAAACGAAGCAGCGCCACGCTTTCCATCGCGGCGTCGGTGCGCCGCTCGCTGCCGTCCTCGGCCTGCGGCGGTGCGCCCGGGGCGCGGGTGAGCGCGGCCAGCTGCGGCGCCAGCACCTGGGTCAGCGCGAAGTACGCATCGTCGTGGATGCCGGCCTGCTCAAGCACCTTGCCCGGCAGCATCCACGAGGCGAGATCCTCGCGCTGCGGCTGCACCTGGTTGCGCGGATCGACCAGCAGCCAGGTGCCCGGCTCGCTCAGCATGTCCTTGCCGTCGACGAAGCCCAGCGTTTCGAAGCTGCCGCTCAAGCCCGGCAGGTGGTCGCCGTAGAACAGCAGCAGGGTGGGGCGCTCGCGCTGCGCCAGCAGGCTGGCCAGGCGGCCGAGTTCTTCGTCGGCGTGCTGCATGTGATAGAGGTAGTTGCGCAGCTCGGTCTTGTCCTCCGCGGCAAGGCCGTCGGGCACGGGGATCGCATCGCGCTTGACCGCATCGGCCGGCGTCACGTCGTAGGGGCCGTGCGCCTCGATGCTGATGGCGAACAGGAACTGCGGCGGGCCGGCATCTTTCAACTGCGCCATGATTTCGTCGGTCATCGCGCGGTCGGCCATGTACTGGCCATCCAGGTCCTTGGCGTTGACGAAGCCGCCCTGCGACACGAAGCGGTCGAAGCCGATCGCGCGGAACGCCGTGCTGCGGTTCCAGAACGCGGGGTTGTTGCCGTGGATCGCCATCGTGCGATAGCCGTGCGAGCGCAGCGTACGCACCATGCCCGGCACCACCTTGGTGTTGAGCTGCAGGTACGGGAACTGCAGGTCGTCGAAGTAGCGCAGCGACAGGCCGGTCAGCACTTCGAATTCGGTGCGGATGGTGCCGCCGCCGAAGGTCGGCACGTGCAGCGCGCCGCTGTAGCCCTGCTGCGCCAGGCGGTGCAGGTTCGGCGTGAGGTCGTGGTGCTCGAAGCCCTTGAGGATGGCCGGATCGAAGAACGATTCGCTCTGCACCACCACGATGTCGGGCATGGCGCCGGTATCGCCCGAGGCCGAGCGCATGCGTTCGCGCAGCGCGCCGTCGGCCTGGCCGATCAGCTGCATCGCCGCGTTCGGATCGGCCTTCTTGCGCTGCTGGCCGAAGTGCAGGTGGAACATCATCAGCGAGCTGACCAGGCCCGAATGCTGCGCGGTGGAGGAGGCCGACCACGGCTCCATCCACAGCGTCTGGCCATCGTAGAAGTGGCCCCAGGCCGGCGCGCCGCCCAGCAGCGAGCCGAGCACCACCAGCACCGAGGCGCCGGCGAGCAGGCGCTTGCCGCGGGTGCGGCGCGGGAACAGCGGCAGCTCCTTGCGCCAGGCCAGCACCACCAGGGCGATGCCGGCGGCCAGCGCCAGGTACGGCCAGGGCGTGGTCGGCAGATAGCCGCCGAGCAGATGCAGGCCGCCCTTGCGCAGCTGGCCGACCATGCGGAAATCGGCCGGCATCAGCGGCGTGCCCAACTGCTTCACCTTCAGCGCATTGACGCCGTACAGCACGCCCTGCAGCAGGAAGGCCAGGCCGAACGAGAGCAGCGGACGCCGGCTCAGCACCATCAGCAGCAGGGCCAGCAGCAGCCCCGGCAGCGCATTGGCCAGCAGGTACAGCGGCTGCTGGAACAACTGCTGCGGCGCAACGCCTTCGCCGCCATCGAGCCAGCCGGTGAACAGCACGAAGGCCACCGCCAGCACCAAGGGAAGGGCGACGCGGCGAGCCAGGCCGGGCCTGGCGGCTGGTTGGAGGGTCTTGGTCATGGCAGTCCTTCGGGGGATTGCGCTGTCATGGCTCGGACATCGGAATGTAACGATGCCGGCATGAACCAGGTGTTCGGCGTTCGTGGTGCTTGCGTACTTTCCGAGCAGTGCCAACGTGATGGCGAAGCGGCGCGTGCACGCACCCCCGCCGTGCAGGATCTCGCGGTCATCTGCCGGTCATCTTGGCGCCGCGCGGACGGGCGCAGACGGCGCACCGGCGCGGAAGGCACAATGTCCGGATGCAGCCCAAGGAATCCCCGGCGCTACGCGCCCTGATCGACGACCGCTACGCCGAACTGGCCGCGCGCTGCCGCCTGGCCGGTGTTGCGCTGCACGACGACGCCGGCGTGGCCGAACGCATCCGCCGCGCCCTGCTGGCCAGCGATTTCGCCTACGACATCTGGTTCCGCCAGCCGCAGCTGCTGGCGCCGCAGGGGCTGGAACGCCTGCGCGCCGGCGGCGACGCCAGCACGCGCATCGAAGCGCTCAGGCTCGATCCGGACGAAGCCGCCTGCATGGCCACGCTGCGCCGCTTCCGCCACGCCGAGGCGCTGCGCCTGGTGTTCCGCGACGTCAACGGGCTGGACGAACTGCCCGAGACGCTGTCCGCCACCAGCGTGCTCTACGAGGTGCTGCTGGGCGCCGCGCTGGGCTGGTCCGAACGCGCGCTGGCCGCGCGCTATGGCCACAGCCGCGACCACGACGGCGTTCTGCAGCGCATGGTGGTGGTCGGCTTCGGCAAGCTCGGCGGCAGCGAACTGAATTTCTCCTCCGACATCGACCTGGTGCTGGCCTATCCGCACAGCGGCCAGAGCGACGGCCCGCGGCCGCTCGACAACAGCGAATACTTCGTGCGCATGGGCCGCCAGCTGGTGCGCCTGCTGGCCGAGCCGACGGTGGACGGCATCTGCGCGCGCGTCGATCTGCGCCTGCGCCCGTTCGGTAACGCGGGGCGCCTCGCGCTGCCGTTCAGCGCGATGGAGCAGTACTACCAGAGCGAAGGCCGCGACTGGGAGCGCTACGCCTGGATCAAGGCGCGTCCCGTCGCCGGCGACCGCAACGCGGGCAAGCAGCTGCAGGAGCTGCTGCGGCCGTTCGTGTTCCGCAAATACCTGGACTACACCGCCTTCGCCGGTCTGCGCGAGATGAAGGCGCTGATCGACGCCGAAGTGGCGCGCAAGGACCTGGCCGACAATCTCAAGCTAGGCCCCGGCGGCATCCGCGAAGTCGAATTCATCGTGCAGCTCACCCAGCTGATCCGCGGCGGCCGCGAACCGAGCCTGCGCGTGCGCGGCCTGCTGCCGGCGCTGACCGCCTGCGAGGCGCGCGGCCATATCGCCGCGTCGCGTGCGAAGGCGTTGCGCGAGGCCTATGTGTTCCTGCGCCGGGTGGAGAACCGCGTGCAGATGCTGCGCGACGCGCAGACGCACGACATCCCCGAGGACGCACTGAGCCGCGAGCGCATCGCGCTCGGCTTGGGCCATGCATCGTGGGAAGCGCTGGCGGCGGAACTGGCGCGCCATCGCGCCGTGGTCAGCGAGGAGTTCGCCGAGGTGCTGGTGCCGCAGGGCGGCCGCACCGCCAGCGTGCCGGTGGAAGACGTGGCGCTGTGGCGGCGCGTCTGCGCGGAGGAGATCGATCCGGGCACGCTCGAAGCAGCCGGTTTCCAGCCCGGCGCCGAAGCCGCCGAGGCGCTGCTGAAGTTGCCGCAGGCCGCGGCGGTGCGCGCCATGCCGCCGCGTTCGCGCGAACAGCTCGACCGCCTGATGCCGCAGCTGCTGGCGCTGGCGCGCGACAGCGCGGCGCCGGTGCCGGGCCTGCTGCGCCTGTGCCGGCTGGTGCAGGCGGTGGCGCGCCGTTCATCGTATCTGGCGCTGCTGGAAGAACAGCCGGCGGCGCGACGCCGCCTGGCGGATCTGTTCGCACGCAGCGCCTTCCTCGCCGAGCGCGTGATCGCGCAGCCGCTGCTGCTGGACGACGTGCTCGATCCGCGCATCGATCAATTGCCGCTCAAGCGCGCCGACATCAGCGCGGAAATCAGCCGCGTGCTCGGCACGCTGGACGAGCGCGAGGCGGAAGCGGAGCTGGAGCGCATCAACGAATTCAAGGCCAGCACGGCGTTTCGTCTCGGCCTCGCGTTCAACGACGGCCGCGCCGACGCCGTCGCCACGGCGCGCCGCCTCGGTGCGCTGGCGGAGTCCGTGGTGATCGCGGTGATGGCCCTGGCGGAACGCGAACTCACCGAACAGCACGGCCGCCTGCCGGGCGAAGGCAGCGGCTTCGCCGTGCTCGGCTACGGCAGCCTGGGCGGCGAGGAGCTGGGCTTCGCCTCCGACCTGGACCTGGTCTTCGTCTACGACACCCGCCGCGCCCATGCGATGAGCGACGGCGCGCGCCCCATCGAAGGCTCGCGCTGGTACCAGCGCCTGGCGCAGCGCGTGATGAACTGGCTGACCGTGCTGACCCGCGCCGGTCGCCTGTACGAAGTGGATACGCGGCTGCGGCCCGACGGTTCCAAGGGCCTGCTCGTAAGCAGCCTGGAAGCCTTCGCCGAATACCAGCGCAGCCGTGCGTGGACGTGGGAACACCAGGCGCTGCTGCGCGCGCGCCCGGTGGCCGGCGATGCCGCGTTGAATGCGGAGTTGCTTGAGGTGCGCCGCGAGATCCTCGCCGTGCCGCGCGAGCGTGCCCGCGTGCTGGCCGACGTCAGCGATATGCGCCGGCGCTGGCGCGCCGAGCGCGACCGTTCCGACGAGCGCCTGTTCGATCTGAAGCAAGGCCACGGCGGCCTGCTCGATATCGAGTTCGCGCTGCAGGGCCTGGTGCTGGCGCATGCGGCGGAGCGGCCGCTGTTGCTGCTGTCCACCGCGAACGCGGCGCTGATCGAAGCCTGCCGCACCACCGGCCTGCTCGACGACGCGCAGGCGGAAGTGTTCGCGCGCGCGCATGGCGAACTGCTGCGCCGCGCGCTGGCCTGCACGCTGGACCTGCGCTCGCGCATCGCGCCGCGCGAGCCGGCGCTGGACAGCTTGAGCGAGGAAGTGCGGCGCGTGACGGCGGAGCTGGGCTTCGCGTTCGCCGCCAAGGCGACGACGGTCTAGGCGCGGCTGGCGTTACGCGCCGCGATGCGCTGGCGCACCGTCTCGGCGATGGCGCGGGTTTCGCGCAGCGGTGTCTGCCGTGCGGGCGGCGTGTCGTCCAGCTCGTGCAGCAGCCCGGCTTCGCGCAGCGCCTGGTGGAACCGGGCGAACTTGCCGGGCAGCGGCGCGCGCACCAGGGTCTGCACCGCGCAGCCGATGGCGCAGGCTTCGGAAAGCATGTTGATCGAGTCCGGCGTCACCACCAGCCGGTCGGCCCAGCCCATGGCGGCGGGGTAGGGATTGGCACCGTCTTCCTCGCTGCTCCACACCACGCCGGGAATGCCGGCGAGGCGTTCGCGCAGCACGGCGACCACGCTGGCCGGCGTGCGGCGCGAGGCCAGCACGAGCAGGCTGCCGCCGTCGCGCCGCTGCTGCGCCACCAGCCGCTCAGCCAGAGCGTGGGCATACGCCGCGTCGATCGGAATGCCCTTGCGCGGCCCGCCCACCAGCACCGCGACGCGCGGCTGCGGCAGGTCGCCGAAGGCGGGGCAGACATCGCGGCCTTCGGCCAGCCAGGCTTCGTCGACCGGATTAAGCGAGCCCAGCGGGTGCAGCACGTTGGGTCCGTCCAGGCCGTCATGGCGCGGCGCGATCACCGTGTCCCAATGCTGAGGATCGATACGCGGATCGAGAATCTGCACCGCATAGCTGCCGCCTTCGGACAGTTCGCGCACCAGCCGCGTGTAATACGCCGCCGCACGGCCGCAGCCGACGATCACCGCCGGCCACGGCGGCACCACCATGCCGCGGCGCTGCGGCGCGGGCAGGGCGAAGCGGCCGCCGGGCAGCAGGCGCGGCGCGAACCAGGACCAGGGCGCGCGCAGTCCCAGCACCAGATGGCGGAACGGCAGGCCCAGCGCTTCGGCCAGGGCCAGGGCCTGGCGGTCGTTGCCGGCGCGGCCGTCGGTGACCACCCAGCATTCGCCATGCAGCCTGGTCATGCGGGGTGCTGGCCCGGGATTGTTTCGATTCTCGCCACAGTACGTTCTGTCCGGCCCAGTCCTGTTCGCCCCTGCGTGCCCGTACACTCCCGGGTCACGGCGCCGCCCGGCGCGTTCTATCGAAGGATACCCATGAGCGAGTTGCTTTCCGAGGCCGCCCTCGACCAGCTGTTCCGCGAGGCCCGCACCTACAACGCTTTCCTGGACAAGCCGGTGAGCGACGAGGTGCTGCGCCAGGTCTACGAGCTGGCCAAGTTCGGCCCCACCAGCGCCAACTCCTCGCCCGCGCGTATCGTGTTCGTGAAGTCGGCCGAGGCCAAGGCCAAGCTCGAGCCGCACCTGTCCGAAGGTAACCGCGCCAAGACCATGAAGGCGCCGGTCACCGCCATCGTCGGCGTCGACCACGAGTTCTACGAGCACCTGCCGCGCCTGTTCCCGCATGCCGATGCGCGCAGCTGGTTCGTCGGCAACCAGCCGATGATCGACACCACCGCGTTCCGCAACGCCACCCTGCAAGGCGCCTACCTGATCATCGCGGCGCGCGCGGCGGGCCTGGACTGCGGCCCGATGTCCGGCTTCGACAACGCCGGCGTGGACAAGGCGTTCTTCGCCGATACGCCGAACGTGAAGTCCAACTTCCTGATCAATCTCGGTTACGGCGACGCCAGCCGCGACCTGTTCCCGCGCAACCCGCGTCTGTCGTTCGAGGAGGCGTGCCGCATCGCCTGAGCGCGATGCGTCCGCCTTTAACCGCAGCCCCCTCTTCCACGGAGAACTACCCATGCGTGCACTTCGTTACCTCGTTCTCGCCGGCCTGATCGGCGCCGCCGTCACCGCGCAGGCCGACCCGGTCACCTACAAGCTCGACCCGGGCCACACCAACGTGCTGTTCAGCTGGAACCACTTCGGCTTCTCCAACCCGACCGCGAACCTGGGCCTGGGCGAAGGCACCCTGGTGTTCGACGAGAAGGACGCGTCCAAGTCCTCGGTCGACGTGACCCTGCCGCTGGCCAACCTGGACACCCACGTGTCCAAGCTGGACGAGCACCTGAAGAAGCCGGATTTCTTCGACGCCGACAAGTTCGCCAACATCACCTTCAAGAGCACCAAGGTGCAGTCGCTCGGCGGCGGCAAGTACAAGGTGACCGGCGACCTGACCGTGCACGGCGTGACCAAGCCGGTGGTGCTGGACGCCAAGCTCAACAAGAGCGGCGTGCACCCGATGCTGAAGGTGCAGACCGTGGGTTTCGACGCCAGCACCACGGTGAAGCGCTCGGACTTCGGCATGGGCGCCTACGTGCCGAACGTCAGCGACGAGATCAAGATCCACATCACCACCGAGGCTTCGGTGCCGAAGGCGGATTGATGCCTGCCGGCGCCGTTCGCGGCGCCGCATGAAAAAAGCCCGCGCCGTGATGGCGCGGGCTTTTTCTTGGTGCCGCTGGCGGAAGTTCAGTTCTTGCTGACGCCTTCGTTCTTCAGCGACTCCAGCTTGCTCAGGTCCACGCTGTTGACGGCGTCCTTGAGCTGGTCGACCTCCGCGTTGCCGCTGGCCTTCACCGAGAAGCGCTGGCCGACCACCACGGTGTAGTCGCCGGTCTTGTTGACCTTGTCCCAGGACTCGTGCACCAGGCGGCCGTCCTTGCTGTAGGTCTTCTCGTAGCCGTTGTCGGTCTGCTGCTCGGACTCGGCCGCGAAGGCATTGGCCACCGCCATCATGCCCTTCATGCTGCCGGTGTCGGAGATTTCCAGCTCGATGTTGCGGCTGCCGTCGCCGTACTGGCCGTGCGCGACGGTGATCTGCACGCCCACGCCCGCGCTGCGCTCGGCCGACAGGCTCTGGCGCTTGAGGCCCGCGGCGCTGTCGGGCAGGAAGGCCTTGATCTGGTCGGCCGACAGCGACTGCACGTTGCCGTCGTTGCCCATCATCTTGCTCATCGCGGCCTGCTGGGCGGAGGTGTCGCCGGACTTCTGCGCGGCCTCCAGCTCCTTGCTGGCCTGCTCGGCGCGCGCACCCATCTCGGCCAGCTTGCCGGCCGCGCTGTCCTTGTCGACGGTGACGCTGCCGTTGTCGCCGCTGAAGGTGACGTGGCCGCCGCTCATGGCGGCGCCGGTCAGCGCCGCGGTGCCGACCACGCCGGCCACGATCATGCTGACGATCCAGCCCAGTACGATGCCGATGATGATGCTCACGGCCGTATAGCCGGCCGTCTTCTCCACCGGGCTTTGCATGGTGGCCGACAGGCCCAGGTACAGCAGGTAGATCGAGTAGATGCCGCCGGCGATGGCGATCAGCCAGCCGATCCAGGGCAGGATCACCGCGGCGCCGGCGACCCAGCTGGCGGTCCAGGCATAGGCCACGGCCTTGAGCGCCTGTACGGGTTCTTTCTGGCCGCCGAAGCTCGGCGCCAGCGCGTTGACGATCAGCGACATCACATAGACCAGCACCAGCGACAGCACGTACTGCAGCACCATGCCGGCCAGGCCCGAGCCGAACGGCGCGCGCCAGGTCATGCCCATCAGGCTGACGCCGATCAGGCTGTTCTTGATGAAGCCGGCGACGGCGGGCAGCGCGGCCAGCACCAGGATGTAGTTGGTATAGAGGCCCTGGACGGTGGCCGGCTCCGCGGCGACGACCGGCCATTCGGTCTTGGGCGTGGTGAGGATCGCCCGCGCGCGGGCCATGATCTTTCCGAAATCCATTGGATGTTCCCCTTCAAGCTGGATGATGCGGCGGTGGTCCGCCGGGGCAGCCGATGATGATGCCGCCCGATGACAATCGGCCCGGAGCCGGTTCACAGCATGTTTCTTCCCTGTCCCGCCGCGCCGGCCGGGCGGTGCAGCCTGCTACCATTGTCGGCCCGATGTCCAGTCTGGAGCTTGACCCCATGCCCGCTTCCCCCGCCGAGCCCGCACGGCAGATTTTGGCCAATGCCGAAAATCGTTATGAAGTGACGCGCAAGGACCTTCCTTTGTCCTGCCCGCTGCCCGGCATGGCGCTGTGGAACTCGCACCCGAAGGTGTATCTGCCGATCGTCGAAGACGGCGGCGAATCCACCTGTCCCTACTGCGGCGCGCGTTACGTCCTGAACGACTGAGCAGGCCGGGGCCAGGCAAGGCACCGCATCGAACTTCAGGCGGCAATCGGCACGATTGCTGCTTGTCCCCAAGGATGAAGGCTTTACTCGAACCGTCCATGTCCGCCGTTGCCGCGCCAGCCCGGTCGCTGACCGTCGTCCAGCTGATCCCGGCCCTGCAGTCCGGTGGGGCCGAGCGGTCGGCGCTGGAAGTCGCGCGCGCGCTGGTGCAGGCCGGTCACCGTTCGGTGGTGATTTCCGCCGGCGGCCGCCTGGCCGGCCAGCTGGAGGCCGAGGGCAGCGAGCACATCAGCCTGGATATCGGCCGCAAGTCGCTGCGCACCCTGTTGCGGGTGGGTGCCCTGCGCCGCGTGCTGGCGGAGCTGAAGCCGGACATCGTGCACGCCCGCTCGCGCCTGCCGGCCTGGCTGGGCTGGTGGGCGATCCGGGGGCTGCAGCCGCGTCCGCATTTCGTCACCACCGTGCACGGTCTGAACACGCCCGGGCGCTACAGCTCCATCATGCTGCGCGGCGAGCGGGTGATCGCCGTCTCGCAGACCCTGCGCGACTACGTGCTCAGCCACTACCGCTGGCTGGAGCCCTCGCGTGTGCGCGTGATTCCCCGCGGCATCGACCCTGAGGCATTTCCGTACGGCCACCGCCCGGACGATGCCTGGCAGAAAGCCTTCTTCACCGAATTCCCGCGCCTGGCCGGCGCGCCGCTGCTGACCCTGCCGGGCCGCGGCACGCGGCTGAAGGGCCATCACGACGCCATCGAGCTGATCGCGGAACTCAAGCGCCGCGGCATCGACGCGCGCCTGCTGCTGCTGGGCGTGATCGAGCCGGGCCGCGAAGCCTACGTGGCCGAGCTGCGCGAGCTGATCAGCGCGCGCGGCATCGAGTCCCAGGTGGTGCTGACCCCGCCGCGCAACGACGTGCGCGACATCTATGCCGTGTCGGCGCTGGTGCTGCAGCTGTCGAACAAGCCCGAATCCTTCGGCCGCACCGTGGTCGAGGCGCTGTCGCTGTGCCGCCCCGTGCTGGGCTACGCCCACGGCGGCGTCGGTGAACTGCTGGCCGAGCTGTATCCGGCCGGCCGCGTGCCGGTCGGCGACCGCGAGCGCCTGGTGGAGCGCGCGGCCGAGCTGCTGCGCGTGGCGCCGCCGATCCCGATGCTGCAGAGCTACCGCCTGTCGGACATGCAGCAGGCCACGCTGGCGCTGTACGAGGAAGTGGTCGCTGGCTGAGCGGCCCGCGAGCGTCGGCGCTCGCCTACAATGCCCCGGCTTTTCCTACGGGGTTCCCGCATGCCTGTTCTCCCTGCGCTCAAGGCCGCCCTGCGCTCGCCGCTGTTGCCGTTCTGGCTGGTGATCGCGCTGCTGCCGTTCGGGCGCAGCTCGGAGCTGGGGACCTTCCTGTGCCTGCTCGGCGTCGTGCTGCTGTTCGCGCGGCATCCGCGCGCGCTGGGCGAGCACGCCGGCGCGCGGCTGCTGCTGTGGCTGCTGGGCGCGTATATCGGCGCGGCGCTGCTGTCGTGCTTCGGGGCGGTGGCGCCGGGCAAGAGCTGGTCGACGGTGGCGGCGCTGCTGCGCTACGTGCCGCTGGGGCTGTATGCCTGCTTCGCGATCCGTCGCGCCGGCAAGCTCGACGCGCTTTATATCGCCGTCGCCGCCGTGCTCGCCGTGTGGGTGCTGGATGCCTGGATGCAGGCGCTGACCGGCTGGAGCCTGGGTGGGCACGCGGAGGAGGAGCGCGTATCCGGCATCTTCGGCGCCGACAATCTCAAGCTCGGCCCCTCGCTCGCCGTGCTGGCGCCGTTCGCGCTGTGGGCCGCGCGCTGGCGCTGGGGACGGCTGGGACTGGTGCTGGCCGCGCTGGCCTTGCTCGGGCCGGTGCTGCTCTCGGGATCGCGTGCCTCGTGGCTCACCTATGCGCTGGTGGTGCTGGCCTTTGCCTGGCGCGAGGCCGGCTCGGCAAAGCGCTTCGTGTTGATCGGCTGCGCTGGCGCCCTGGTTGCCGTGGCGGCCGGCGGGCTGGCGTGGAAGACCTCGGAGCGTTTTCACGCGCGCATGGAAAAGACCCTGCTCGCCTTCCAGGCTTCGGACCACGCGGTGGATACGGCGCTCAGCGGACGGCTGGATATCTGGCGCACCAGCTGGTGGATGTTCGAAGCGCATCCGCTCAACGGCGTCGGCGTGCGCGGCTATCGCTATGCCTACCGCCAGGTGGCGCCGCCGGACGACCATTTCGTGGCCACCGGCGAGAACTGCGGCGCGGGCGAGGGCGCCTGCCACGCGCACCAGGTGGTGCTGGAAGTGCTGAGCGAAACCGGCCTGGCCGGCCTCGCGCTGTGGCTGGCAGGCGCGGTGCTGGCGATACGCCGCTGGCATGCGGCGGGAGCGGCGGCACGCGCCCGCGCCTTCCCCGCCACCGTGGCGCTGGGCGTGATGCTGTTCCCGCTCAATACGCATCTGGCCTTCTATTCGGCGTGGTGGGGGCTGCTGTTCGCCTGGGTGCTGGGCTTGTGGTGCGCCAGCCTGTACGTGGTCGCGGAGGCCGCCGATGGCGCGTGAGCCCCTGTCGGTGGTGCTGACCAGCTACAACAGCGCCGCCACGCTCGACGCCTGCCTGGCCAGCGTGCGCTGGGCCGACGAGGTGGTGGTGCTGGATTCCGGTTCGACCGACGCCACGCTGGCCATCGCCGCGCACTACGGCGCGCGCATCGAGAGCCAGCCCTTCGCCGGCTACAGCGCGCAGAAGCAGGCGGCGATCGATCTGGCGCGGCACGACTGGGTGCTGCTGCTCGACTCCGACGAAGCCATGCCGGCTAACGCGGCGCAGACCATCCTGCAGGTGCTCGAGCAGCCCGGACATGCCGGCTACCTGCTGTGGCGGCGCGAATGGATCTTCTGGCAATGGCAGTCGCCGCGCAGCCGCCTCAATCACTACGTGCGCCTGTTCGACCGCCGCCGCGCGCGCATGAGCGGCCATCGCGTGCATGAGGAAGTGACGGTCGGCGGCAGCGTCGGTGTGCTGGACCTGGTGATGGATCACTACGGGGAGCGCGATATCGCCGGCCGCGTGGACAAGGCCAACCGCTATTCCAGCCTGCAGGTGGCGGATCTGGCCGGCCGCCGCGCAAGCGGCCTGCGCCTGCGCATGCTCACCAACGCCTGGGTCGCGTTCTTCCGCTATTACCTGCTGCGCGGGCATTACCGCTCGGGCTGGGCGGGCTTTATCGCCGCGCGCATCCATGCGTTCTATGCGTTCCTGAAGTACGCAAAGCTTTACGAGGCGACGCGGGCCGAACAGAAAGAGACGCGTATCCCCGCGCCGGAGCGCAAGGACGTTTAGCCGTCCATTTGCTTACGCAGCTTGATCCAGCGGCCACGCCTGGCCGCGCAGCGCGGTGATCAGCAGCCCGCAGGCCTCGCGCCGCAGCGCCTCGCGCTTGCGGAAGGCGGAGCGGTGCTTGCTCTCCACCTGGGTCTCGTCGCGCAGCGGTTCCTGCGCGGGCAGGGCATAGAAGCCGTCGGTGAGCGGCTCGCCCTGGCATTCCTGCCAGAACGCGTCGTAGTCGGCCTTGATCTTGTCCGCCTCGCCGGCGAACGGATGCGCCAGGTTGGCGACGCCGCGCACGCGCTCGATGTCGTATTCGGCGGCGAAGGCCAGCAGCAGCGAGAACAGCAGGTTCTTCGGGCGCAGGCCATGGCACTGCTTGGTCAGCTCGCGCACCGCTTCGCGGCCCAGCTCCGCCGACGCGCCCTGCATGCAGCCGATCAGCAGGCTGCTGCCTTCGTCGGCCACGGTGAACACCGCGGACGACAGTACCTGGTCGTTGCTATTGGTCAGGCACAGCGCCAGCTCGCCTTCGCGGCTGCGGCCGGTGGGGCGGCGCAGTTCGATGCGCAGCTCGCTGCCGTCCTTCAACGTGAGTGCGCCGATGCGATAGCTGCCGTGCAGATACACGCCGTCGGCCATGTCTTCGGGCAACTGCACGAAGGCGAAGCGGAAATGATCGGCGACGATTTCCATCCGGCGCGCGCGGCCGAACTGGCGATTGATGTAGTGGTGATGCCAGCGCTCCAGCAGGCGCGGATCCGGCGCGAGGATCGCGCTGAGGCGCGGCGAGCCGTACACGAACTGCAGCCACGCGGATTGCCGCCGCGCCATGCGGGCGCAGCGCAGCAGGTATTTCAGCCCGGAGGCAATACGTTTTGGCGCGGCGCCGCGCCAGTCGTGACGATGGCGTAGCGAGCGCAAGAACAAACGAATGGACATGGCGCGCAAGAATGGGGAAAAACGCGCTTGCCTTGTACTGGAATATTCTGTCTTGAGCCTGTCGCGGCTCAATAAACTTCAGGGCTCTGCGGCGGGCGCGTCTTGAAGCGCTTGTGCACCCACAGGTATTGCTCGGGTGCTTCGCGCACCATCTGCTCGATGCTCGCATTCACGCGTGCGGTGTCGAACGCGGCGTCGCTGCCGGGGAAGTCCTGCAGCGGCGCACCCAGGCGCAGTGCATAGCCGCGGCCGTCGGGCAGGCGGCGATGGAAGAACGGAACCACCAGCGCACCGGAGAGACGCGCCAGGTGATGCGTCGCGGTGATGGTCGCCGCCGGCACGCCGAAGAACGGTACGAACACGTTGTCCTTGCTGCGCATGTCCTGGTCGGGCGCGTACCACAGCGTGCCGCCGTTGCGCAGGTACTTCACCGTGCCGCGGATGTCGTCCTTGTCGAACATGGCGGCGGCGTAGTCCAGGCGCGCGCGCAGCACCGCCCATTCGAACACCGCCGAATCCATGCGCCGGTACATGCCGGCGATGCGGATATGCCGCGACACCAGCCGCGCGCACAGCTCCAGATGCGAGAAGTGGCCGCCGACCAGCAGCACGCCCTTGCCCTGTGCACGCGCGGCTTCGAGATGCTCCAGGCCTTCCAGCGTCACCGGCACGCGCTCGATCGCGCGCTCGGTGCCCATCCAGCCCAGCGCGAACTCCATCATCATCAGGCCGATGTCGCGCAGGTGCGCGTCCACCAGCGCGGCCCGTTCCGCCGCGGACAGCTCCGGGAAGCACAGCGCGATATTGACTTCGGCGATGTGCCGGCGGCGCGAGGGGAAATGCTGGATCAGCACGCCCAGCCCGCGGCCCACGGCCATGAGTGCGCGGCGCGGCAGGCGCGCGACCAGTTTCAGGATGCCCACACCCAGCCACGCTGGCCATTGGACCGGCGAGAGCAGCTTGGCGTGGAAGGAGGGACGAGGCGCACCGGGCATGAGGGCGGCGATTGTAGCAAGAGCGCGGGCCGCGGCCGGGTGTTTGCCTGCCCCGCGCGGGAGCACTGGCTATACTGCCGCGCCTGCCCTTCCGAGCCCCGCCGTTGCGCTATCTCTACACCCTCGCGATGTACCTGGTGACGCCGATCATCGTGATGCGGCTGCTGGCGCGCGGCGTGCGCTATCGCGACTACCACCGGCGCTGGCGCGAGCGCTTCGGCTTCTACCGCGGCCCGACCCTGCGCGGCAGCATCTGGGTGCATGCGGTATCGGTGGGCGAGGTGAATGCGGCCGAGCCCTTGATCAAGTCGCTGCGCGAGGCCTATGTCAATGCGCCGCTGGTGGTGACCACGGTGACGCCGACCGGCTCCGAGCGCGTGCGCCAGCTGTTCGGCGACAGCGTGTACCACGTGTACCTGCCGTACGACCTGCCGTTCGCCGTGGCGCTGTTCATGAAGCGGGTGCGGCCGCGGCTGGCGATCATCGTGGAGACGGAGATCTGGCCGAACCTCTACTTCGCCTGCAAGAAGCGTGGCATTCCGCTGATGATCGTCAACGCGCGCCTGTCCGAGCGCTCGCTGCGCGGCTACCGCCCGCTGCAGGGGCTGGTGCGCTCGGCGCTGAGCTGCGTGCGGCAGATCGCGGCACAGTCGCGTACCGACGCGGCGCGCTACCGGCTGCTGGGGGTGGAGCCGGCGCGCATCGTGGTCAGCGGCAATCTGAAGTTCGACATGCCGGTGCCGTATGCCGCGGTGCAGGCCGGAGAGGAGCTGCGCAGGCAATGGGGCCATCTGCGGCCGGTGTGGATCGCCGGCAGCACGCACGAGGGCGAGGAGCTGCCTGTTTTGGAAGCGCACCTGCAGGTGCTCAAGCGCCTGCCCGATGCCTTGCTGCTGATCGCGCCGCGCCATCCGGAGCGCTTCAAGCTGGTGGAAAGCGCGGTGCGCAGCCTGGGCTTCAGCATGGCCACGCGCAGCGCCGATCGCGTGCCGACCGCCGCGCACCAGGTGTTCGTGATCGACGCCATGGGTGAGCTGATGCAGTTCTACGCCGCGGCGGACCTGGCCTTCGTCGGCGGCAGCCTGGTGCCGATCGGCGGGCACAACGTGCTGGAACCGGCGGCGCTGTCGCGGCCGGTGCTGGTGGGGCCGCACACCTTCAATTTCGAGGAAATCACCCTGACCCTGATCGGCGAAGGCGCCGCGGTGCGCCTCAACGACGCCAGCGAGCTGGGCGCCGCCGTGCTGCAGTTGCTGCGCGACGCGGAGCGGCGCAAGAGCATGGGCCTGCATGCGCAGGTGGTGTTCGACCGCGAGCGCGGCGCGGTGCAGCGGGTGATGGAGCTGATCGACAAGCAACTGCAGGAATGAGCTGCTCGTTCAGGGCATAAAAAAAGGCCGGGCAATGCCCGGCCTTTTCGTTTGCGTGTGCCGAACCTGCTTACTGCAGCAGCGCGTTGACCGCTTCCATGTCGGGCATGTCGATGGTGCCCGCCGACTGCTTCAGCTGCAGCTTGTTGAGGATGAAGGCGTGGCGCGCCTGCGAGTAGCTGCTCTGCGCCTGGGTCAGGGTCTGAATCGCGTTGAGCACGTTCAGCATGGTCTGGGTGCCCACGTCGAAGCCGGCGCGGGTGGCTTCCAGCGCCTTCTGGCCGGATTCGACCGAAGCGCGATTCGCCTGTACCTGCAGGATGCCAGCGCCGACCGAGCGGAAGTAGTTGAGCGTGTCGCGCGAGACCTGGCGGCGGGTGGATTCCAGCGAATCCTGCGCCGCGTCGCGGTTGTAGATGGACTGGCGCACGCGCGACTGGGTGCCGAAGCCTTCGAAGATCGGCACCGACAGGGTCAGGCCCGCGGTGGTGCCCCAGCGGCCGTTGCCCGGGGTGACCAGGCCGCCGTTCTCGGTCCAGGCGTTGGTCTGGCCGCGCGTGACGGTGGCATTGATGGTCGGCAGGTGGCCGGCGCGCGCGGTGTCGATGCTGTGCTCGGCCGCTTCCACGGTGTACTGCTGCGAGAGCACGTTCGGGTTGTGCTTGAGCGATTCCTCAACCCAGGTGTTCGGGTCGGCCGGCGAGGGCGCGTCCATCGGCAGGTCGTCGCGCAGCTTCTTCAGCTCGGTGACCGGCTGGCCGGTGATCTGGCGCAGCGCTTCCTTGGAGTCGTTGAGCGTGTTCTCGGCGGAGATGGTCTGCGCCTTGGCCAGCTCGTAGTACGACTTCGCCTGGTACACGTCGGTGATCGCGGCCAGGCCGACCTTGAAGCGCTGGTCCGCCTGCTCGTAGGCCTGGCGGTAGGCTTCTTCGTTGGCCTTGTTGAAGGTCAGCGTGTCCTGCGCGGTGAGCACGCCGAAGTAGGCCTGCGTGACGCGCACGTAGAGGTTCTGCAGCGCGGCCTGGTAGAGCTGTTCCTGCGCATCGGACTGCGAGCGGGCGGTCTTCAGGCCCGTCCACTTGCTGATGTCCAGCACGCTCTGGCTCAGGGTGGCGTTCTCGGTGCGCGAGCGCGAATGACCGCCAGCCGTGTCGCGGCTGTCGTTGCCGCTGTACTGGTTGAAGGTCAACCCCGCGCTCAGCTGCGGCAGCATCAGTGCGCGCGCCTGCGTGATGCCCTCGCCGGTGGCCTGGCGGTTCGCGTCGGACTGCGCCAGCACCGGATCGTTAGCGCGGGCTTCTCGGTATGCATCCAGCAAATCCTCGCTGTGGCCGGACAACGGAAGCGCCGTCAGGGCCAGGGCAAGGGTCAGAAGCTTCAAACGCATGGGTTGCCTCTTGGGGAATTGGGAAATCGGGTCAGGTCAGAAAACGAACTTGCGCGGCGGCTCGGCATGCACCAGGTAAGGCAGGTCGGTCTCGAGGATGCTCTCCTCGCGACAGCGGCCTTCGCCCTCGTGGGTCAGCAGCACCATCTGCTGCACCGGCGACTCGCCGCGCACCGCCAGCAGACGGCCGCCCGGCTTGAGCCAGCCGAGGAAACGCTGGGGAATTTCATACACGGCGCCGGTGACCACCACCGCATCGAACTGGCCGGCAGGCTGCCAGGCCTTGACCGCCTCGCCCGTGGCGAGCGTCACGTTGTCGATACCCGCCTGCGCGATGCGCTGCGCCGCGGCGGCGATGAAGTCGGCATGGATGTCGACGCTGGTGACATGGCCGGACAGGCTGGCCATGCACGCGGTGAGGAAGCCCGAGCCCGTGCCGATTTCCAGCACGTGTTCCGCTTCCTTCAGCTCCAGCGCCTGCAGCACGCGGCCTTCCAGCACCGGCTTCATCATGGCTTCGCCATGGCCGATCGGCAGGCCGACGTCGGCATAGGCCAGCGCACGATGCTCCGGGGCGACGAACTGGTCGCGGTGCAGGCGGCCGAGCACGTCGAGCACGCGCGCGTCCAGCACCTCCCAGGGGCGCACCTGGTTTTCCACCATGTTCTGCCGCGCCTGTTCGAAGTTCATCGCCATGGTCAGCCTACGTCCCGTGCAAAGTCGAAAAAAGGTCAGAAAGGATAAGCGCTTAGACCAGTCCCGACAATGTTCAAAAGCCTGGAGCTTGCCTGCTTCCCCACGAAGTGCCGGAAGTCACCGCGACGAGCTGACGGAAGTCATGCGCAGCGCGGTGTCCGCGGACACTCAAGCCGTCAGACGACGGTTATCCGCCCGCTTGGCGGCGATGTCCACCGGCAGGCGTGCAAACGCATCTTCGGTCGCTTGTCCGAGCGCCGCATCCAGCAGCCGGATGCGCGGCAGCAGGGCCGGCTGCCGGCGGCTTTCCGCCGCGACCGCCAGCCAGGCCAGCCAGCGCGCGATGCGGTGGCGCTCGGGTGCATTCAGTGCGGCCAGTGCCACGCGCACGGCGAAAGCGCGGCGGCGGGCGAGCGCCTGGCCGTGCTCCAGCCACGCGGCAAGAATGCGCTGGGCATGGCGATAAGGGCCGCTGAGAGTGAGTTCTGCGATAGTAGAGGTCATGGGTCGGCCGTTCAGGACGGCGGTGGAAAATAAGTAAACCGGCGCGTATACTAAACCCCGGTTATCCCTTTGTGAAGGTGTAAAACGGCATGAACACGATCGCGCAAACCAAGCCCCAGGGTCCTGGCCGCCCGAAGGACATGGAGAAGCGCGCCGCGATCCTGGAGGCCGCCAAGAGCCTGTTCGTGCGCAACGCCTTCGCCGGCACCAGCATGGATGCCGTGGCCGCCGAGGCGGGCGTGTCCAAGCTCACCGTCTACAGCCACTTCGGCGACAAGGACAACCTGTTCCGCGAGGTGATCCGCGCGCACATCCAGGACCTGCTGCCGGAAGACACCTACCAGTACGACCCGGCCACGGAGATCAGCGACCTGCTCATGCGCGTCGCCATGACCCACGCCCACATCGACTGCGACCCGAAGAACGTCGGCACCTTCCGCGCCATCCTCAGCGACTGCCGCCAGGGCAATCCGCGCTACGGCAAGCTGCTGTGGGAAGAAGGCCCCACCCGCACGCACAAGCTGATGGAACGCCTGCTGGAACAGGCGGTTGACGATGGCAAGCTGGAGATCGAGAACATCGCCCAGGCCAGCGTGCAGTTCCTGGCCCTGATCAAGGGCGACCTCGTGCTGCGCCGCATGTTCGGCTGCGACGGCTGCCAGGACGCCTTCGCCAGCGAGATGGAAGCGAACGCCCGCGCCGGCGTGTCCACCTTCCTGCGCGCCTACCTGCCGCGCTGAATCCCCCTCTTCACGCCGCGTACTCGCCCGTATCCGGTGATTCGTGCTTGAATATCAGCCTTCTGGAAGCGGGGGTGCCGACCACGGTCGGCTGAGAGAGTCCCTTCGAACCTGATCCGGTTAGCACCGGTGTAGGGAGCTTCGCCGCACGATCCCCAGCCTGATGAACCCAGGCAGTTCGTGCCTCCGGCGCCGCCGCTTCGTGTTTCCCCGCCTCACGAAGGACGCCACGCCGATGAATGCCCAGCCCAACGATCTCGCGCGCGCCGCGCAGGAACTCTCCGAGGCCGTCACCCGGCCGATCCCCGGTTCGCGGAAGATCCACGTGCAGGGCAGCCGCCCCGACCTCCGCGTGCCGTTGCGCGAAATCTGCCAGGCCAAGACGCCCACCCTGTTCGGCGGCGAAGACAACCCGCCCGTCACCGTCTACGACACCTCCGGCCCGTACACCGACCCGAGCTACCAGGTCGACCTGGCCGCCGGCCTGCCCACCTTGCGCGCGGCCTGGATCGAAGAGCGCGGCGACGTCGAGCGCCTTACCGGCCTGAGCTCCGACTTCGGCCGCCAGCGCGCCGCCGACGCCAAGCTGGACCCGATCCGCTTCCGCCACCACCTGCGCCAGCCGCTGCGCGCCAAGGCCGGCGCCAACGTCACGCAGATGCACTACGCGCGCCAGGGCATCGTCACGCCGGAGATGGAATACATCGCCATCCGCGAGAACCAGAAGCTCGAAGCGCTGGCCGAGAGCGCGCTGCGCAACCAGCATCCGGGCCAGTCCTTCGGCGCCTCGCTGCCGCGCCTGATCACGCCGGAATTCGTGCGCGACGAAGTGGCCCGCGGCCGCGCCATCATCCCCGCCAACATCAACCATCCGGAAAGCGAGCCGATGATCATCGGCCGCAACTTCCTCACCAAGATCAACGCCAACATCGGCAACAGTGCGGTGTCCTCCGGCATCGCCGAGGAAGTGGAGAAGCTGGTGTGGTCGATCCGCTGGGGCGGCGACACGGTGATGGACCTGAGCACCGGCAAGAACATCCACGAAACCCGCGAGTGGATCATCCGCAACTCGCCGGTGCCGATCGGCACCGTGCCGATCTACCAGGCGCTGGAGAAGGTCGGCGGCGTGGCCGAGGAACTCACTTGGGAGCTGTTCCGCGACACCCTCATCGAACAGGCCGAACAGGGCGTGGACTACTTCACCATCCACGCCGGCGTGCTGCTGCGCTTCGTGCCGCTCACGGCCCGGCGCGTGACCGGCATCGTCTCGCGCGGCGGCTCGATCATGGCCAAGTGGTGCCTGGCTCATCACCGCGAGAATTTCCTCTATACGCACTTCGAGGAAATCTGCGAAATCATGAAGGCGTACGACGTCTCCTTCAGCCTCGGCGACGGCCTGCGCCCGGGTTGCGTGGCCGACGCCAACGACGCCGCGCAGTTCGGCGAGCTGGACACCCTCGGCGAGCTGACCCAGATCGCCTGGAAGCACGACGTGCAGACCATGATCGAAGGCCCCGGCCACGTGCCGATGCAGCTGATCAAGGAAAACATGGAGCGCCAGCTGGAGAAGTGCCACGAGGCGCCGTTCTACACCCTGGGGCCGCTGACCACCGACATCGCGCCGGGCTACGACCACATCACCTCGGCCATCGGCGCGGCCATGATCGGCTGGTTCGGCACCGCCATGCTCTGCTACGTCACGCCGAAGGAACACCTGGGCCTGCCGAACAAGCAGGACGTGCGCGACGGCATCATCGCCTACAAGATCGCCGCGCACGCCGCGGATCTCGCCAAGGGCCACCCCGGCGCGCAGGTGCGCGACAACGCGCTGTCCAAGGCGCGCTTCGAGTTCCGCTGGGACGACCAGTTCAACTTAGGTCTGGATCCGGAGAAGGCCAAGGAATTCCACGACGAGACGCTGCCCAAGGACGCGCACAAGTCCGCGCACTTCTGCTCGATGTGCGGGCCGAAATTCTGCTCGATGAAGATCACCCAGGACGTGCGCGACTACGCCGCCGAGCACGGTGTCGACGAGACCGCCGCGCTGGACGAGGGCATGGCGGAGAAGGCCGCCGAGTTCCGCGAGCAGGGTTCGGAGGTCTACCACCGCGCCTGAGCCGCGAGGCGCGGCTTTTTTCTGAAGCGCCACGCTGTCTCGGCGCGTCATCCCGCGCTACCTTTAGCGCGTTCATGCCCCGACCGGAGCCCGAGGAAATCCACCGATGCAAGCGACGGACCCGACCGCCAGGCCGAACCACGCCGTCTTGCGCGTGGCCTTGGTCGCGCTGGCCCTGCCCCTGCTGATCGCCTGCATCGCGCTGTGGTGGTGGGACCGCGAGCCGAACCTGGTCAACCCATCGACGCCGCCGCGCACCGAACAGGTGGCGATGAAGCGGCCGATGACGCCGGGCGCCGCCACCACCATCAGCGTGATGCGCGCGGTGCAGGGCCTGGCCGGCCGGCATGCGCATCCGCTGCGCGGCCACCATCATCCGCAGGGCGCGGACATGCAGGACACGCCCGGCTGGGAGCGCGGTTCGCTGATGGCTTCGCGCGATCTGCTGCACGCCCTGCGCGAAGACTTCGCGCGGCCGCAGGCGCCGCTGATGGAAGACAAGGACCTGGCCGCCGCCGACATGCTGCTCGCCAGCCGCCCCGGCCATCTGCCGCTGCGCAGCGCCGAAAGCCAGTACCGCAAGGTGGCAGATCACCTGCTCGACTATCTCGACCGCCTCACCGACGACGACCCGGACAACGCGCACTTCTATCTCAACGCCGCTGCACTGGCCGATTACCTGGAAGTGGTCAGCGACCGCCTCGACACGCTGCAGGAGCGCCTGGCCGCCGGCATGATCCCGCCGCACCCGGGCGAATTCACGCCGCCGCGCTGGCCCATCGTCGCCTCCGCCCTGGCCATGCGCCGCGGCGGCCTGCCGTGGCGCCATGCCGACGAGACCTTGTACGAAGCGCGCGGCTACACCACCACCCTGCTGACGCAGATGAAAGCGTTCCAGCACGACTTCGGCCCCTCCCTGAAGAGCGAGCAGGCGAAGGAAGACCTGCGCGAAGCGATCCACGAGCTGGAAGCGCTCCAATCCGGCCCGGCCAATCCGCTGGCGCTGGACGGCGCGCCGATGGTGCGCCTGCCCGAGCACGCGCTGGCGCTGGCCGGCGCGGTCGAACGCATCGACGATGCGGTGTTCGATCTGTGCGAAGAGCTGCGTAAAGCCCCGAATCCGGCGTAGGCGTAGGTTGGGGTGAGCGCAGCGAACCCCAACAAACCTGCAGGTGTCCGCACCGTTGGGGTTCGCCTTTGGCTCACCCCAACCTACGGCGGTGTCATCGTTTCGGCGACGTAATCCAGGAAACAGCGGATCCGCGACGCCAGTTGCGTGTTGCGGTAGTACACCGCGTTGATCGGCTGGCGCACGTCCAGCGTGTCGCGCGCCAGCACCTGCACCAGCCGTCCCTCGGCCTGGTCCTGCGCGGTGAGGTAGTCGGCCAGGCAGGCGATGCCGTCGCCGGCCAGCGCAAGCTGGCGCAGCGTTTCGCCGCTGGAGGCGAGCAGGGTGGGCGCGATGCGCAGGCTGTCGCCCTGGGCGTGGCGCAGCGGCCAGTCGTTCAAGGTTTCGGTAAAGGTGAAGCCCAGCAGGCTGTGGCGCGAAAGGTCGCGCACGTGGCGCGGCTGGCCGCGCTGTTTCAGATACGCCGGGCTGGCCAGGATGCGCAGGCGGCTCAGGCCCAGCGGCCGCGCATGCAGGGTGGAGTCGCGCAGCGCGCCGATGCGGATCGCCACGTCGGTGCGCTGCTCCAGCAGGTCGATGATCTGGTCGCTGGTGTTGAGTTCCAGCTCGATCTCCGGAAAGCGCGCACGGAAACCGCCGACCAGCGGCACGATCACGTGCAGCATGAAGGGCGAGGCAGCGTTCACACGCAGGCGTCCGGCCGGCTTCTGCCGGCGCGCGGTCATCTCGTCCTCGGCGTCTTCCACCGCGGCCACGATCTGCCGCGCGCGATCCAGAAAGAACCGGCCTTCCTCGGTCAGCTCCAGCCGCCGCGTGGTGCGGCGGAGCAGGGTGGTGTCCAGCTTGCCCTCCAGCCGGCTCAGCGAGCGGCTGATGCCGGAGACGGTCTGGCCCAGCTGCTCGGCCGCGGCGGTGATGGAACCGGTGTCCACCACGGTCGCAAAGGTCTGCAACTCGTCCAAGCTGGTCTTCATTATTGCTCCCTGGGCAAGACTCTTTCGCTGTTTAGCAGGTTTTTCTGAAAGAGTCGCGTGCCGAAACTAGGCGCATCCTTTCAAAGATCCGGAGCGCAACCATGCCTCTTGCCCTGCTGGCGCTGACCATCAGCGCCTTCGCCATCGGCACGACGGAGTTCGTCATCGTCGGCCTCATCCCCACCATCGCGGGCGACCTCGGCGTCGGCCTGCCGTCCGCCGGGCTGCTGGTCAGCCTGTACGCGCTGGGCGTCGCGCTCGGCGCGCCGCTGCTCACCGCGCTCACCGGCCGCGTGCCGCGCAAGGCGCTGCTGCTGTCGCTGATGGTGCTGTTCACCATCGGCAACCTGCTGGCCTGGAAGGCGCCCGGCTACGAAGCGCTGGTGATCGCGCGCGTGCTCACCGGCCTGGCGCATGGCGTGTTCTTCTCGATCGGCTCGACCATCGCCACCAGCCTGGTGCCGAAGGAAAAGGCCGCCAGCGCCATTGCCATCATGTTCACCGGCCTCACCGTAGCCCTGGTGACCGGCGTGCCGCTGGGCACCTTCATCGGCCAGCACCTGGGCTGGCAGTCCACCTTCCTGGCGGTGTCGGCGCTGGGTGTGATCGCCTTCCTCGGCAGCCTGGCCTTCGTGCCGCGCGATATCCCGCACAAGGCGCCGGCCTCGCTGCTGCAACAAGCGGCCGTGCTGCGCCAGCCGCGTCTGCTGCTGGTGTATGCGATGACCGCGGTGGGCTACGGCGGCTCCTTCGTGGCCTTCACCTTCCTCTCGCCGATCCTGCAGAACGTCACCGGTTTCAGCGAAGGCGCGGTGAGCCTGGTGCTGCTGGTCTACGGCGTGTCGGTGGCGGTGGGCAATCTGTGGGGCGGCAAGCTGGCCGACCGGCGCGGCCCGATCGGCGCGCTGAAAGTGATCTTCCTCGGCCTGGCCGCCGTGCTCGCCGTGCTCACCTTCACCGCGCAGGTGCCGTGGCTGGCGCTGCTCACCGTGCTGGCCTGGGGCGCGGTGGCGTTCGGCAATGTGCCGGGCCTGCAGGTGTACGTGGTGCAGCAGGCGGAGCGTTATGCGCCGCAGGCGGTGGACGTGGCCTCGGGTTTGAACATCGCCGCGTTCAATCTCGGCATCGCCGGTGGCGCCTGGGGCGGCGGCTTGATCGTCGCCCACTTCGGCCTCATCCACACCGCGTGGATCGGTGCGCTGGTGGTATTGGGCGCGCTGGCGCTCACCGCCTGGAGTGGGCGGCTGGACCGCCGCGACCCCGAGTTCGCCGCCACCGCAAGCCGCGCTTCCGCTTATGCGGGCGGCCATTGATTTCCTTCCCCAGTTACGGAGTCTCCTCATGAGCATCCCCGCCTTCGGCCTCGGCACGTTCCGCCTCAAGGGCCAGACCATCATCGACTCGGTGCACGACGCGCTCGACGTCGGCTACCGCGCCATCGACACCGCGCAGATCTACGACAACGAAGCCGATATCGGCCAGGCCCTGGCCGACAGCCAGTTGCCGCGCAGCGAGCTGTTCATCACCACCAAGATCTGGACCGACCATCTCGCGCCCGAGCGCCTGATCCCCAGCCTGCGCGAAAGCCTGCAGCGCCTGCGCACGGACCACGTCGACCTCACCCTGATCCACTGGCCCTCGCCCAAGGGCGCGGTGCCGTTGAACGAATCGCTGGATGCGCTGCGCGAAGCGCAGGCGGCGGGGCTGACGAAGCAGTTCGGCGTTTCCAACTTCACCGTGGATCTGCTGCGCCAGAGCATCGATCTGGCGGGTGCCGCGAACATCGCCACCAACCAGGTGGAGATCCATCCTTATCTGCAGAACCGCAAGCTGGCGGAATTCGCCAAGGCGCAGGGTGTCCATCTCACGTCGTACATGACGCTGGCCTACGGCAAGGTGCTGCAGGATCCGGTGATCGTAGATATCGCCAGGCGCCACGGCGCGACGCCTGCGCAGGTAGCCTTGGCCTGGGCGCTGCGGCTGGGTTATTCGGTGATTCCGTCGTCGACGAAGCGGGCGAATCTTGCCGGTAATCTCGAAGCGGAAAAGCTGAAGCTGGACGATGAGGATATGGCGCGCATTGCCACGCTGGATCGTGGCGAGCGTCTTGCCAACCCGGCGAGCCTGGCGCCGGCCTGGGATTGAAACGAGCTTGAGCCCCTCTCCCATCGGGAGAGGGGTTGGGGTGAGGGTTCGGCCGGAGCGCAAGAGTGATGTGCATCGCTCCGGCCGAACCCTCATCCGGCTGCCGCCACCTTCTCCCAGAGGGAGAAGGGTTCAAGCTTGGAGAACTGAGTCCAGTGACTGCCCCGCCGCGCGAGGCGACAACAACCCCTCCTGCCCAATCCTCCGCAGAAAATCCACGCGAATCCGATCCGCCACCGCCGCCACCACGGCCGCGCCGTCATCCGCCGGATCCACATGCACGCGGAACGGACGCTTGCCGAACGGCAGGTTGACGATATCGACCATCGCATCCGCCACCGTGGCCACATCCGCATCCGCCGGTTCGCACGCGGCCAGGCCATGCAGGATCTCATCCTCGAAACCCTTGTACGGACCTTCCGTGTATTCCGCCGCGCGCGCCTTGTCCGCCGGCGTGCCGGAATGCGCGAAATGGTTGGTGCCCTTGGTGAACGCGCCCGGCACCATGATCGAGGTCTCGATGCCCCAGCGCGCCAGTTCGCCCGCATAGCTCACCGCCACCGAATCCATCGCCGCCTTGGCGGCGAAGTAGGGCGCGAGATACGGCGGCGTGCCGCCGCGCGTGCTGCTGCTCGACACCCACAGCAGCAAGCCCTGGCCCTGCTTGCGCAGCTGCGGCAGCGCGGCGCGGTTGACGCGCTGCGTGCCCAGCACGTTCACGTCGTAGAGCTGGGCGAACTGTTCCGGCGTAAAGGCTTCGGCGGGGCCGAACACCATATGGCCGGCGTTGTGCACCACCACGTCGAGGCGGCCGTGCGCGGCGACGATCTGTGCGATGGCGGCGTCGGCGGAGTCCTGCGACTGGACGTCCAGCTCCACCGTGCGCAAGTCCACGCCTTGCTCCTTCGCATAGGCCTTCACGGCTTCCACCTGCGCCGCATTGCGCCCTTGCGTGTCGCGCATGCTGGCGTAGACGGTATGGCCGGCGCGGGCCATGGCGCGGGCGGCGAGAGCGCCGAAACCGCTGGAGGCGCCGGTGATCAAGATGATCTGCTTCATAGGATATCTCCTCGAATCGGGATGTGGGGGTTTCAGACCATGCCGCCGTTCACACGCAGCACCTGCGCGTTGACCCAGGCGCCATCGGGGCCGGCCAGGAAGGCCACGGCGCGGGCGATGTCGTCCGGGGTGCCCAGGCGCTCCATCGGCGCGAGGTTGGCGATCTGGGTGATCTGCTGCTCGCTCTTGCCCTGGTAGAACAGCTCGGTGCCGACCGGGCCCGGGGCGATGGCGTTGACCGCGACGTTGCGGCCGCGCAGCTCGTTGGCCAGCACGTGCACCAGTCCTTCCACGCCCGCTTTGGTGGCGATGTACGGGCCGTAGGTGGGGAAGGCCTTGCCGATCACGCTGGTGGACAGCGCGATGATGCGGCCGCCCGACGGCACCCGCTGCGCCGCTTCGCCCAGCACCACGAAGGCGCCGCGCAGGTTGGTGCGGATCAGGCGGTCGAACTGGGCCAGGTCACCGCCGGCGATCGGCAGGTTGCTCATGATGCCGGCGCTGTGCACCACCACGTCGACCGCGCCGGTGAGCTGGGCGGCGGCATCGAACACGCGGCGCATGTCTTCCGGTTCGGCCACGTCGCCCTGCATGGCGGCGGCGCGGCCGCCGGCCTGCTCGATCTCCTTCACCACCTTGTCGGCGGTGGCCGGGTTGCCGGCGAAATGCACGGCGACGGCAAAGCCGTCCGCGGCGAGGCGCAAGGCGATCGCGCGGCCGATGCCGCCCGAGGCGCCGGTGACGAGGGCTGTCTTCTGCTGCTGACTCATGGGGATGCTCTCCGAGGGTGATGGGTGGCCCGGGACCGGGCCGTGGTTGGTGTGGGAGCATTCTTTTGTTTTGCCTGGCGCGGATAAATCGCCTGGAACTGGCATATCTATTCATATGTATTGAATAATTGGCCCCATGGACCGCCTGGACGCCATGCGCCTGTTCACCCGGATCGTCGAACTCGGCAGCTTTTCCCGCGCTGCCGACGAGCGCGGCTTGCCGCGCGCCACGGCCACCTACGCCATCAAGGAAATGGAAGCCCGCCTGGGCACCCGCCTGCTGGAGCGCACCACCCGCCAGGTGCGCCCCACCCTGGACGGGCATGCCTACTACGAGCGCTGCGTGCACCTGCTGGCCGAACTGGAAGACGCCGAATCCGCGCTGGGCCACACCGCCGCCAACCCGCGCGGCACCCTGCGGCTGGACCTGCACGGCGCGCACGCCACGCATATCGTGCTACCCCGGATCAACGAGTTCCGCCAGCGCTATCCGCACATGGAGCTGAAGATCAGCAGCGGCGATCGCCTGGTCGACCTGGTGCGCGAAGGCATCGACTGCGTGATCCGCGCCGGCACGCCGAAGGATTCCAGCCTGGTCGCGCGGCGGCTGGCGGTGATGCCCGAAGCGATCTGCGCGAGCCCGGACTATCTGGCGCGGCATGGCGTGCCGGTGAATCCGGAAGACCTGCTGCGCCATCAGGCCGTGGGTTTCTTCGCCAGCGGGCGTGAGCACACTTATCCGTTCGAGCTGCTGGTGGACGGGCAACTGCGCGAGTTCGAGCTGGCCGGCTGGCTGTCGGTCAACGATGCTTCGAGCTACCTGGTCGCCGCGCAGCAAGGCTGCGGCTTGATCCAGCTGCCGCGCTATCGCGTGCAGGAGCATCTCGATGACGGCAGCCTGGTCGAAGTGCTTTCCGGCTGGCGCTCGCCCGGTTTGCCGGTGTCGGCGATGTATCCATACCACCGGCAGCTGTCGCCGCGCGTGCGCGTGTTCGTCGATTGGGCGGCGATGCTGTATCGCGAGAAGTTCGGGGAGATGGGGTGATGCCGGCGGGGTTGAGGGAGTGGATTGCGTACGCCGAGGGTGAGGTTTCGTTGCGCGAGCCGATGCGTTTGCGCGAACGGCTCGATGTGCTGGATCGCCTGGAGCTGCATGCGGAAAGCAGCGGCGACGCGCAGCTGCTTATGCGCGCCGAGGCGTTGCGTGCGAACTTCGAAGAGATCAACCGCAGCCTCTATGCCGCGCTTCGCCAGGGCATCCGCGCTGGAAAGAATGCGCTGGCGCCATGGATCGATGCGCTGGAAGCCGCGCCCGAAGGCGATGGCTACGACGATCGCGACGATCTGGTCAGCGGCGTGCTGGCGCTCGACGAGCCGGACGACGTCGCGCCATTGCCGCCGGAAATGGTGTTCTACCAACCCACGCCGGCGCGGCATATCTTCGAACTGATTCGCCGCGCGGAGCTGAGCGAGCACGACGTGGTGATGGATATGGGTTCCGGCCTGGGCATCGTGCCCATGCTGGTCGCCATGACCACCGCGGCACGCGCTATCGGCGTCGAGCGCGAGCAAGCGTACATAGACGCGGCGCAGCGATGCGCGCAAAACCTCGGTGTTGCACGCGTCGCGTTCGAGTGCCGCGACGCGCGCGAAGCGGACTTCTCGAAGGCGACGGTGTTTTATCTGTACACGCCGTTTACCGGCGAGGTGATGCGCAGCGTGCTTGATGCGATCAGGCGTGAAGCGGCGCAGCGTCCTGTGCGCATCGCGAGTTTTGGCCCATGCACCAAGGTGGTTGCAGCCGAATCGTGGCTGCGCGCGGACGGCAAGGTCAGCACCGAAAGCCTCGCACTGTTCCAGTCGGCCTGAGCACCACCACGCCGTCATTCCGGCGCAGGCCGGAATCCAGCGGCGTCACCGCTCGGCTGTCGCGAAATCGCGGAAGGTTCTGAGCCAGCGGCGGCGCGATAACCGAACGCCGCCGATACTGGATTCCGGCCCGCGCCGGAATGACGGTGTAGGAAGTGCCGCGGCACCGCCCGGCTGTTGCCCATGTGCCAGAAGTACCAAGGCAGGCGACAGCGTCAGCGCATACCATCCTCGCACTCTGGGGAACTCACGGTACTTGCCATGAAGCGTCCGCTGTCCGCCTTGCTCGCCATGCTGATACCGGTCTGCGCCTCAGCAAAAGAAGCACCATCGACGGTGCACCCGTGGACCCCCGTCGGCGTCTCCAGCGACCTGTTCGAATCCCACCCCGCCTTCGACCCGCGTACCGGCGATCTCTATTTCGTGCGCAGCTCCAAGGAGTTCAAAGGCTGGCGCATCCTCGCTTCGCATTGCGATGGCAGGCAATGGTCGGCGCCGGTGGATGCGCCGTTCGCGGCGCCGGGTGCGGAAGCCGATCCGTGGTTTACGCCGGATGGACGCAGCATTTATTTCATCTCCACCCGCGCCACCGGAAGCCAGAAGAGCAAGGACCTGGATATCTGGCGCGCCGACCGCAACGCCGACGGCAGCTGGCAGAAGCCGGTGCGTTTGCCGGAGCCGGTGAATTCCGGCGAGGCGGAGTGGTTCCCGCGTATGGCGCCGGATGGCTGGCTCTATTTCGGTTCGAACCGCGCGGGCGGCCTGGGCAAGAACGATATCTGGCGCGCGAAGGAAACCCGTCCCGGCCAGTGGACGGTGGAGAACGCCGGCCCCGCCATCAACACCGCGGGCGACGAATACGAGCCGCTGCCGTCGCCGGACGGCAAGCGCCTGATCGTGATGGCCGACGGCGGCTTGTACCAGTCGCACTGGGATGGCCATCGGTGGACGAAGAAGGAAAAGCTCGGCCCCGAGGTGAACGTCAACGGCAGCGAGATCGGCGCGGCGTTCTCGCCCAGCGGCAAGTCGCTGCTGTTCGCGCGCGACACGGGCGAGCCGAAGTCGGGTGAGTTCTTCGTGTGGCAGCCGCAGGGTGCGGAAGCCTGGCCGCCGATGTGCGGCCAGGCGAAGACTTCCGGCGCGCCGCGCCGGAAGTAAGCCTCAGGGCGTAGCGGGGCGGCGGCCCAGCGTCTGGCTGGTGACGTGGGTTTCGCGCAGGCGCCGTGCATGCGCCGCCAGCAGGTCGCCGCGGGTGATGATGCCGACCATGCGGTGGCCGCCATCCGCGCCCAGCACGATCAGGCGGCCCACGTTCGCCTCGACCATATGGTCGGCGGCTTCGCGCAGGCTGTGGTCCTCGCGCACCGCCAGCGCGGGACGCTTCACCAGCTCGCCCACCGTGCGGTCGCCGGCGATCTGCCGGTCGAGCAGGTCGCGGCGCGTGACCACGCCGCGCAGCGCGCCGTTGGCATCCACGACCGGGAAGCCCTGGTGCTGCGCCTGGACACCGCCGATCTCCAGCCATGCGCGCGTCGCGTCCAGCGTCTGCTCCGCCGGCAGCGTCACCACTTCGCGCGAGCAGGCGTCGCGCACCAGGATGCGGTCGAGGTAATCGGCCGCGTAATCGGCCGGCACGCGCACGCCGCGGCGCGCGATCTTCTCGGTCATGATGGTGTTGCGCATCAGCAGGCCGGAGATCAGATACGCCGCGGCGCAGCCGATCAGCAGCGGCAGCAGGCCGTGCGGTTCCTGCGTGGTTTCGAACGCGAACACCACCGAAGTGAGGAAGGCGCGCGAAGCGCCGGCAAAGATCGCCGCCATGCACACCAGCGCGGCCATGCGCGGATCCACGTGAAGCCAGGGCAGGTAGGTAACGGCCAGCGTGCCGAACACGCCGCCGAGCGCACCGCCGATGGTGAACAGCGGTGCCAGCGTGCCGCCGGAGGTGCCGCTGCCCAGCGAGATCGACCACGACACGAACTTCAGCAGGCACAGCGCCAGCATCGCGCCCAGGCCGAGCTGGCCGCCGAGCACCGCGCTGATATTGGTGTAGCCCACGCCCAGCGTGGTGGGCAGGACATAGCCGACGATGCCGGTGACCACGGCGCCGAGCGCCGGCCACCACATCCAGTGGATCGGCAGCTTCTCGAAGCCGTCCTCGATCGCGTAGACGATGCGTGTGATGCCAACACTGAGTGCGCCGATGATCAGCCCCAGCACCAGATAGGCCAGCAGCGCCCGCATATCGGGCGCGGCCAGCGCGGGCATGGCGAACATCGCCTCGCTGCCTTCCAGCGCGAAGCGCACGCCGGTGCCCACCGCGGCGCCGAGCGCGACCGGAATCAGCGAACGCGCGCGGCGTTCGAACAACAGCAGCTCCAGCGCCAGCAGCACCGCCGATACCGGCGCGTTGAACACCGCCGCCATGCCGGCCGCGGCGCCGGCGGCGAGCAGGGTCTTGCGCTCTTCCGCGGTGACATGCAGCAGCTGGCCGACCAGCGAACCCAGCGCGCCGCCGGTGGCGATGATCGGGCCTTCCGCACCGAACGGGCCGCCGGTGCCGATGGCGATGGCGGAGGACACGGGCTTGAGCCAGGTGATGCGCGGCGGGATGCGGCTCTCGTTGAGCAGCACCTGTTCCATCGCCTCGGGAATGCCGTGGCCGCGGATCGCGCGCGAGCCGAAGCGCGCCATCACGCCCACGATCAGGCCGCCGATCACCGGAATGGCGATGACCCACAGGCCGAGATGGTTATCCGCGGGGCTGGAGAACTCGAAGCTCCAGCGGCCGTAGAAGGCGAGGTTGGTGACCAGCCCGATCAGCCCGGTAAGCGCGCGCGCCACCAGGGCGACGAGCGCGCCCAGCAGCATGGCCAGCGCACCGATCCACACCACGCGGGTGCTGAGCGGCCGGAACCGGCGCGGCATATGGGCATCGGCGAGCGACGGGTCCAGCGAAGGGGCGAGCGGAAGCGCCGCACGCGAGTGCGGTTCTTGAGGCGTATGCATGGGGAAAGAACCCTGAGGAAGGCGTGCAGCCGTGCAAGGTTACGCAAAACGGCGGCGCGTAGCTGGCTGGAAAATGAACAGGCAACCAAGCCGCCGCAACTTCCTGCGCACCAGCTCTTTCGCACCCTGCGCCCTGCTGCGCGAACCAGATGCGACAGAGGCAACTCCGCGCCGGCAAGAAGGCCGAGCGCTGAGCGTACGATGGCGCCTCCGCCCTCCCGCGAGACGCCGCCCATGAAGCTCGGCCCCGTCATTCCCATTCTGCGCATGTTCGATATCGCCAAGGCGCGCGAGTTCTATCTCGACTTCCTCGGCTTCGCGGTGGATTGGGAACATCGCTTCGAGCCGGGCACGCCGCTGTACATGCAGGTATCGCGCGGCGACTGCGCATTGCATCTGTCGGAACATCACGGTGACGCCAGCCCTGGCGCCACCGTGCGTATCGCGATCGACGATATCGACGCACTGCATGCCGAGCTGAGCGCGAAGAACTACCGCTACGGCCGTCCCGGCGTGGAAACCATGCCGTGGGGGCTGCGCGAGCTGGCGGCGCACGATCCGTTCGGCAACCGCCTGATCTTCTACGCGCAGCCGTAGCGCCTCAGTGCGCGGCGGCGACGGGCAGCTCGCCGGTGACCTTGCCGTTCTCGTCCAGCGTCTGCACCTTGGGCGTGCCGTCCGCCGCCACCATCAGCAGCAGGCGCGTGCGGCCTTGCGCGTCCATCATGCCCAGCCCGACCGTGCCGTCCTGGCCGCGCCCCATCGACATGCGCGTCTTTGGCTTGCCGCCGTGCGAGGCGTAGAACGCCTCGATGCGCCTGGTCTGTTCTTCCGGCGGCAGGTTCTTGATCTGGTCCAGCAGCTGGATCAGTTCCAGGATAGGGAAGGGCGGCTGGTCGATCAGGGTGATGCGGTTGCTGTGCGCGTCGCCGTCCTGGCTGGCGTCCAGGGTCATGGTCTGGTCCTGCTCGTAGGCGTCGAATGAGAGATGGCCGTAACTCTGCTTGGTGCCATCGGCGCTCTTTTCGCCGCCGAAGATCAGGCCGCCATTCTCGGTGCCTTCGTCATTGAGGAAGATCATGCCCGCGGTCTTGCGGCTGGGGTGCGGGTATTCCTTGTTCTTGATGTAGATGCCCGGCGCCTTGTCGGTGTTGGAGACGACCATGCGCAAGGTGCCATCGGGTTCGCGGATATTGATGCGCTGCACGTCGAGCTGCTCGATCGAAAGCTTCTTCGGCGCATCGACGAAACCGCTCAGCACGGTGACGGCGAACACGGCGGTAAGCACGCCGGAATAGATGATCAGGAAACGCTGGCTGCCGGACATCGCGGGACTCCTGAAACGAAAAGGGCGGGACCACGATGCTGTGGTCCCGCCCGCAAGAGAAACGTGATGGCTGCCGCGTCAGAAGACGCTGGTGGTCTCAGAAATGGATCACGGTGCGGATCGACTTGCCTTCGTGCATCAGATCGAACGCCTCGTTGATGCGCTCCAGCGGCAAGTTGTGCGTGATGAACGGATCGAGCCGGATCTCGCCGCTCATCGCCTGCTCCACCATGCCCGGCAACTGCGTGCGGCCCTTCACGCCGCCGAACGCGCTGCCGCGCCACACGCGGCCGGTCACCAGCTGGAACGGACGCGTGCGGATTTCCTGGCCCGCGCCGGCCACGCCGATGATCACGCTCTCGCCCCAGCCCTTGTGGCAGCACTCCAGCGCGGCGCGCATCACGTCCACGTTGCCGATGCATTCGAAGCTGAAGTCGACGCCGCCGTCGGTCAGCTCGACGATCACTTCCTGGACCGGCTTGGCGTGGTCCTTCGGGTTCACGCAGTCGGTGGCGCCCATCTCGCGCGCCAGTTCGAATTTGCCCGGATTGGTGTCGATGCCGATGATGCGTCCGGCCTTGGCCTGCACCGCGCCCTGGATCACCGCCAGGCCGATGCCGCCCAGGCCGAACACGGCCACCGTGTCGCCGGGCTTCACCTTGGCGGTGTTGTGCACGGCGCCGATGCCGGTGGTGACGCCGCAGCCGAGCAGGCAGACCTTTTCCAGCGGCGCCTGCGGATTCACCACGGCCAGCGAGATCTCCGGCACCACGGTGTATTCGCTGAAAGTGCTGGTGCCCATGTAGTGGTAGATCGGCTCGCCGTTGTAGGAGAAGCGCGTGCTGCCGTCCGGCATCAGGCCCTTGCCCTGGGTGGCGCGCACGGCCTGGCACAGGTTGGTCTTGCCGGAGAGGCAGAACTTGCACTGGCGGCATTCGGCCGTGTACAGCGGAATGACATGGTCGCCCGGCTTCACGCTGGTGACCCCTTCGCCCACTTTCACCACGATGCCGCCGCCTTCATGGCCGAGCACCGCGGGAAAGATGCCTTCCGGATCGTCGCCGGAAAGCGTGAAGGCGTCGGTATGGCAGACGCCCGTATGCGTGATGCGGACCAGTACTTCGCCCTTGCGCGGCGGGGCGACGTCGATCTCGACGATCTGCAGCGGCTGGCCCGGTCCGAAGGCAACGGCGGCGCGTGATTTCATGATGTGTGTCTCCAGCAAACGGCAACAAAGAAAGGGCGGGGCTTATTTCAGATAGGAGCGGACCAGCTCGGTCATCTCGCGCACGCGTTCGGCGCGGCGTTCGTCGGAGCTGGCGGGCGCGCCGAATTCCTCGCGGATGTGCGCCTCCATCACCTCGGCCATCAGGCCGTTGACCGCGCCGCGCACGGCGGCGATCTGCTGCATCACCGGGGCGCAGTCGGCACCGGCTTCCAGCGCGCGCTCCAGCGCTTCGAGCTGGCCGCGGATGCGGCGCACGCGGCCGAGGACGCGCTTTTTCTCGGGGAGAGAGTGGGGCATGCCCGGGGTCCGGTATCTATACTGGGGTAGAGTATCCGGGGCGGTGCGGCAAGGGTCAACATGAGGCCGATCTTTTCCGTTTTGGAAAAGCTGTCTCCGCTTCGGGCCGCTATGTCGTCGCAAATCGAAAAGCTAGCATGTCCCTCATCGGCCAGCCGCGTCCCGCGGCGGCGACTATCGAGGTTGATCCCATGCTCCGCTCGCTCTGCGCGCTGTCCGCCGTCGCCGCCGTTTCGCTCGCCGTCGGTGCACATGCCGAATCCGCGCTGCTGCAGCCGCGCGCCCTGATCGTCGACGGCAGCCTGCCGAAGGCGCAGGCCGAGGCGCAGATGCTGGCCGCGCGCCGCTACGACACGTTCTGGAACACCGGCGACGAAGCGCTGGCCAAGGCCGCGCTGGCACCGGGCTTCACCGACCGCACGCCGCCGCCGGGCCGCGCGCAGGGGCTGGCCGGTCCGCTGGCGGCGTCGAAGACGATGCGCGCGGCGATCCCGGACCTGAGTTGCGAGATCGAGCAGATGCTCGTGGCCGGCGACCGCGTGGTGACGCACCTGCATTTCCGCGGGCATTTCACCGGGCGCTTCAAGGACACGCAGGGCCGGGGCCAGGCGATCGATTTCATCGCCACCGATATCTACCGCGTGGCCGACGGCCGCATCACCGACAACTGGCATCTGGAAGACAACCTCACCGTGCTGCAGCAGCTGGGGCAGCTGCCGGCGCCGGGCCAGTCGTCGTGAGTGCCGCATGCACCTTTTTGCAACACCTCCTGCGACAGGATGGCCCGTTGCCGCGCAGCTTCCATCACCCGCTGATTTCCCTTTCGAGGTAAGCCCATGCACATCGATCTTTCCGGCAAGAACGCCCTGGTCACCGCTTCCACCGCCGGCATCGGCCTGGCCATCGCCACCGGCCTCGCGCAGGCGGGTGCCAACGTGATCATCAACGGCCGCAACCCCGGCACCGTGCAGCAGGTGGTGGACAAGCTGCGCAAGCAATTGCATGGCGCGAACGTGGAAGGCGCAGCGGCGGACCTGTCCACCGCCGCGGGCGCGAAGGCGCTGACCGATGCGGTGCCCAGCGTCGACATCCTGGTCAATAACGCCGGCATCTTCGGGCTCATTCCGTTCTTCGATATCGACGACGCGGAATGGGAGCGCTACTTCCAGACCAATGTGATGTCCGGCGTGCGCCTGTCGCGCCATTACATGCGCGGCATGATGGAACGCAGCTGGGGGCGCGTGGTGTTCATCTCGTCGGAGTCGGGCCTCAATATCCCAGTGGATATGGTGCAGTACGGCTTCACCAAGACGGCGCAGCTGTCGATCGCGCGCGGCCTGGCCAAGGTGGCCGCGGGCAGCGGCGTTACTGTCAACAGCGTGCTGCCCGGGCCGACCTTGTCCGACGGCTTCAAGGACCTCGTGCGCGAGCAGGCCGAACGCGAAGGCAAGAGCTACGAACAGATCGGCGACGAGTTCGTCAAGGCGCACCGTTCCAGCTCGATCATCCAGCGCATCGCCAGCACGGAAGAGGTGGCGAACATGGTGGTGTACACCTGCTCGCCGCAGGCGTCGGCAACGACCGGCGCGTCGCTGCGCGTGGATGGCGGCGTGGTCGACACGATCTAGCGGCAACCCGACCTGCTCCCTCTCCCCTCCGGGGAGAGGGCTGGGGTGAGGGGCCGGCCGGAGCGCCAGGTTGAATCTCGCGGACAGGTGCTTTTGATGAGATCGGCACAAAAAAAGCCCCGCTATGCGGGGCTTTTTTGCAAGGCTGAAATGACCGGGACTCAGCCCTTCTTCTCGGCCTTGTAGCGCTCGATCCCGTTGAGGATTTCCGCCTTGGCTTCGTCGGCGCCGCCCCAGCCCTCGAGCTTCACCCACTTGCCCTTCTCCAGGTCCTTGTAGTGCTCGAAGAAGTGGCCGATGCGCTCCAGCCAGTGGCCGGAGACTTCCTTGATGTCCTTGATGTGGGAGTAGCCGTTGAAGATCTTGGCCACCGGCACCACCACCAGCTTCTCGTCGGCGCCGGCTTCGTCGGTCATCTTCAGCATGCCGACCGGATGGCAGCGGATCACCGAGCCCGGCACCAGCGGCAGCGGCAGGATCACCAGCGCGTCCAGCGGGTCGCCGTCGCCGCCGAGCGTGCCCGGCACGTAGCCGTAGTTGCAGGGGTAGCGCATCGGCGTGGACAGGATGCGGTCGACGAAGATCGCGCCGCTTTCCTTCTCCACCTCGTACTTGACCGGCTCGGAATCCTTGGGGATTTCGATGATGACGTTGATTTCGTTCGGCACGTCGCGGCCGGCGGAGACGAGATGCAGACCCATGGTGATTCCTTGACTGGATAAGGCTTGGGGAAAGCTCGCAAGCATACGGCAAAGGCTGCTGCGTCGCAGCAGGCCGGGCCGGCGGGTTCAGGGCGGCGTCAGTGCCGCGGCGCGCTCAGCGCTGGTAGGGACGCTCGCGCAACCACTTGGTGGCAATCCATTTTTCGCCCTTCAGCACGGGCAGGCCGGCGTGCAGCGAGCTCTGGTCGCCGGTGTCGTAAGCGAAATAGACGGCCGAACCGCGCAGGGCCGTGACGGTGAGGCCGGCCGCCGGAAAGCCGGTGCCGCCGCCTTCCTCGGGCGTGTTGAGGTACATCACGATGCTGGCGATGCGCTGGCCGCCGCGCGCGGTCACCGCGGCAAAGCCCGGCTGGGTGGGATCGAACCAGTCGAAATGCGGCTCGTATTCCTGGCCGGGCTGGTAGTGCAGCACCTGCAGGCCTTCGCCGTGGTCCATCGGCAGATCGACCAGTTTGGCGATGCGCCGCTCGATGCGTTCGATCAGCGGCGTCTCGGCGAGGCGGAAGAACATGCCGTTGCTGGTGCGGCGCTCGTCGGTCTGGTGGCGGCCGGCTTCGTCCACGGTCAGCGAGCGGGCCAGGCGCGGCGAGGCGAGGCCGATCAGTTCTTCGCATTCGCCGTCGGTGAGCAGGCCGTCGAGCACGCGCACCACGGGGCTGTCCAGGCTGGTGCTGACGCGCACCGGATGGCCGTCCGCGATGCTGGACGGCGCCGCCGGATGCGTGGTGCGCTTCGCCCCGGCGCGCGGGATGGTCGCGTTCAACGCGGCCAGCGGCACACCCAGGACTTCAGCCACTGCGCGGTGGCATTGCTGCTGGTCGTAGCCGGCTTCCTGCATCAGCTTGACCACTTCCAGCGGCGTGTGGCCGCCGCGGGCCGTGGCGAGGATCCAGTCGCGCAGTTCGGGGCGGGTCTTGTGGAAGGATTTCATGCGATATCGGCCGGCCGGGGCGGTGGGTAGGTTGGGGTGAGCACAGCGAACCCCAACGTGGCGATGACCGTGCTAGGCCCGTTGGGGTTCGCCTTCGGCTCAACCCAACCTACTTCAGATGCTCCCACAAGTACGTATAGCCCAGCGCGTTCATGAAGGCCGACTGCTTGTTGTCCGCCGCCGCGCCATGGCCGCCTTCGATGTTCTCGTAGAACGCGGCGTCGTAGCCCAGCCCCGCCAGCTTCGCGTACATCTTGCGCGCATGCACCGGGCCGACGCGGTCGTCGCGCGTCGAGGTGGTGAACAGCACCGGCGGATACTTCTGGCCGGCCTTCGCATTGGTGTAGGGCGAGAACGTCTTGATCCAGGCCCATTCCTCCGGCTTGTCCGGATCGCCGTACTCGGCCATCCACGAGGCACCGGCGGACAGATGCGTGTAGCGCTGCATGTCCAGCAGCGCCACCTGGCTGACGATCGCGCCGTACAGCTGCGGATACAGCGTGAGCATGTTGCCCATCAGCAGGCCGCCGTTGCTGCCGCCCATCGCGCCCAGGTGCGCGGGTGAGGTGATGCCGCGCTTGATCAGGTCCTGCGAGACCGCGGCGAAATCCTCGTAGGCGCGCAGGCGGTTGGCCTTCAGCGCGGCCTTGTGCCAGCGCGGGCCGTATTCGCCGCCGCCGCGGATATCGGCAATGACATACACGCCGCCCTTGTCCAGCCAGGCGCGGCCCACGCTGCCGCTGTAGGCCGGCTGCAGCGAGATCTCGAAGCCGCCGTAGCCGTACTGCAGGGTGGGGTTCTTGCCGTCGGCTTTCAGATCCTTGGAGGCGATCTCGAAGTAGGGCACGCGCGTACCGTCCTTCGACGCGACGAAGTGCTGGCTCACGCGATATTTGGAGGCGTCGAAGAACGCAGGGCTGTGCTTGATCGCCTGCGGTTCGCTGCCGCCGAGCGTGCCGGCGTACAGCGTGGTCGGCTGCAGGAAACCGCTGACGGTGAGGAAGTAGTCGTCGCTGTCGTCCGCGTCGATGCCGGTGGCGGCGATGGTGGAGAGCTGCGGCGCGCCGCCCAGGCTTTCGCGCTTCCACGCGCCGGCCTGCGGCGTGAGCACTTCCAGGCGGTTCACCACGTTGTCCATCACGTTGAGGATCAGGTGATGGCGGGTCCACGAGTGGGCGTCCAGCGCGGTGCTTTCGGTCGGTTCGAACAGCACGGTCAGCGGCAGCTTGCCGTCCTGGTACTTGCCGGCCATGTAGTCGTCGAAGCGGGCGGCGAGCAGGGAGCCGGATTTATACGTCTTGCCGCCCAGCGTCCAGTCGCTGCGCGGCGTGACCAGCAGCCATTCGCGCTGCACGTCGGTGCTGGCGTCGCTGGGCACGTCGATCTTGCTGAGCTTGCCGTCCTTGCCGCGCAGGAAGGTCTCGCTGTCGTAGAAGGCAATCTGGCGATGCACGAAATCGCGCTCGAAACCGGGCGTGTGATCGCGCTCGGCGGAGATGCTCATGTCCTCGTGCTTGCCTTCGTACACGGTGGTGGCGGACGACAGCGGCGTGCCGCGCTTCCATTCCTTGACGATGCGCGGGTAGCTGGAGGCGGTCATCGAGCCGGGGCCGAAATCGGTGGCCACGTACAGGGTGTCCTGGTCTTTCCAGGTGACCTGGGTCTTGGCCTCGGGCAGGGCGAAGCCGTCCTTCACGAACTGCCTGGACGCCAGGTCGAATTCGCGCACCACGTCGGCGTCGGCGCCGCCGCGCGAGAGCATCAGCAGGCAGCGCTTATTGGCCGGCTTCAGGCAGTCGGCGCCATGCCACACCCAGTTCTCTTTCTCCGCCTTGGACAGCGCGTCGAGGTCGAGCACCGTCTCCCAGGCGGGTTGTTCCTTGGCGTACTCGGCGGGCGAGGTGCGCCGCCACAGGCCGCGCGGGTGTTCCTTGTCGCGCCAGAAGTTGTAGTAGTGGTCGCCGATCTTCGCCACGAACGGAATGCGTGCGTTGGAGTCGAGCACTTCCAGAATGCGCGCGTCGAGCTGCTTGAACTCGGGCGTGTCGGCGTACTTCTTTACCGTCTCGGCATTGTGCTGGCGCACCCAGTCGAGCTGTTTCGCACCGTCGATGTCTTCCAGCCACAGGTTGGCATCGGTGGTGGCGGGCGGCGTGGCGGCGTGGGCGATGCCGGTCATGGATAAGGCCATCAGCAGGGAAAGGGAAAGCTTGTTCACCGGAGTTCCTTGTGGGGGCGGCGGTCGGGGCATTCAAACAGGTCGCAGTGGAACAGGAAACCGTCCCGCCGCGCAAAAAAAAGCCGCCGGGAGAACCGGCGGCACTCGGGGAGACCCGAAGACCTCGGCGCCATGCCTGGCGCCGGGCTCGGTTGTTGTGTAATGCCTTGGCTTAGAAGTCGTAGCGCGCGGTGATGCGGAAATAGCGCGGGTCCGACACGTTCAGTTCGCGCAGGTAGAGCTGGTTCGGCGTATTGCGCGCGCTGGTTTCGTAGCGATAGTTGTAGGCCGTGGCCACCTGGCGGTTCAGCACGTTGATCACGTCCAGCTGGAGGGTCAGCTCCTTCAGCCAGGCCGGCGAATAGGCCACGTTGAGGTTCAGCTGGTAGGTCCACGGCGCCGAGCCGTGCGAGCCGCGCGGCGAGAAGGCGTAGTCCGCCGACGGGGCGACGTAACCCGCCGTACCCGGCGTGGTGCCCGAGCCGGACAGGCCGCAGAACCAGTAGGCCGCACCGCTGTACAGGCCCTTGTCGGCCGTCGGGTAGTGGCTGGTGCAGTTCTTCGGACGGCCGGAGGCGGCGATCAGCGACGCGCCGAAACGCCATTCCTCGGTGGCCTGGAAGTAGCCGAACGCCTTGATCTGGTGCTTGCGGTTGTTCGGCAGCAGGCCGTTGGAGCCGACCATCAGCTGCGGCAGGTCCCAGTCCTGGGTGGTCGACACGTCGGCCTGGCCGCCGTTGCCGGTATCCAGGTCGGAGGCCAGCTGGCCTTCGGTGTTGCCGTAGTTGCGCGAGTAGGTGTAGTCGACGCGGCCGTACCACTTGTCGGCGAATGGGTGCTCCAGGAACAGGTCGACCGCGTAGTACTTGCGCTTCAGTTCCGGCAGGCCGAGCTCCTGGCGGCTGTAGTGGATTTCCTTGAAGCTGCCGTCGGTCTGCTCTTCCAGGAAGGTGTTGCCGGTGCCCGGATTGAACAGGAAGCAGCGGCCGCCCAGGGCCGGGGTGCAGGTGTCGTCGATCGCGCTGCGCAGCTTGCGGTAGGTCAGCTTGGCGCCCCAGTTATAGGTCGGGCTGAGCTGCTGCTCCATGCCGGCGATGTACTCGTCCTGGAAGTGCGACTTCAGGCCCTTGGCCGCCACGGTGCGCGGATCGGGAGCTTCGCCGCACTCCAGGTTGGTGGACACGGCATTGGTATTGCCGCAGGTGTAGCCCAGCGCGCGGTTGACCGCCACCGGGGTGAGACCGGTCGGTGCGCCGGTCGTCGGGTCGACGCCGGTGTAGGTGTAGTACTCGTTGGTGATCAGCGAGCCGGACGCGCCGCGCACCGCGACGTTGTTCGGCATGGCCAGGTGGTAGCGGCCGGCGTTGGCGAACAGCTTCAGCGAGGAATCGCCGTAGACGTCCCAGGCCGCGCCGATGCGCGGAGCGAGCTGGTGGCGCTGGCGGGCATAGGGCTCACCGTTGCCGTTGTAGTTGGTGAACTGCTCGTTGCGCAGGCCCAGCGAGAGCAGCCAGCGGTCGGAGATCTGCCAGCGGTCTTCGATGAACTGGGCCTGCTGTTCGGTCTTCACCTTGGCGTTCTGCGTGCTGTAGGCGCGCGAGACGAAATAGCCCTGTGTGCCCAGGCCGCCGGCCGAGGCCGGCGAGGCCACGCCGTGGCTGGCGTCGATGCCGATGTTGGCGTTCTTCTGCCAGCCGTACACCCAGGCGTAGCCGCCGGGATAGGCCGAGCCGGTGAGCGATTCGGCGGTCTGCGCGTCGTAGCCTGCGCGCAGGGTGTGGTCGCCGAGGCGGTACTCGACGTCCAGGCGCCAGCCATGGGTCTTGTCGTTCGCGCCCGGCAGCAGCAGCGAGGACACCGCGCCCTGCTGGCAGGCGCCGTAGGTCAGGCCGGGAGCCTGCACGGTGGCCGAGGACGAGATGTACGGGCAGTTCGGGTCATAGCCGAACGGCTCCTGCAGATGCTTGATGTTCTGCTTGCCGACCAGCGCCGACACGGTCAGGTCGTCGGTGATGTAGCTGGTGTACTTGGCGATGTAGAGGCGGCTGGAGTCCTTCTGGTGCACGCCGCCGTTCTTGACGTCGCCGTGCGAGGAGTCCTTGTAGTTGAAGGCGTAGCGGCTGGAGTCGTAGACGATGTTGTCCTGGACGCCGGTGAACTCCAGGATGTTGCTGTCGGTGATGTTCCAGTCGATCTTCGCCGTCCAGCGCGGCATCTTGTAGGTGTAGTCGTTCCAGCCGGTCTTGGCCACGGCGGTGGACGAGTTGGAGAACGAAGCGACGGAGTTGCCGTCCTGCTTGGTCATCTCGCCGTCGACGTAGAAGAACAGCTTGTCCTTGATCAGCGGGCCGCTGAAGTAAGCGCCGTAGGTGTTGTACGAGTACTGGTTCTTGTTGCGGTACCAGTACAGCGTGCCGTCGGTGGGCGTGGTGCTGCCCGCGCCGTAGAAGCCGGTGTTCGGGAAGTAGTTGTTGCGCGGGTTGGCGCGCAGCGCTTCCGGACGCAGGATGGCGTACACGCCGCCCTTCCACTGGTTGGAGCCGCGCTTGGTGACGATGTTGATCACGCCGCCGGTGGAGCGGCCGAACTCGGCGCCGTAGCCGCCGGTGAGCACCTGCTCCTGGTCGATCGCGTCGAACGGCAGGGTGGTGGCGCCCAGCGACTGCAGCGGGTTGGTCACCGCATAGCCGTTGATGTAGTACGCGTTCTCCGACGAAGCCGCGCCGCCGAAGCTCGGAATGTTGCCGAAGCCGGTGGTGCTGTAGCTGGAGTTCTCCACCACGCCCGGTGCGAGCAGGGCGGCGGCGCCGACGCTGCGCGCGATCGGCAGCTTGTTGAGCTGCTCGGAGGTGAGCACGGTGCGCGTGTCGACCGAGGACACGTCGATCGCCGGCAGCGCGGAGGCCACCACCGACACGCCTTCGAGGTTCTTCGCGTCGCCGCCGGCCGCGGCCGCCGCGCCGAAGGACACTTCGGTACCGCTGGAAATGGCCACCACGATGTTGTCGCGGGTGCTGACGGAGCTGCCGTTGTTCTGCAGCGTCACCTTGTACTTGCCCACCGGCAGGGTGGAGAAGCGGTAGCGGCCGCTGTCGTCCACGGTGACGGTGCGGCTGAAGCCGGTCTCGGTGTTCTCGGCGACGACCGTGGTGCCCTGCTTGGCGGCGATCTGGCCGAAGATCGAGCCGGTGGTGTTGGACTGCGCGAGTGCGCCGGTGCTGGCGAACGCGAGGCCCATGGCGAGCGTCAGTGCGGAATAGCGCAGCGAACGCGCCGCCGTGAAGGTGGTGATGGTCATTACAACAGACTCCCCCAGAGATGAATTCGAAAGGCGCGGGTGCGGGCCCCGCGCGGTCAAAAAGGGACGCACTCCGGCGGCAGCAGGCCGCAAGAACCTGCTCCGGTTCCTCCCCAGGAACCAGAAATGCGCGTCGGATTGCGTTTTCCCCGTGGCCGGATGACTTCCGGCCTAGATCGGTTCTAGCGAAGACTTACGAATGGGTCAACACGTTCGTAACAAAAAACGTATAGGTATTTTTCACAGTGCTTTGACGTCAATGATTTACAGAGACATGCGCGACCGTAGGGCCTTGCGTGGCGATCGTTGAAACTTACGCCGGACTTGCTGGCTGCTTGCGTGAACGTGACGGGCAAAGAAAAAGCGGCCCTTGCGGGCCGCTTCTTGTGTATGGACGTCCGAAGTTTAGACGTCTAAATGGATGGCGCCGGATTCAGAGCAGCGGGATCAGCAGCAGCGCCACGATGTTGATGATCTTGATCAGCGGATTCACCGCCGGGCCCGCCGTGTCCTTGTAGGGGTCGCCCACGGTGTCGCCGGTGACCGCGGCCTTGTGCGCGTCCGAGCCCTTGCCGCCGTGGTGGCCGTCCTCGATGTACTTCTTGGCGTTGTCCCAGGCGCCGCCGCCGGTGGTCATCGAGATGGCCACGAACAGGCCGGTGACGATGGTGCCGATCAGCACGCCGCCCAGCGCCTGCGCGCCGGCCTCGGCGCCGCCCAGCCACTTGAAGCCGAACACCACCAGCACCGGCACCAGCACCGGCAGCAGCGAGGGCACCAGCATTTCCTTGATCGCGGACTTGGTCAGCATGTCCACCGCGCGCGAGTAGTCCGGCTTGGTGGTGCCTTCCATGATGCCCTTGATCTCGCGGAACTGGCGGCGCACTTCTTCCACCACCGAACCCGCCGCGCGGCCCACGGCTTCCATCGCCATGGCGCCGAACAGGTAGGGGATCAGGCCGCCGATCAGCAGGCCGATGATCACGTAGTGGTTGGAGAGGTCGAAGCGGAAGTCGCTCACGCCCAGGTGCTGGCTGAGGTTGTGCGTGTAGTCGGCGAACAGCACCAGCGCGGCCAGGCCGGCCGAGCCGATGGCGTAGCCCTTGGTCACCGCCTTGGTGGTGTTGCCCACGGCGTCGAGCGGGTCGGTGACGCCGCGCACTTCCGGCGGCAGCTCGGCCATCTCGGCGATGCCGCCGGCGTTGTCGGTGATCGGGCCGTAGGCATCCAGGGCCACCACCATGCCGGTCATGCTCAGCATGGCCGTGGCCGCGATGGCGATGCCGTACAGGCCGGCCAGCGAGAACGCGCCCCAGATCGCCGCGCACACCGCCAGCACCGGCAGCGCGGTGGACTTCATCGACACGCCGATGCCCGCGATGATGTTGGTGGCATGGCCGGTGGTGGAAGCCTGCGCCACGTGGCGCACCGGGCCGTATTCGGTGGCGGTGTAGTACTCGGTGATCACCACCATGGCGCCGGTGAGGGCCAGGCCGATCAGCGCGCAGCCGTAGAGCTTGCCCACGCCGTAGGCGGATTCGGACATCAGCTGGCTGGTGATCGGCCAGAACGCGATCGCCGCCAGCACGGCGGACACCGCCACGCCGGCGTACAGCGCATTCATGATCTTGCCGCCCGGCCGCGAGCGCACGAAGAAGGTGCCGATCACCGAGGCGATGATCGAGGCGCCGCCCAGCAGCAACGGGAACAGCACGCCGTTGGCGCCGGTCTGCTCGGCCATCACGCCGCCCAGCAGCATGGTGGCGATCAGGGTTACCGCGTAGGTCTCGAACAGGTCGGCCGCCATGCCGGCGCAGTCGCCGACGTTGTCGCCCACGTTGTCGGCGATCACCGCCGGGTTGCGCGGGTCGTCCTCGGGAATGCCTGCTTCGACCTTGCCGACCAGGTCGGCGCCGACGTCCGCGCCCTTGGTGAAGATGCCGCCGCCCAGGCGCGCGAAGATCGAGATCAGCGAGGAGCCGAAGGCCAGGCCGACCAGGGCGTGCAGGGCACGCATGCCCTCGTAGCCCAGGTGGCGCAGCACCGCGTAGTACGCCGCCACGCCCATCAGCGCCAGGCCGACCACCAGCATGCCGGTGATGGCGCCGCCGCGGAACGCGACGTTGAGCGCCGAGGCCAGGCCCGAACGCGCCGCCTCGGCGGTGCGCACGTTCGCGCGCACCGAGACATTCATGCCGATATAGCCGGTCGCGCCCGACAGCACCGCGCCGATGGCGAAGCCGATGCCCGTGCCCCAGTCCAGGGCCAGGCCGATGACGATGAAGAGCACCAAGCCGACGGCACCGATGGTGGCGTACTGCCGGTTGAGGTAGGCCCGTGCACCTTGCTGGATCGCCGCGGCGATCTCCTGCATGCGCTCATTGCCCGGTGATTTCGCCAAGATCCAGCGCACCGAGAGCGCGCCATACAGAACTGCCACGACCGCACATGCAAGCACGATCCACAAGCCATACTGCTGCAGCATCGAAGCCTCCCCATCCCGGTTGTAGTGACCGCCCTTTGCGGGCGGGTCCGGCGAGTATAGGCAGAGGTCGGCGGGGCTTATGTTGTGCGACGCAACGCGTAGGCCATGACGATTGCATCCGCGCAAGAAAAAGGCGGTGTCCGTAGACACCGCCTTCACCAAGTTCCTTCCCCGATCGCGCGCGCTGCTTAGTTGAGCACCATGTCCAGGATGATGCCGGTACCGACGGCGACCAGCAGATAGCCGCCATCGTCGCGCACCCAGTGATAGCCGTACGGCGGCGGGCGCAGGCGGTAGTAGCGGTAGTCGTTCACCACATAGACCGGACCGTAGTAGCGCTCGCCGCGCGCCCAGCGATGGTGCGGGCGGTAGTAGCCGCCGTGGTAGTAGCGGCGGTCGTCGTGCCAGCCGCGGTCGGGGCCGCGCCAGTGGTCGTGGCGGTCCCAGTCGCGGCGGCTCCAATCCCGATGACCGTCCCTGCGCTCCCAGTTGCCGTGGCCGCGGTCGCGGTCGTCGTGGCCATGGCGGTCGCCGCGGTCGTGCCCGCGGCCGTGATCGTTGTCGGCCAGCGCGGCGCCGCTGCCGAGCAGCAGGCCGGCGGCGAGAAACAGGCTGCCGAGGAACTGTGTGCTTGGCTTCTTCATATGCGCTCCTCCCGACGGACTGCCGTCGTTAGGAAAGATCGTAGAAAGCTGCGTCTGAACGCCGGGGCTTATTCGTCACAGGATCTTCATCTGGCGGTCAGCCGTGTCACCGCCACGACACCGTGGTTATATCGAATTGAAATAATTGATTTAAAACAAGGTTTTTCCTAAAGCGCGGCAGCGGACGGCCGATGCAGGGGCCATCCCCCGCTCCCCAAGCAAAGGTGTCTCCATGCATTTCCCCCTGTCCCGTCCACGGTGGGCGGCGTTGTCTTTGCGTGCCCGTCTGTTTCTGCGACTGGGCGGCTTGTTGCTGTTGATGCTGCTGATCGGCGGCGCCGCGGTAGGGGCGCTGGTGCATGCCGACCGGCGCATGGGGGCATTGGTCGCCGATGCGCTCAGTCCGGTGTCCGACGTGGGCCGCATCCAGAACGACTACAACGACAGCCTCAATGCCCTGACCCATGCCGGACTGACGCGCTTGCCCTCGGCGCTGGATGAAGCCAAGACCTTGATCCAGTCCAACCGCGTCGATATCGAGCGGACCTGGAAGCATCTGCAGGCCAGCGGCCTGGCGCGCCAGGAAGCGCAACTGATCGGCGTGACCGATGCCCACCGCAAGGCCGCCGAGCAGGTGGTCGAGGAGGCGATCAAGCAGCTGGAAGCGGAGCAGTACGACATCGCCCAGGTGCAGATCGCCTCGGATGTGCAGCCGGCTTTTGTTCCGCTGCATGCCGATTTCGCCAATCTGTTCGCCAAGGCTTTGCAGGCCGGTGACGATGCGGCCGCGGCGGCGCATCGGGAAAGCCGCCGTGCGTTGGTGGTGCTGCTCACCGTGCTGCTGCTCGGGTTGGGCGCGGCCGCGGTGGTCGACAGTCTGCTGATCCGCACCATCACCCGCTCGCTTGACCAGGCGGTGACGGTGACGCAGCGCATCGCGGACGGCGAACTTGGCCACGCCATCGAACCCGGCCATCACGACGAGATCGGCACCCTGCTGCGCGCCCTGCAGCGCATGGACCAGCGCCTGGCCCTGGTGGTGCGCCAGGTGCAGCAGAACGCGGCCGGCGTGACGCACGCGGCCGATCAGCTGGCCCACGGCAACGACACCTTGCGCCAGCGCACCCAGGCGCAGGCCGAAAGCCTCGCCGGCACCGGCATCTCGATGACCCGCATGACCGACGCCGTACGCCGCAACGCCGACAGCGCGGCCCAGGCCGACCGCCTCGCCGCCGCCGCGCGCCTGCAGGCCGAGGACGGCAGCGGACTGGTGGCGCAGACCATGCGCTCGGTCGAGGCGATCGACGCGGCGAACCGGCGCATGAGCGATATCGTCGGCGCGATCGACACGCTGGCCTTCCAGACGCGCCTGCTCGCCTTGAACGCCACCGTGGAGGCTGCACACGCCGGCGAACACGGCCGCAGCTTCGCCGTGGTCGCCGACGAAGTGCGCCAGCTGGCCCAGCGCAGCGCCGAGGCGGCGCGCGATATCCGCCATCTGATCGAAGACAGCCGCGGCACGGTCGAAGCCGGCGCGGCCCTGGCCGACCGCTCGGCGCAGGTGCTGGAGCGCATCGTGGAAAGCGCGGTGGAGGTGTCCCGCACGGTGGCGGGGATCAGCGCGAACAGCCGCGGGCAGTCCGACGGCATCGGCGAGATCGGCGGCGCCGTGCGCCATATGGACGAGACGACCCGCCAGAACGCGACCCTGGTCGATGAGGTGGCCGGGGCCGGCACCGCCCTGCGGGAGCAGGCGGACAACTTGCGCCGGCTGGTCGGCTTCTTCCGCTTCGCTGGCGAAATGGCCGATGCGGAAGCGTGACGCGGCTCGCGCGCCCTTGCCGAAAGGCGTACAGGCGCTCGCAAAACCTTGTGGCAAGCTGCGCCCCATGAAGCGGTCAGCGAAAAGCTTTGCGGACAGGTGGCCGGGGCGGCTCGCGCTGTCCTGCCTGCTGCTGCCGTGGGCGGCGCAGGCGTTTTCCCCGCCGGAACGCCTGGAATGGCATGGCCGCACCTACGACGTGCTGGGCGATCCGCTGGCCCAGCACTACGCCGGCCGCGAGCGGCCACGCTTCATGCCGGCGCCGCTGCGCAGCGCCACCGACGACGAACGCGGCTATACCGGCCGCTGGCGCCTGGAAGACGACCGCCTCTACCTGGTGGACATCGATACCTGGCTTTGCATCGACGCGGCCGTCTATGCCGGCGAATGCCACCGCGCCACGCTGCCGGAACTGTTCGGCGTGGCGCCGGGCAAGCCGGTGTTCGCCGAGTGGTACAGCGGCGAGTTGGTGCTGCCGGATGCGGTATCGTCGCGGGCCATGGAGCGGACCATCCGCATCACATTGAAGGCGGGCAGGGTGACGCGTATCGAGACGGTCGACGAGAAGCAGCCGGCGGGCAGGGATCGCTGAGTGTTCCTGCGCGTTATCGGCGTGATGGCCGTATTGGCTGGATTGCTCTACATCGCTTTCGCGGCCGCGCTGTACTTTAACCAGCGCGGCATGATCTACCACCCCGAGTTCAGCTGGCGCGTGGCGCATGCGCCGGACATCGCACTGGTCAACCAAGGCGTGACCTTGCGCGGCTGGGTGGTCAATCCCGGCAAGCCACGTGCGCTGCTGTATTTCGGCGGTAATGGCGAGCGGGTCGAGGATGCGCGCGAGGAGCTGGCGCGGTGGTTTCCCGAGCGCACGGTTTATTTGCTGCCCTATCGCGGCTACGCGGCCAGCGAGGGTGAGCCGACGGAGCAGGCGCTCGTGGCCGATGCGCTCGCCTGGTTCGATCGGGTGGCGAAGGACCACGCTTCGGTGGCCGTGCTTGGGCGCAGCCTGGGCAGTGGCGTTGCGGTGCAATTGGCGGCGCGGCGTCCTGTCGAGCGATTGGCGCTGGTGACGCCGTTCGACAGCCTGGTGCGCGTGGCGCAGGGCTTCTATCCGTGGTTTCCGGTCGACTGGCTGGCACGCGATCGCTTCGATTCCTGGCGCTATGCGCCGCAGGTGCGTTGCCCGGTGCTGATCGTGCGCGCCGGCGAGGATCAGCTGATGCCGGCCGAGCGCACCGCCGCGCTGGCGGCCAGCTTCGCCACGCCGCCGCTGCTGCAGGTGGTGCCGGAGGCGGGGCATAACGATATCCAGGACTATCTGGCGTACCGTGCCAGCCTCACGCGCTTCTTTCCGTAGCGTACGGACACTTCAAATCAAATTGATTTGAAGAACCCGTTCAACTCAATTTGATTTGATTAAGCGGGACGGACGTACTCAACTCCATTTGAGTTGAAGAAGGGGGCTCAGCTCAAATGGAGTAGCCACTCGCGCAGCGCCGCGAGTGCGGGATCGCTCTCAGCGGCCGGCGGATACACCAGTTGGTAATCCAGCCCATCCAGTGCCGGCCCGAACGGCTGCACCAGCGTGCCGCGCGCCAGTTCGTCGGCTACCAGCGCGGTGTTGAGCAGCGCTACACCCTGGCCCGCGATCGCCGCATCGATCGCATGAGTCTCATCACTGAACGTAACGCCGCGCGCAACATCGAGCGTGCGCAGATCGGCAGCCCGCTGCCACGCCGCCCAGTCCGGCGGTTCCCGAAAACTCGGCTGCCATTGGAAGTGCAGCAGCGGATGGCGCGCGAGATCCTTCGGCGTGCGCAGCTTCAGCGCCGGACTGCACATCGGCGCGAACCGCGTATGCAGCAGCGGTTCGTTGCGCAGGTCCCGATACGGCCCCTTGCCGTAGCGGATCGCCGCATCGATCTGCTGCGCAGCGAAATCCACCGGCTGCGTCGACGCATGCAAGCGCAGATCCAGCTCCGGATGGCTGGCCTGGAACGCCGCCAATCGCGGCACCAGCAGCCGCGCAACAAAGGCCGGTGTGGCAGAGACAGTAAGCATCCGCCGCCGCTTCGGCCGCAGCAGCGGCGCCACCGCTGCCGCCATCAGGTCGAAGCTCTCGCGCAAGGCGGGAAACAGCAGCCGCCCCTCCGCCGTCAGCGTCACCTTGCGCACCTGCCGCTCGAACAGCGCCACACCGAGCAGGCGTTCGAGCTGGCGGATCTGATGGCTCACTGCGGTGGCGGTAACGGAAAGCTCTTCCGCCGCCATCCGGAAACTCTGGTGGCGTGCGGCCGCCTCGAATGCCCGCAGCGCACCCAAGGGCGGCAGGCGGCGGGCCAAAGATGAATTCAACTCATCCATCGGGTGAGAAAGCATCGTTTTTCAGCGGCCACAAGGCTCCATAGCATGCACCTCATTCTCCATCACGTGAATGGAGTTCATGCATAGGAAGCCTTATGACCACCTTGCTGCACCTCGACGCCAGCGCTCGCGGCGGTCGCTCCGACCTTCACGCCTACGGCTCCCACACCCGCCGCCTCAGCGCCCGCTTCGCCGCCCGCTGGCATGCCGCCCGTACTACGGATCCAGTGCTCTACCGCGATATCGGCCAATCCCCACCCGCCCCCGTCGACAGTGCCTGGATCCATGCCGCCTTCACTCCGGAAGCGAAGCGCGCCCCATGGATGCACCAGCGCCTTGCCGAAAGCGACGCACTGGTCGACGAATTGATCGGCGCCGACCTGATCGTCGCCGGCGTGCCGATGTACAACTTCGGCGTGCCCAGCGGCTTCAAGGCGTATATCGACAACATCGTGCGCGTCGGCCGCAGCTTCGGCTTCGACCGCGCACGAGCCGGCGAACCCTACTGGCCATTGCTGGACGAACGCCCCCGCACCCTGGTGCTGCTGGGTTCGCGCGGCGACTACGGCTACGGCCCGGGCGGCCGCATCGAGGCCATGAATCATGTCGAACCCGCCGTATGCACGGCCTTCGGCTATATCGGCATCACCGACGTGCGCAGCGTTGCCGTCGAATACGACGAATTCGGCGGCGAGCGCCTGGCGGCCTCGCTGAGCGCAGCCGAGGCGGCCGTGGACGAACTGGTCGACACCCTGCTGGCCGAGCGCGCGCAGCACGCCGGTCAGCACGCGGTCATTGCTTGAACTCGGGCAACTGCTTGGCCACCGCCAGGTTCTTCAGCTGCACGTACTTCGGCAGCCCATCCTTGCCATACGGAAGCGGCGCCTCGCCCTGGATCAACGGGGCGAGGTAGCGCCGCGCCGCGGCCGTAATGCCGAAGCCATCGCGTGTAAGGAAAGAAGCCGGCATCTTCTTCTCGCGGTTGGCGATCTTCGAAAGCGGCGCGGATTCGATCTTCCAGCGATATGGCGCATCCGCGGTGCGCACGATCACCGGCATCACCGCATTCTGGCCGGCCAGCGCGTACTCCACCGCCGCCTTGCCCACCGCGTAAGCCTGGTCGGCATCTGTCTTGGAAGCGAGATGGCGGGCCGAGCGCTGCAGATAATCCGGCAACGCCCAGTGGTACTTGTAGCCAAGCTTCTCCTTCACCAGCGCCGCCAGCACCGGCGCCACGCCGCCCAGCTGCGCATGGCCGAACGCATCGCGGCCGCCGGCTTCGGCGAGGAACTGGCCTTCTGCATTGCGGATGCCCTCCGAAGCCACCACCGTGCACCAGCCCACGCGTTCGACGGTGGCCTTTACCTTGGCCAGGAACGCCGCTTCGTCGAACACCCGCTCCGGGAACAGGATCAGATGCGGCGGCGCATCCGCCCTGTCGCCGGCCAGGCCCGCGGCCGCGGCGATCCAGCCCGCATGGCGCCCCATCACTTCCAGGATGAACACCTTGGTCGAGGTGTCCGCCATCGAAGCCACGTCCAGGCTCGCCTCCAGCGTGGAGACGGCGGTGTACTTCGCCACCGAGCCGAAGCCGGGGCAGCAGTCGGTCACCGCCAGGTCGTTGTCCACCGTCTTGGGCACGCCGATGCAGCGGATGTCGTAGCCCATCGCCTTGCCCAGCTGCGAGATCTTCAGCGCGGTGTCGGCCGAGTCGTTGCCGCCGTTGTAGAGGAACCAGCGGATGTCGTGCGCGCGCAGCACCTCGATCAGGCGCTCGTACTCGGCGCGGTTCGCCTCCAGCGACTTGAGCTTGTAGCGACAGGAGCCGAACGCGCCGCCGGGCGTGTGGCGCAGGGCGGCAATGGCCGCCGCGGTTTCCTTCGACGTGTCGATCAGTTCCTCGCGCAGCGCGCCCAGGATGCCGTTGCGCGCGGCATATACCTGCACGCCCTTGGCCCGGGCGGCCTCGATCACGCCGGCGGCGGTGGCATTGATCACCGCGGTCACGCCGCCCGATTGAGCATACAAAAGGCGGCCAGCGGGGGATCGAGACGAACGCTTCATGGGTTCACTCCTATGATGATCGTGCAGTGCGGCAATCGTACGCGGGTGGGAGAACGCTTTTGCAACAGTGACTTGGCGCAAATGAGCGCGCCATCTCGTTTGACGGCACCCCCCACAGACGTTAACGTGACTGTCAATTTTCTTTTTTCCGAAGGCTGGGGCAGCGTGCCGCCAGCGACCCGGAACCCTTGGAGCATTATGCGACTCGTCCTTCTTGGCCCGCCCGGCTCGGGCAAAGGTACCCAGGCTGCGCGCCTCAAGGTTGAACTCGGCGTGCCGCATATTTCCACCGGCGACATGCTGCGTGCGGCTGTGGCCGCGGGCACGCCCACCGGCCTGAAAGCCAAGGCGGTGATGGACGCAGGCAAGCTGGTCTCCGACGACATCCTGCTGGCCATGCTGGAAGAACGCCTGTCGCAGGACGACGTTAAGAACGGCTTCATCCTCGACGGCTATCCGCGCAACGTCGCCCAGGCCGACGCGCTCGGCCACCTGCTGGCCAAGATCGGCCAGCCGCTGGACGCGGTGGTGAAGCTGGACGTGCCGGACGAAGCCATCATCGGCCGCGTCGAGATCCGCTTCAAAGCCGAGCACCGCAAGGACGACGATCCGGTCGTGGTGCGCGACCGCCTGAAGGTCTATGCCGAGCAGACCGCGCCGGTGGCGGATTTCTTCGCCAAGCGCGGCCAGCTGCAGGTGGTCGACGGCGTGGGCGAGCTCGACGAAGTCACCGCACGCGTCAAGCGCGCACTCGCGCAGGAATCGGCAGCCGCCAACGGCTGATCCGGACACGGGCCGCCACGCGCGGCCCGTTCTTCATCCGGCATCCCTCTTTTCGTGACGGCCACGCGCCGCGCCACGCGTTCGACAGGTTCTCCATGCGTCTGCACATCCTCGGCATCTGCGGCACCTTCATGGGCGGCGTCGCCGCGCTGGCGCGCGAACTCGGCCTGCCGGTCGAAGGTTCCGACGCCAACGTCTACCCGCCGATGAGCGACCAGCTGCAGGCGCTCGGCATCACCTTGATGCAGGGCTACACCGCCGAGCATCTGCAGGGGCGCGAGAAGCCCGACCTGATCGTGGTCGGCAACGCGATGACGCGCGGCAACCCCGCCATCGAATACATGCTCGACCAACAGCTGCGCTATGTGTCCGGCCCGCAGTGGCTGGGCGAAACGCTGCTGGCCGGGCGCGAGGTGCTGGCCGTCGCCGGCACCCACGGCAAGACCACCACCACCAGCCTGCTGGCGCACCTGCTGGAAAGCGCGGGGCTGGCGCCCGGCTTCCTGGTCGGCGGCGTGCCGGGCAATTTCGGCATTTCGGCGCGGCTGGGCAGCGGCAAGCCGTTCGTACTCGAGGCGGACGAATACGACAGCGCGTTCTTCGACAAGCGCTCCAAGTTCGTGCACTACCGCCCGCGCATCGCGATCCTCAACAACCTCGAATACGACCACGCCGACATCTTCCCTGACGTCGCCGCGATCCAGCGCCAGTTCCATCACCTGGTGCGCACCGTGCCCGGCAACGGCCGCCTGATCGTCAACGCGCACGACGAGCGCCTCGCCGAAGTGCTGGCCATGGGCTGCTGGACGCCGGTGGAAACCTTCGGCATCGGGCAGGGCGACTGGCAGGCGCGGCTGATCGAAGCGGACGGCTCGGCCTTTGCCGTGCACCGCAACGGCGAGCTGCTGGGCGAAGTGCGCTGGCCGCTGCTTGGCAATCACAGCGTGATGAATGCGCTGGCCGCACTCGCCGCCGCTACCGCAGCCGGCGCCGATCCGCGCGCACTGCTGCCGGCCTTCGCCACCTTTGAAAGCGTCAAGCGCCGCATGGAACTGGTCGGCGAAGTGGCCGGCGTGCGCGTGTACGACGACTTCGCCCATCACCCCACCGCCATCGCCACCACCCTGGCCGGCCTGCGCGCCAAGGTGGGCAAGGCGCGCATCCTGGTGGCGCTGGAGCCGCGTTCGAATTCGATGCGCCTGGGCGCGCATGCCGAAGGGCTGGCGCCGTCGCTGGCCGATGCGGATAGTGTGGTGTTCCTGCATCGCCCCGAGCTGCCGTGGGATGCCAAGCGCGTCACCGACGCACTGCAAGGCCGCGGCGCCACCGTGCCGTCGGTGGATGCGCTGGTGTCCTCGCTGCGCACGCAGGCGCGCGACGGCGACCACGTGGTGTTCATGTCCAACGGCGGTTTCGAAAACGCGCCGCGCCGCTTCGTCGAAGCGCTGCGCGGCTAAAGCCTCAGCCTGCGGTGCGTTAGCCCAATGGCGCGTCGAAGCGCGGCGCGCGCCGCTGGTATTCGCGCTGCGCGGCATACCACACGCCGCCGCCGAAGCTGATCGTCACCGCGCCCAGCGCCAATGCGCCCCAGGCCAGGCCGAGCGCGCCGAGCAGCCAGTAGCCGCCCCAATAGGTGGCCATCGCGCCGAAGATCAGCACCAGGTTGATCGCGCCGCGCCCGAAACTGCCTTCCGGTCCGATCAGATGCACCGCCAGCGCCACGAGGCTGGCGGAAGTGGCGACGATGGCCGCGGTCAGCAGCATCCGCACCGGCTCCGCCGCATGCGCCAGCACGCTGCCCAGCAGGGTGTACGCCAGCGCAGTCAGCACGCTTACCGGCACCAGCAGTATCAGCGCGTCGACCATGATCTTCTGGTATTCGCCGCGCGTGGCCGGCGCCAGGGTCAGATACAGGTCGGCCAGGTTCGGCCGCATGCGCAACATGCCGCGGCCCAGCTGCGGGAAGCGCGCCATTGTGAGCAGCACCGCGTAGGCGCCGATCACCGCCGCATCGAAATGCTGGCGATGCATCACCGCCAGGAAATAGATCGCCACCATGCCGGCCACCAGCACCAGGCGCAGCGCGATCGCCTGCGGATTGTCGTGCGGCAGCAGCAGGCGCCGCACCAGGGCGAGGCGGCCCGCGGCGCTGGGCCGCTGGCGATAGGTCTGCAGGCTGCGCTCCAGCGCGCGCTGCGCGGCGCGGTCGAACAATTCGCCCAGCCAGCGATTCCACGCGCCGCGCCGCGCCGGCGTGTCATCCAGCGCGGACTGGCTGTTGCGGCCGATGCTGGCGTTCTCCAGCGGCGAGGTGGGCGTTTCGACATCCTGGATGCGCAGCAGCGGCGCCAGCGCGTAGCGGATCAGCAGGGCCGCGCACAGAAACAGCAAGGGCGCGGTCCACGGCGAAGCCAGCGCAACCGTCGTCACCTGCGCGGCCAGCCGTGGCATCCAGCCGGCTGCGATAAACACCGCCCAGATCGCCAGGCTCACGCGGCGTCCGCAACCCAGCGCCAGGCCCAGCGACGCGACTACGAACAGGCCGGCGATGATCAGCGCACCATGCGGCGGCCCCGCCAGCACCAGCAGCGCGCCCGGCAGCAGCACCCACTGCACCACGCCGGCCACGCCCAGCCAGGCCAGCCGCGAGCGGAAGCCCGGCAGCAGGAAACTTTCCGGCCGGCACACGCCGCGTAGCACCTGGCCGAGGCCGATATGCCAGAACCACGAGGCGAAGGCGACGAAGCCCATGCCCAGATAGGCCACGCGCGCATCCAGCATCGCGATCAGGGCCAGCACCAGGCCGGTCAGGCACATCAGCATCGAAAGCACGGCCAGCACCGGCATGCGCTTCCACAACTGCAGCCAAAGTTGCCAGACCGCTTTCATGCGAGTTCCACGAACAGGTCTTCGAGCGTGGGCGTTTCGATGCGCAAGGCCGCGCCGCTTTCCTCGGCCAGCGCGCGCAGCGCCGCCGGGTCGGCGTCTTCCAGCAGCATCTGCAATTCCGCGCCGGATGTGTGAGCTTTCAGCAGGCCCGCCACGGTGGGCATCTGCGGCCAGCCTTCCGCCCGCGTCAGCACCGCGCGCACGAAGCGCTCGCGCAGTTCCGCCAGGGGGCGGGTGAACTGGATGCGGCCATCGCGCAGCAGCGCGATATCGGCGCCGGCGCGTTCCAGGTCGGCGGTGATGTGGGTGGAGAAGATCACCGTCTTGCCCGGATGGCGCATCAGCTCCAGCAGTTCCGTCATGAAGGCGCGGCGCGCCTGCGGGTCGAGGCTGGCGACGGGTTCGTCCAGCACCAGCAGGTCCGGCTGCGGCGCGATCGCGCGCACGATCGCCAGCTTCTGCCGCTGGCCTTGCGAGAGCTGGCCGATCTTCTGCTTCGGATCGAGCTCCCAGCTTTCCAGCAGGCGCGCGGCCAGTGCGTGGTCCCAGCGCGCATAGAACGCGGCGGTGAAATCCAGATAGGCGCGCACCCTCATCCACGGAAACAGATCGAAGGTCTGCGGCACGAAGCCGATGCGGTGCATGCGCTCGCCGCCGGGCTCGATCATCGGCGCGCCGAGCAGCTGCACTTCGCCGCCATCGATCGGCGACAGCCCGAGCAGGCAGCGCAGCAAAGTGGTCTTGCCGGCGCCGTTGCGGCCGAGCAGGCCGATCACGCGTCCGGCCGGCACCGTCCAGTCCACGCCGCGCAGCACTTCGCGCTTGTCGAAGGCTTTGACCAGGCCCCGCACCTGCAACACGGGCGCGGCGGGCAGGGCGACAGGGTCGAGCAGGGTGAGCGGCAGTTCGGCGGCGGACATCCGGCGGGGCTCCTGCGGGGAAACGGCACGATGGGGTCGGAACACTGTGCGGTGCCGGACCGGTCGCCGTCCAGTGATGCCAACTGGCTACACTTCCACCCCATGTCCACGCCGCTCCCCGACGAACTGCCGCTGTTTCCGCTCTCGACCGTGCTGTATCCCGGCGGACATCTGCAATTGCGCGTGTTCGAACGGCGCTACCTGGACATGGTGCGCGACTGCTCGCGCCGCGGCATCGGTTTCGGCGTGTGCCTGATCCTCAAGGGCCAGGAAGTGGGCGAGCCGGCCATGCCGGCCGCGGTGGGCACGCTGGCGCGCATCATCGACTTCAGCCATGGCGATGACGGCCTGCTCGGCATCGTCGCGCAGGGCGAGGAACGTTTCCGCGTGACGCGCACGCGCGTGCGTTCCGACGGCCTGGTCACCGGCCAGGTGGAGCACTGGCCGGCCGAGCAGCGCGAGACCGTGCCGGTCGAGTTCGCCCTGCTGCAGACCATCCTGGGCCGCCTGCTCGAACACATGGCGCCGCAATGGCGCCACGCCACCACGGACGATTACGACGACGCGGGCTGGCTCGGCTTCCGCCTGGCCGAACTGCTGCCGCTGGAGCTGGAAGAACAGCAGCGCCTGCTGGAACTGACCGACCCGCTGCGCCGCCTGGCCGAGCTGCAGCACATCCTGCCGCGCTTCCAGAAAGCCTGATCGAAAGACGGCGTGAACGTTTAAAACTTGCCCGATCCTCCATGCGCTTTGCGCATGTCCTGGCCGCTCCTACACTTGGCGTTTTCCAGCGGGAAGCAACGCCATGGCGAGTCTCAAGGGCAAGACCTTGTTCATCACCGGCGCCTCGCGCGGCATCGGCCTGGCGATCGCGCTGCGCGCCGCGCGCGACGGCGCCAACGTCGCCATCGCGGCCAAGAGCAGCGTGCCGAATCCGAAACTGCCCGGCACCATCCACACCGCCGCGGCGGAAGTGGATGCGGCGGGCGGCAAGGGCCTGGCGATCAAGTGCGACATCCGCGAAGAGGACGAAGTGAAAGCGGCCGTCGCCGCCACCGTCGAAGCCTTCGGCGGCATCGACATCCTGGTCAACAACGCCAGCGCGATCTGGCTGGCCGGCGCGCTCGACACGCCGATGAAGCGCTTCGACCTGATGCAGCAGGTGAATGCGCGCGGTTCGTTCCTGTGCGCGCAGGCCTGCCTGCCGCATCTGCTGAAGTCCGCCAACCCGCACATCCTCACGCTGGCGCCGCCGCCTTCGCTCGACCCGAAATGGTGGGCGCCGCATACCGGCTACACGCTGGCGAAGATGGGCATGAGCTTCGTCACGCTGGGCCTGGCCGGCGAATTCGGCCCGCAGGGCGTGGCGGTGAATGCGCTGTGGCCGCGCACCATCGTGGCCACCGATGCGCTGAACATGATTCCCGGCGTCGACGTGCCCCGTTGCCGCAAGCCGGAGATCGTCGCCGACGCCGCGCATGCGGTGCTGGTGCGGCCGGCCAAGGGTTTCCACGGGCAGTTCCTGATCGACGAGGACGTGCTGCGCGAAGCGGGCGTCACCGATTTCGCGCCTTATGCGGTCGACCCGTCGAAGCCGCTGCTGCCCGATCTGTTTCTGGATTGAAGAGGACACCCCATGAAGTACCTGCACAGCATGGTCCGCGTGCGCGACGTCGACGCCAGCCTGCGTTTCTTCTGCGAAGGCCTTGGCTTGAAGGAAACGCGGCGGATGGAAAGCGCCGCCGGCAAGTTCACCTTGATCTATCTCGCCGCGCCGGCTTCGCCGGAAGCCGAAGTGGAGCTCACCTATAACTGGGGCTCCGAAGAGGATTACGGCAGCGCGCGCAATTTCGGCCACCTCGCCTTCGAGGTCGACGACATCTACCGCACCTGCCAGCACCTGCAGGACCTGGGCTACACCATCAACCGCCCGCCGCGTGACGGCCACATGGCCTTCGTGCGCTCGCCGGACCTGATCTCGATCGAGCTGCTGCAGCGCGACGGCCACCTGCCGCCGCAGGAACCGTGGGCCTCGATGGCCAATACCGGCGTCTGGTGAGTGTCGTTCAGCGGGCGCGCCGCGCGCCCGCTCCCCCATCTGGCTGACCCTGCGCCGTCCATTCGGCCGGTGCCCATGACACCCGTGAACCTATAACGTGTGAGGCATATCACACTTCTGTAGCAACCCCGGGGGAAGGGACTGCGGAACGTGACCGCAGGGTGCGGCTGGGAGACCGCGCCACGTCCGAGACCGGCGACGGGGGATAGGCTCATGGCTGTGAGCAAGGCAGACGCCAAGCGCTGCGTCGTGTGGTTCGGCCAGCCCAGCGCCACCGAGCGGATGCGTCTTAACCGGGCCGGCTGGTATGTCCGCGTCGCCGACGCTTCCGCCGTGGGCGGCATCGGCACGCGCGGCGGCAATACCGTGGTGGCGGTGGCGGATCTGCGCGAAGCGGAGGCCGCGAGCATGACCGCGATGGCCCTGGTGATGGACGCGCATCCGGGCCTGCCCTGGCTGGCGCTGATGCCGGCCGAGATGCCGGCCGGCGAGCCGGCCCTGGGCGGCATGATCGACACCTGCGTCGATGTCTTCACCGCACCGGTCGACGTCGACCGCCTGCTCGATTCCCTGGGTTATCTCGGCGGCGACATCGTCGCGGCGGAACCCGACGACTTAGGCATCACCGGACACAGCAAGGCCACCCGCGCGGTGATCGCCAGCGTGCGCAAGTACGCGCCGGTGGACCTGCCGGTGCTGATCACCGGCGAAACCGGCACCGGCAAGGAAGTGGCGGCGCGCGCGCTGCACAGCCTGTCGCGCCGTGCCGGGCGCCCGTTCGCGGCGATCAACTGCGGCGCGCTGCCGCCGAACCTGGTGCAGTCCGAACTGTTCGGCCACGAGCGCGGGGCCTTTACCGGCGCCAATGCGCGGCGCCTGGGCCATTTCGAGACCGCGGCCGGCGGCACGGTCTTTCTCGACGAAGTGGGCGACCTGCCGGCCGACGCGCAGACCAGCCTGCTGCGCTTCCTGCAGGAAGGCACGCTGGAGCGGGTGGGCAGCAGCCAGTCGATCACCCTGGACGTGCGCGTGCTGGCGGCCACGCACGTGGACCTGGAGCGCGCGGTGGAGCAGGGCCGCTTCCGCGAAGACCTGTACTACCGCCTCAACGTGCTGCGCCTGCATATGCCGGCGCTGCGCGAGCGCGAGGACGACGTGGTGCTGCTGGCCCAGCATTTCCTCGATGCTTTCCGCGAACACCACGGCAGCCACGCGCGCACTTTCAGCAGCGCCGCCCGCCAGGCGATGCGCCATTTCGGCTGGCCGGGCAATGTGCGCGAGCTGCTCAACCGCGTGCAGCGCGCGGCGGTGGTGGCGGAAGATGCGCTGATCACGCCGGAAGACCTGGACCTGGCCCATGTGTCGCAGATGCCTTCGGGCCGCGCCACGCTGGGCAGCGCGCGCGTGGCCGCGGAGCGCGAGGCGGTGATCAGCTGCCTGCGCGAATGCCATTTCAACGTGAGCGAGTGCGCGCGGCGGCTGAAGGTCTCGCGCGTCACCATCTATCGCCTGTGCAAGAAGCATGGGCTGGCGTTGGAACAGCTGCGCTGATCGCAGCTCGTCATTCCGGCGCAGCATCGTAGGTTGGGGTGAGCGCAGCGAACCCCAACAAGCCCACTTCCAGACGTCTCGCACTGTTGGGGTTCGCCTTTGGCTCACCCCAACCTACGTCTATGTCCGGCATGCCAGCAAAGAAGAGACGGAGGGCCCCCGGCCTACAGGGGTCAGCCGGGGGCCTCCGTTGGTGCCCGGCCACAGGGATCGCCGGGTTACCGCCCGCGTCGCCATCGGAGGGGATGGCTTTGAACTGGGTCGCTGATTCATAGGGCAAGTGGCGTGCCAGCCTCCCGGCACGTGCCGTGCCGAGCAATTTCAACGGCTTGCAAAAACGCTCCCGGGGCAGGTGTAACACCGTTGTTGCACCGACGGCGGGGCCCGCCACAGCGGAATGGCGTCCGGCAAGGCGCGGAAGCTCCGTGAAGAGGTGTAACACCGGCGTGCCGCTGTAACGCCCGGGCGAACAACGCCCGCGCATGGCGCGTGGAAATGCGCGGGCGCTGGTTCTACGATGCGGGACGCCCCGCTCCCAAGCAGGCGTTTTCCCCACTCAACCATTCAGCGGTGTTGCCGCATGGCAATGCCTGGAGCCCTTTACATGCACGCGCAGGATTCCTCGTCGTCCCTGATCGAACTCGGCAAGCGCTACTGGCTGCCGGTGTACCGACCCCGCGAGGTCGTACTGGATCACGGCAAAGGCGCGCGAGTGTGGGATACCGAAGGGCGCGACTACGTGGACCTGGGCGCCGGCATCGCGGTGAACGCGCTGGGCCACCAGGATCCGGACCTGCTCGACGCGCTGGTGACCCAGGCGCACAAGCTCTGGCACAGCAGCAACGTGTTCTACACCGAGCCGCCGCTGCGCCTGGCCGAAGAATTGGTACAGGCTTCGGGCTTCGCCGAGCGCGTGTTCCTGTGCAATTCCGGCGCCGAGGCGAACGAGGCCGCGATCAAGCTGGTGCGCAAGTGGGCCGCCTCCAAGGGCCGCGCGCCGGAACAGCGCGTGATCCTGACCTTCCGCGGCTCCTTCCACGGCCGCACCCTGGCCGCGGTGACCGCCACCGCGCAGCCGAAGTACCAGGAACAGTACGAGCCGCTGCCGGGCGGTTTCCGCTATCTCGATTTCAACGACGTCGCCGGCCTGGAAGCGGCGTTCGCCCAGGGCGACGTGGCCGCGGTGATGCTGGAGCCGGTGCAGGGCGAAGGCGGCGTGGTGCCCGCGTCGCCGGCCTTTATCCGCCGCGCGCGCGAACTGTGCGACACGCACGAGGCGCTGCTGGTGCTGGACGAGATCCAGTGCGGCATGGGCCGCACCGGCACGCTGTTCGCGCATGCGCAGGACGGCGTGACGCCGGACATCGTCACCCTGGCCAAGGCGCTGGGCTGCGGTTTCCCGGTCGGCGCGCTGCTGGCCGGCCCCAAGGTGGCCGAGGTGATGCAGTACGGCGCGCATGGCACCACCTTCGGCGGCAATCCGATGGCCGCGGCGGTGGCGCGCGTGGCGCTGCGCAAGCTCGGTTCGGCCGAGCTGATGGCGAATGTCGCGCGGCAGGCGCAGGCGCTGCGCGACGGGCTGGCGGCGATCGACGCGGAACTACACCTGTTCGAGGGCGTGCGCGGCCGCGGCCTGATGATCGGCGCGGTGCTGGCGGAGGCGTACAAGGGGCGCGCGGGTGAAGTGCTCGATCACGCCGCGGCGCATGGCTTGCTGCTGCTGCAGGCCGGCCCCGATGTGCTGCGCTTCGTGCCGCCGCTGAACATCGCCGATGCGGATCTGGCCGAAGGCTTGTCGCGCCTGCGTGCGGCGCTGACCGACTTCGTCGGCAAGCGCTGATCCGCTCGTACGGCTATCCGGCGCCGCGTGCGAACGCGGCGCCGGTTTCGTTTCAGGCGCGGGTGGCGCGCAGGGTCTGGCGGGCGGCTTCCAGCGTCGCGGCGATGTCTTCGTCGCTATGCGCGCTGGACAGGAAGCCGGCTTCGAACGCCGACGGCGCCAGATACACGCCGCGCTCCAGCATGCCGTGGAAGAAGCGGTTGAACGCGGCGGTGTCGGCCGCGGTGGCCTGGGCGTAGCTTTCGACCTTCTCCGCGGTGAAGAACAGGCCGAACATGCCGCCCACGCGGTTGGTGCTGAACGGCACGCCTTCGCCGTCGGCCACGGCCTGGAAGCCATCGGCCAGCAGGCGCGTGCGCGCGGCGAGGCGGTCGTAGAAGCCCGGTTCCTGGATCAGCTCCAGCATGGCCAGGCCCGCCGCCATCGCCACCGGATTGCCGCTGAGCGTGCCGGCCTGGTAGATCGGGCCCGCCGGCGCGATCTGTTCCATCAGCTCGCGCCGGCCGCCATAGGCGCCCACCGGCATGCCGCCGCCGATGATCTTGCCGAAGGTGCTCAGGTCCGGCGTGATGCCGTAATGCGCCTGCGCGCCGCCGAGCGCCACGCGGAAGCCGGTCATCACTTCGTCGAAGATCAGCAGCGCGCCGTGGCGGGTGCACAGCTCGCGCAGGCCCTGCAGATAGCCGTCCTTCGGCGCGATGCAGTTCATGTTGCCGGCGACCGGCTCGATGATCAGGCCGGCGATATCGCTGCCGTGCTCGGCAAACAGCGCCTCGGCCGCAGCCAGATCGTTATAGGCGAGGGTGAGCGTGAGGTCCGCGGCCGCCTTCGGCACGCCGGGCGAGGTGGGCACGCCGAAGGTCAGCGCGCCGGAGCCGGCCTTCACCAGGAAGCTGTCGCCGTGGCCGTGGTAGCAGCCTTCGAACTTCACGATCTTGCTGCGGCCGGTGGCGCCGCGGGCCAGGCGGATCGCCGACATGGTGGCTTCGGTGCCGGAATTGACCATGCGCACCATCTCCACCGAGGGCACCAGGCGGGTGATGGTCTCGGCCATGGTGACTTCGGCGGGGCAGGGCGTGCCGAACGAAAGACCGTCCTTGATCGCGCGCTCCACCGCTTCGCGCACCCGCGGATGGTTGTGGCCGACGATCATCGGGCCCCACGAGCCCACGTAGTCGATATAGCGCTTGCCTTCCACGTCCCACAGATAGGCGCCGTCCGCGCGCGCGGTGAAGAACGGCTCGCCGCCGACCGACTTGAAGGCGCGCACGGGCGAGTTCACGCCTCCCGGCATCAGTTGCTTGGCGCGCTGGAAGAGTTCGTGGTTGGTCATCGCGGGGTTCCGGAAGCAGTGGTGTACAGGGCGGAGAAGGTTTGCGCGGCGGCGCGCACGTCGGCGGCGCCGAACAGGGCGGAAATCACCGCGAGATAGTCCGCGCCGGCGTCCACCAGGGAGCCGGCATTGTCCGGCGTGATGCCGCCGATCGCCACACGGGGCAGGCCCAGCGCGGCGCTCTGCCGCAGCAGTTCCGGCGCGGCGCGGCGGGCCAGCGGCTTGGTCGGCGAGGGGAAGAACGCGCCGAAGGCCAGGTAATCGGCGCCGGCGGCGGCCAGCTCCTGCGCGCGTTCGAGCGAGTCGTAGCAGGACACGCCGATGATCGCCTGCTCGCCCAGCGCCGTGCGGGCGGCCGCGAGCGCGGGATCGTGCTCGCCCAGATGCACGCCATCGGCCTGGATCGCGGCGGCGAGCCGGACGTCGTCATTGATGATCAGCGGCACGCCATGGCCGGCGCAGAGCTGCCGCAGCGCGGCGGCTTCCGCATGGCGGCGGGCCAGGTCGGCGCTCTTGTCGCGGTACTGGACCAGGCGGGCGCCGCCTTCCAGGGCCAATGCCACGGCGGCCAGCAGATCGTCGCGGGGGCCGTCGGTAATGGCGTAGAGACCGGGGTTTCTGAGCTTCGGATGCATGGAATATGGTGGTGGATGGCCGCCGTACGCTTCCGCACGGGCGGCCGAGTTGCGAGAATGCGCCTCTTGTTCCCTTTTCAAGCAGCGCAATAACGATGAGTCAGGGCTCTCCCAACAAGAAATGGATGTGCGTGGTCTGCGGCTTTATCTATGACGAAGCCGAGGGCGTGCCCGACGAAGGCATCGATCCAGGTACCCGCTGGGAAGACGTGCCCGATACCTGGACCTGCCCGGACTGCGGCGCGACCAAGGCCGACTTCGAAATGGTCGAGGTCGACTGAACGCTCTCCCGCTCCTGTCAGCACGCGGCCCGAATTTGCCATCGCATTGACCGGGCCGCGTGTTCTGATGCTCCCGCGTCCCTCGCAGAGGGACGCTTCAGTAGGGAGCCTCACATGCAACAGTTCGTACCGTTCGAAGACGATTGGGATGCCCTGGAAAAGCTGCTTCCCGAATCGCTGATTCCTTTCCGCATCGGCGTGCCCATCGCACACGATCAGGCCGCAACGGCCGATCACTCCACCTTGCCGACGTTTCCTTCCACCGTCAGTTCGTCGCCCGGCGCCGCATAGATGCGGCCGGCGGTACCCGCGGGCAGCTCCAGCACGTAGCGGGCTGGAGCGTTGCTCGGGTAGGTGGCACACGGGTCCGCCTTGCACGGCGGCACGTCGAGCTGCATCGAGACCAGCTTGCGGTCGGCATCGAAATAAAGGATGTCGAGCGGGATGAGCGTGTTCTTCATCCAGAACGAGCGCTGATCCGTGTCGGGAAACACGAACAGCATGCTGTGATCGGGCGCGAGCGAGGTGCGCATCATCAGGCCGCGCTCGCGCGTGGCGTCCGTGGTGGCGAACTCAGTCATGAAACGCTTGCCGTGCAGCGTCACGCTGGGCTGTGACGAAGGCGCCGCGGCGGCGCATGCGGTGATGGCGAACAACAGGGGCGCTACTAGCAGGCTTTTCATCGCTACCTCGAGTCCTTCTCTATAGGTGAGTGGATGCGCGCGAGTGTAGCGGGGCGCGGATTGTCATCTGATGGAAAAATTTTCCGCGCAACCCCTTCACAGATTCCTGGATGGACGATATGATTCTCGCCCCTTCGACGAGACGCCTTCGACGAAGGGTTCCACGGCAACAACGGCAGCAAGAAAAACTTCGCTGCAGGTGTTGACGGACCGGAAAGACGATGTAGAATGGGCGGCTCACCCGGGACGAAACGTCTCGGGGCGATTCAGAAGAATGGATCGCAAGTGATTGATCTTTGACAGTGTGCGCAGGTGACTTGTGTGGGCGTCTTGCGTTGGAAGGATTCA